>CALXDL010000042.1 GCA_944387055.1 uncultured Oscillospiraceae bacterium
ATTTTACTCCCACCAGTTAAGAAAAAAGGGTGTAAAAAGGGTGTAAACAAAATAAAGAGAAAGGCAGAAAGCCCGTAAAATCAAGGCTTTCTGGATAGGTAAAGATAGATATGAAATTAGGCATCGTAGGTCTGCCCAATGTGGGCAAGTCCACTTTGTTCAACGCCATCACCAATGCTGGGGCGGAGAGCGCCAACTATCCCTTCTGCACCATCGACCCCAATGTGGGGATGGTGGCTGTCCCGGACGAGCGGCTGGACAAGCTGGCAGAGATATACCAGCCGGACAAGAAGACACCGGTGGTGGTGGAGTTCGTGGATATCGCGGGACTGGTCAAGGGCGCCAGTAAGGGCGAGGGCCTGGGCAACAAGTTCCTGGCCAACATCCGGGAGACGGATGCCATCATCCATGTGGTCCGCTGCTTCGATGATGAGAACGTCATCCATGTGGAGGGCAGCACAGATCCCAAACGCGACATCGATATCATCAATATGGAGCTGGGCATTGCGGACCTGGAGATGGTCCAGCGCCGTGTGGAGAAGGCTACCAAGGCATTGAAGGGCGACAAGAAGTTCCAGCACGAGGTGGATGTGTTCTCCGCGCTCCAAAAGCATCTGGACGGCGGCGCCCTGGCCCGGACGTTCGCCTGCGATGAAGAGGATGCGGCGCTGATCGCCACATCCGACCTGTTGACCCTCAAGCCCGTCATCTACGCTGCCAACACAGACGAAGCGGGATTCACCGATCTGGAGAGCAATCCGTATTATCAGCAGGTGAAGGCTATCGCCGACGCGGAGGGCAGCCAGGTGCTGCCGATCTGCGCCCGGATGGAGCAGGACATCGCCGAACTGGAGGGCGAGGAGAAGCAGATGTTCCTGGAGGAGCTGGGTGTGGCAGAGTCCGGCCTGGACCGCCTCATCAAATGCTCCTATGCTCTGCTGGGCCTCATCTCTTTCCTGACCTACGGCAAAGACGAGTGCCGGGCCTGGACCATCCGCAAAGGGACCAAGGCGCCCCAGGCGGCCGGCAAGATCCACTCTGACATCGAGCGGGGCTTCATCCGGGCGGAGGTCATCGCCTATGATGACATGATCCGCTGCGGCAGCGTGGCCGCTGCCAAAGAGAAGGGGCTGCTGCGGAGCGAGGGCAAGGAGTACGTGGTCCAAGACGGCGACATGATCTACTTCCGATTCAATGTGTGAGATGACGGACGAAGAGAGACTGGCGGCCTATGACCGCATGTATGCAGACCTCCTGCGGGAGCGGGAGAAGGTCCTTTCAGACATGGATAAGCTCCGCGCCGCCGGGAAGAACCGGGGCGCCACCTATCAGCAGCTGCTGGCGCAGAAGCTGACGGTCCAGGACCTGATTAGGCGATTTGAGCTCTACGGTATCAAGGAGACATGAGGGAAGGCAGGCGCAAAGGCGCCTGCCTTCCCTTTCGCAGAGAAGTGTCTTGGCGTCTGTCTCTGCCTGACGTAAATAGTTTCCGGCGGGGAACATTTCCACTGCACCCGGCGTGTATGGAGTGAAGGCGCTTTCGAATACGAGAAAGGAGGCATTGCATGACAGATCCAGAGACCCTGCTGCGCAATGCCATGGAGCATCACGGCGCTGCAGTCTACCGGCTGGCCCTGTGCCGGATGCAGAGCGTCCAGGACGCGGAGGACGTGTACCAGGACGTGTTCCTCCGGCTGCTGGGCCAGGACACGGCGGGCTGGGACAGCGAACATCTGCGGGCCTGGCTGCTGCGGTGCACGGTGAACCGGTGTCACGACTTGTACCGCTTCCGCCTGCGGCGGCCGGTGCTGGCCCTGGAAGACCTGCCGGAGATGGAAGCGGAAACGGACAGCAGAGCCGGGATGCTGTGGGAAGCAGTGGCCCGCCTGCCGGAGAAACTGCGCACCCCCGTCCACCTGTACTATGCCGAGGGGTATTCCACGGAGGAGATCGCCGGGCTGCTGGACATCCCGGTGGCCACGGTCCGCACCAGGCTGCACCGGGCGCGGCGCAAGCTGAAAGATCTGCTGGAAGGAGACGACCATGAAGAACGATTACCGGAATTTGATGGAGCACATCCAGCCGCCGGCCGGGCTGAATGACCGGGTGCTGTCTGCCGCACGGCGGCAGGCGGTGGCACCAGAGGAGACGTCCGTTTCCAGACGCCTGCTGCCTCACGATCGCCGGCCGGTGCTCCGGGTGGCAGTATGTGCGGCCTGTGCTCTGGCCCTGGTAGTGGGCTCCGTGACACTGGGGCCCGTCAAGGTCAAGGAGAGCGAGGCGGATGGGACTGCAGTGACGGCTCTGCCCACCTTCTCCTTCGGCCTGACGGCCTACGCCGCCGAAACAGGAGGGAGCTACGGGACCAACGCCAATGGGGGGCTGGCGTTCAGCACGGCCGGAGGATCCAAATGGATCTCTGGAGAGGGGCACTACACCGGATGCCTGTTCCAGGTGCAGGGAGGGGATATCCAGACCATCTCCCTTGCCATTGACCGGGGGGAGCTGTACCGCAGCAGGACCCTGACCGACGTCCCGAAAGACGAGGTGAGGGGATTTTTAGAAGCCGAAGCGAACGGCACGGAGCATCCGTTCTCCGGCAGGGAAGGGGACGGCGTTATCGGCTCCATCTCCGGCGAAGAGGAGGAAGGGCCCATGACGATGGAGGTGGTGACGGCCTTGGGAACCAGCGTCACGGAGGACTATGATCCGGAGGTGCGCTATGGCTTCCTGATCCCAGATACCGGCGATGTGGACTGGAGCGGCGATCCTCGGACGGCGAATCAGGAGAGCATCGACCAATTGGACGGTGCCCGGCTGACAGTGACGGTGACCTTCGCCGACGGCTCGGAGCAAAGCAAGACCTACACCCTGTCCACGGGCCGTTTGAAGGTGGTGTACGACACAGACCATCCAGGCGGGACCCTCCTGCCTCAGCTGGCGGGAGAAGAAGATCCCTGGATCTACGGCGTCTATGCGATGGATACGGAGGAGAGCCGTTTCCTCCAGTGGCCGGTGCAGGGGGCCAACACCATCAGCCTCTCTAGTCCCTATGGCTTCCACCGGTGGCAGCCGGGTGGAGAGACCTATGCGGCCCACACGGGCATCGATATCCCGGCCCCGCAGGGGGAGGCGGTCTTGGCGGCGGCAGATGGGACCATCACCGAGGTGGGCTATGACACGGAGCGGGGCAACTACCTGGTGATTGACCACGGGGATGGCCTGACCACCCTTTACGGACAGTGCCGGGACTTTACTGTGGAAGCGGGGGACATCGTCCAGGCGGGGGAGATGATCGGCGCGATAGGCGCCACCGGAATGGCAACAGGCTCGCACCTCCACTTTGAGGTCCGCCAAGACGGAGTGCCGCAGGACCCGGTGATGTACTTCGACAGCGATGTGCGGGATACCCTCCGTGCAGAGTGAAGCAGAGAGCGCGGGGCCGGAGGCCATATGGCCTCCGGCCCCGCGGATCATTTTCCGGTGATGTGGACGTTGAGATGATCGTAAGTCATCTCTATGCCGTGGGCGGCGAAAGCGGAGCGCAGCCCCTCACCCAGAGCGAAGTATGCGCTCCAATAATCCGCAGGCGTGGCCCAACAGTAGATGGTGTACTGGATGGAGCTGCTGCCGTAGGCCGTGAGGTACACGCTGGGAGCCGGATCCGCCAGGATCCCGGCCACGTTGGCCACCGCTTCCAGACAGGCGGCCTTCACCACCTCTGTAGGCGCGTCATAGCTGGCGGAGACTTTCTGGTCGATCCTGCGGCGGCCCAGGACAGTGTAGTTGGTCATCTGTGAACTGGCCAGCTCCTTGTTCGGCAGCATGACCCGCTGCCCGGCGGGCGTCACCAGCTTCGTGTGGTTCAGGCCGATCTCCTCCACCGTGCCGGACGTGCCGGATACCTCGATGAAGTCCCCGATGGAAAAGGGATGAGAGGAGAGGATCACCAGTCCTCCGGCCACGTTGCCCAAGATGTCCTCCGCTGCCAGGGTGAGGCCCAGAGAGCCCACAGAGAGCAGCGCCACCAGGGACGACATGTCGATGTTCAGGCGTTCAGCCACGATGACTACGGTCAGCAGATACAGCAATAGCCGCGAGCCGGTGAGCACATAACGCTGCACCCGCTCATCCAGCTTGGACTTGGCCAGCAGACGCCGCAGCACCTTCGTGAGGATCCGGACTGTCAGCAGGCATAGGCCCAGGGTCACCGCTGCAGCCAGAAGGTCGCCCCACGCCACAGAGCCCAGGAACTGCTTGAGCGTATTGGTAAGGTCGTTCATGATACAGGCCTCCGTTCCTTATGATCGAGTGGCATCATACCGGATGGAAGGACGATCGTCAATGGGATGGGAGCGGGCCATCGCCCATAGGAGCGCTCAGGAGCCCATACACAATGCCCGCTGGAGCGCCTGCGTGTAGGCGATGGAATCCTCCACCGCATGCTTGAGCAGAGATAGGAAGCGCTCTTCCTGCGGCGTGAGCTTCCCGGACCTTGGGTAGATCCATCCAAGGCGGATATCGCTCTTCCCGTCCAGCGGTACAGTGACCACATTCGGATCTGATAGCTGGCGGGAGAGGAGGCCGCTGCCGGTGGTGAACGCATCGGTCCTGGCGAGCACGTCCATGATCGTGGTCCGGTCGCTGACACTGATGGACTTGTCCGGCCGCTTCAGGAGGACGAGCGGATACTCCTCGAAAAAGTCTGACGCCACGCCTTGCCCGTGCTCGAAAGAGACATAGGGGAAACCCGCCAGATCCTCTTCCCGCACGCTCGCGCGCCCTACCAGCGGATGATCCCTCCGGACGTAGATGCAGGGCGGCACGGCGGCGATCTCATGGAAGTCCAGCTCTCGAGAGTCCAAGAGGCGGCGGATGATCTTCTCTGTCAGATCCGTCAAGAAGATGAGCCCGATGTCCGCCCGATGGTCGTATACGTCGTCGATGACCGCGTCCATACCCGTCTCCCGGATCGAGAAACGGAAGCGCGACTCCTCCGTCTCCTGGAGCATCTGCAGGAACGCCTCCTCCGTGAAGGGGTAGCGCTGAGTGGATACAGAGAAGCGTGCGGGGGCACTGGCACGGCGAGATTCCCCATACAGGCTCTCGATCAGATGCTTTTGTTCCAGGAGGGAGACGGCGTAACTGAGGAACTCCTTGCCCTCCGGCGTGAATTCCACGCCCCGGTTGCTGCGCAGGAAAAACTGGATGCCAAGCTCCTGTTCGAGCTCCCGCACAGCTGTGGAAATACCCGACTGAGAGAGGAAGAGCTTATGGGCCGCTTTGTTGATCGAGCCGCACTTGGAGATCTCCACCACATAGTTGAGCTGTTGGAACGTCATATGCGCACCTTCTCTCCCAAAAGTCCAGTTTTTACCATTATAGATCAGCATGGCCCCACTGTCAAACAGTTATTAGAAAAACTGTGAACAGATTCTCGGAAACAGCGACTAACACCGTCAGGGAAAACGTGTTATGCTATCTGTGTAGGTGGATGAAAAATGGGGGGTCGGTCCATCCGCTCCCTGTTCAATTTCACCACATTCCTTGCGGAATGTCCCTTCCGACCGTGCTTTTCACAGGCGCGGCCTCTGGCGCAGCGAAACATCACTGGATAACGAAAAAATGGATAGCAAAGGCTGTCCGGCCCCATGGAAGGCGGCTGGACCCGGTGAAGAAAGGAAGGATCGATCATGAGCATCAACAAGGAAATGGGCTTCGCGACCCGGCAGATCCACGCGGGCAAGATCGAGAACGCGGCAGGCTCTCTGTGTGCGCCGATCTATCAGACGTCCACGTTTGAGTTCGCCTCTGTGGAACAGGGCGGCGCCCGGTTCGCGGGACAAGAGGGCGGCTACATCTATACGCGCCTGGGCAACCCGACGCTGGCTGCTGTAGAGGAGAAGATGGCCTGCCTGGAGAACGGCGAGGCCGCGCTGTGCACTGCGTCCGGCATGGGCGCCATCTCTTCCGCGATCTGGACGTCTGTGGTGGGCGGTGACGAGATCATCGCCAGTGACACGCTGTATGGCTGCACCTTCGCGCTGTTCAACCATGGTGTCACCAAGTTCGGCGTGAGCGTCAAGTTCGTGGACCTGACCAACATCGAGAACCTGAAGGCCGCCCTGACGGACAAGACGAAGGTGGTCTATCTGGAGACGCCCTGCAACCCGACCATGAAGATCGTCGATATCGCGGAAGTGGCGAAGGCGGCTCATTCTTATGACCCGAACATCAAAGTGATCGTGGACAACACCTTCTGCACGCCGTACCTGCAGCGTCCTCTGGAGCTTGGCGCAGACGTGGTGGTCCACAGTGCCACCAAGTATCTCAATGGTCATGGCGATGTGATCGCGGGCGTCGTCGTCGGCAAGGCGGACTTCATCGGCCAGTGCCGGATGTTCGGCCTGAAGGATATGACGGGCGCGGTCATGAGCCCGTTCGATGCGTTCCTGCTGGCCCGCGGCCTCAAGACGCTGGATATCCGGATGGAGCGCCACTGCGCCAACGCCAAGAAGGTGGCCGAGTTCCTGCATGGCCATCCCGCAGTGGCGAAGGTGTACTATCCTGGCCTGGATGACTTCGAGGGCCATGAGATCGCGGCTAAGCAGATGAAGCTGCCCGGCGGCATGCTCTCCATCGAACACAAGTCTGACCGTGCCGCGACAGCTGCGGCGCTGAACAAGCTGCAGCTGTGCACCATCGCCGTCTCCCTGGGCGATGCGGAGACTCTGGTGGAGCACCCCGCTACTATGACCCATTCTACTTACACCGCCGATGAGCTGAAGATGGCCGGCATCTCCGAGGGCTTGGTGCGCATCAGCATCGGCCTGGAGGATCCCGAGGACATCATCGCCGATTTCAAGTCCGTCCTGGACACGTTGGTGTGAGCGTCTGCGTCTGCTGAGACTGGAAGACATACCTGCGCCGCCCCCGCGCCTGCGGGGGCGGCGCTCTTTTTCTGCGCACTGCGAAAAAAGAGGGAAGGCCGGGAACTTTTTCCCTGGGCCATGCGTCCATATAGACAAACCGATAGAAAGGATGAGCGTTCTATGAAGAGATCGTTCCTGCGTATCTTCTCCCTGGTCCTGTGCGCCGCGCTCCTGAGCGTGCCGGCCTTTGCTGCGGAAGAGGGCACTGAGGAGGCCCCCGCCCGTCCGGGCCTCGTGCGGGTGTGGGGGACCCTGACCCACCTGGAAGACGGCGGACTGCTTGTGGAGGACCCTGATGACAGCGGCTCTCTCTCGACCGTGATCCTGCATGGGGAGTCCATCATCTGCCTGGATGCCGTCACCGGAGACCCCATGGAGACTTCGGACCTGCGGGACGGCGAGACGGTCTACGCTTGGGTGGGACCGGCCATGACCATGAGCCTGCCGCCCCACACCACCGCCTACCTGATCCTTGGCAACATCCCTGCTGATTACGACGTGCCCCAGCTCTATGAGATCGCAGCGGTGACGCCGCAGGTGATGGCCGCCATCTATCCGGCACCGGCCATGACCTGGACAGAAGTGACGGCTACCGACGGCACGACCCTGAAGATCACGGATGAGGCAGAACTGATGCCCTATCTGACCAAGAACGTCGTCCGCCTGGAGGACCTGATCCCCGGGACCCGTATCCTGGTCTGGGAGGATGCCCAAGGCGGACCTGAGCGCGTGCTGGTGTTCCCCTATGCTTACCGGGGCTATATGACCTGCTCTGACGAGGGCGTGGTCTCTGTCAACGGCCAGGTGGTGAGCCAGGACATCAAGACCGCTGAGGATGGCACGCGCCTCCTGCCGATCCGTGCGGTGGCCGAGGCGCTGGGTATGGATGTCCGCTGGGATCCGGCCAAGGGCGCTGTGGTGGCCTACCGCGAGGAGGGGCAGACGGAGACTGCAGATCTGCAGACGCTGTTCACTGCCATGCCCGGCGGCGCTATCATGGGCGTGAGCGAGACCGGCGAGACGTATGAGGTGGCCGGGACCTGCGTGAAGGAAGCAGGCGTGACCTATCTCTCCATCTCCACTCTGGCAAATCTGCTGGACCTGTATCTGGCTTGAACGATCGAAGACGGACCGCTTCCAGGCGGTCCGTCTCCTTCTTCATGGGGGATCCCGGTCCCTAAAAGAGGGCGGATCCATCCGGCTCTGTGCCATTCCCGCGCTCCCTCTGCGAAAACGAAGGCCCAGCCCGGCCCGATACGCTGGGAAGGCCATCCTCCCCGGCGGCGCGGGACAGAGGCAGGGAGGAAAGAGTTGCGGGAGTGGGGAAAGTCCACTATAATGGTGATATCCTGAGAAAAATGGGGGAGTTTGCGATGGACACGCGGATGGAACACGATACGATGGGGCAGATCGCCGTGCCGGCAGAGCACTACTGGGGCGCTCAGACCCAGCGGAGCTTGGAGAACTTCCGGATCGGGGGACAGCGTCAGCCCAAGGAGATCATCACTGCTTTCGCCTATTTGAAAGAGGCCTGCGCCCGCGCGAACGCCGCCGCAGGAAAGCTGACCCAGGCGCAGGCAGACGCGATAGCTGCCGTATGCGCGGAGATCCGCGCCGGAGCTTGGGATGGGGAGTTCCCCCTGGTGGTGTGGCAGACGGGCAGCGGGACCCAGACCAATATGAACGTGAACGAGGTCATCGCCCACTTGACAGCGGAGCGAGGCATCCCCCTCCATCCCAACGATCAGGTGAACGCGTCACAGTCCAGCAACGATACGTTCCCCTCCGCTTTGCACATCGCGGCAGTCCTGGCGGTGACAGAGGGCGTATTGCCGGCAGCAGAGCGTCTCCAGGGTGCTTTCGCCACGCTGGAGGCGGCTTATCCGGATCTGATCCGCATCGGCAGGACGCACCTCCAGGACGCGACGCCGCTGAAGTTCGCTCAGGAGGTCTCTGGTTGGCGGGAAGGTGTGGCGGCCCCGTGCCGGATGCTGCGCCTGGCACTGTCAGAGCTGCGGAAGCTGGCCATCGGCGGTACGGCGGTGGGCACGGGGCTCAATGCGCCCAAGGGGTTCGACGCGATGGTGTGCCAGCAGCTCCGGGCACTGACGGGGGAGGATTTCCAGCCAGACGGGAACAAGTTCCATGCCCTCACCAGCAAAGACGCGCTGGTGTTCGCCCACGGGGCGCTGAAAGCTTTGGCTGCGAATCTGATGAAGATCGCCAATGATATCCGCTGGGAGGCCAGCGGTCCGCGCTGCGGCTTCGGAGAACTGCACATCCCGGAGAACGAGCCTGGCAGCAGCATCATGCCGGGCAAGGTCAACACCACCCAGTGCGAAGCGGTCACGATGGTGGCGGTCCAAGTGATGGGGAACGATGCGGCGGTGGGCATTGCCGCTAGCCAGGGGAATTTCCAACTCAACGTGTTCCTGCCAGTAGCGGCTTACGACTTCCTCACCTCTGCCCGCCTGCTGACGGATGCCATGGACTCGTTCCGAGTCCACTGCGTGGAGGGCATCGTCCCGGATGAAGAGCGCATGGCACAGAACCTGCAGAGATCTCTCATGCTGGTCACTTGCCTGACGCCGGAGATCGGATACGAGGCCGCGGCCCGGTGCGCCAAGAAAGCCCTGGCAGAGGGCATCACTTTGCGGGAGGCAGTGGTGTCCCTGGGGCTGCTGTCCGGCGAGGCGTTCGATGCGATCGTGCGTCCGGAGTCTATGGTGTGACCGGCGTTTCCAGCGCGTGCGATGAAATGGCCCGGGATCTAGAGCAGATGGAGGAGCGCCCTATCCGAGAGGAGGGGGCGCTCCGGCTGGTCTGTGAAGAGAGACGTCAGCGCGCGCTATCGAAGGCGGCGGATCCTTCTTGCAAGACCGGCAAGACGCCGGCCGGAGACCTTTTCGCCAGTCCAGTGGGGAGCGGACGATGCGGACGTTCCTTGACACCTGGCAGAGCTGTGCATAAAATAGAACAGATATCGTACGGGAAAGGAGCTGTTTGTGATGGAGCGTTCCGCGGGCATCCTGCTGCCCATCTTCTCCCTGCCAGGGCACTATGGTATCGGGACCCTGGGCAAAGAGGCCAGGGGATTCGTGGACTTCCTGTGTGCCGCTGGCCAGCGGTGGTGGCAGGTGCTGCCGGTGGGCCCGACCGGAGCTGGAGATTCCCCTTACACCAGCGTGTCTACGTTCGCGGGGAACCCGCTGTTCATCGATTTGGAGGGACTGGCCGGGGAGGGACTGCTGGATCGAGAGGACCTGGAGGCTGCGCAGGTCCCTGCCGGAAAGCCCATCGACTACCCGGCCGTATATGCCAGCCGGGAGAAGCTGCTGCGCAAGGCGTTCTCCCGACTCAGCGGCGCCAAGGCGCAGGAGGTCCGAGACTTTACAGAGCGTCATCCATGGCTGAAAGAATACGCATCGTATCGTGCCATCAAATCGTCTTTTGGAGATCTGCCCTGGTATAGATGGCCTGATGAGGCCCTGCGCCAGCACGACCCGGCGGCGGTGGAGCGCCAGCGGATAGAGCTGTGCGGGGAGGTGGCGTTCCACGAGAGCGTCCAGTTCTGGTTCTTCACCCAATGGGAGGCGCTCAAGACCTACGCCAACGCCCATGGCGTGAAGCTCATCGGGGACCTGCCCATCTATGTCTCTTTGGACAGTGCGGACGTCTGGAGCGAACGGCGGGAATTCCTGCTGGACAGTCAAGGGCGGCCCGAGAAAGTGGCAGGGGTCCCGCCGGACTACTTTTCCGCTGAGGGCCAGCTCTGGGGCAACCCGCTCTACGACTGGAAGGCGCAGCAGGCGGACGGCTTCGGATGGTGGATCCGGCGGGTGGAAGGTGCCTCGCATCTCTTCGATGCCATCCGTATCGACCATTTCCGGGCCTTCGAGCAATATTGGGCGGTCCCAGCCGGGGCAAAGACCGCCAAAGAGGGGACCTGGGAACAGGGGCCTGGCATGGCACTGCTGGGCGTTCTGACCTCCTGGTTCCCCCACATCACATACATCGCTGAGGACCTGGGCATCCTGACGGATGGGGTCCATCGCCTGCGGGACAGGGCGGGCTTGCCTGGGATGAAGGTACTGGAGTTCGCTTTCTCCGGTCCAGACAACGCCTATCTTCCCCATCATCATCCCCGCCACTGCGTCTGCTATACCGGCACCCACGACAACGACACGATCCTGGGCTGGTATGACCAGGCCTCGGAGGCGGAGCGGGCGTTCGCCGAGACCTATCTGGGGGCTTCGGACCGGGAGTCGGTCCGCCTGGCTTTGCTGCGGGCAGGGCAGGGGAGCGTGGCGGAGCTGTTCGTGGCCCAGCTCCAGGATCATCTGGGCCTGGGCAGCGAGGCGCGGATCAATGTGCCCGGCGTAGCGGAGGGCAACTGGCGCTGGCGTCTGGCGGCGCTGCCGGATGCGGCGCTGGCCCAGGAGATCCGCACTCTGACATGGTGCTTTGGCCGCTGTTGACAGCACTGGGCCTATATGGTATGATCAGTTCGTCAGCAGGAAGGGGACCTGACTGCCGACGGATATGCGTGACCCTGACGTTCTGACCGGCGAGGATACGCTCCGAGCCATGAGACGGGGATCCTAAGGCGCGGGCTGTCCGTGCCTTGGTCAGCTGTGCACAGCCCCCTCTGCCGGAACGGCGGAGGGGGCTTTTCAAACACCGGGAGGAGGATAAGGGATGGAGACACGCGTGGCGGTCCTGGCCATCATCGTCCGAGAGGGGACGTCTGTGCGGGAACTCAACGAACTGCTCCACCGTTACAGCGGCTCCATCATCGGCCGTATGGGCGTGCCGTACCGGCAGCGGGGCGTGAATATCATCAGTGTGGCGATCGACGCGCCTGCGGACGAGATATCCGCCCTGTCCGGGAAGATCGGGCGCCTGCCGGGCATCACGGCCAAGACCGTGTATGCGCCGGAGGACGCAGTGAGAGGACAGACAGATCAGAAGGAGGGACCATCATGATGATGCAGATGAAACGGGGAGCAGCGCTGTTGCTGGCGCTGGTCATGAGCGTGTCGCTGGCCGCCTGTGGGGGCGAGCCTGCGCAAGAGCCGGCGGAAGAGCCGGTCACCATCCGGGCGGCGGCCTTGAAGGGCCCCACGGCCATGGGCATGGTGAAGCTGATGAGCGACGCTGAGAGCGGCGCGGAGACGGCCAATACCTATACGTTCACGCTGGCGGCTTCAGCAGACGAGGTGACCCCTGCGCTGATGCAGGGGGAGCTGGATATCGCCTGCGTACCGGCCAACTTGGCATCCGTCCTCTATGAGAGGACGGATGGCGGCATCGTGACCTTGGCGGTGAACACCCTGGGCGTACTCTACGTGGTGGAGAACGGCAATGCGGTGTCTTCTATGGCGGACCTGGCGGGGAAGACCATCGTGGCTTCCGGCAAAGGCAGCACGCCGGAATATGCCCTGCGGTATCTCCTTCGCGAGAACGGACTCGATCCCGACGCAGACGTAGTCATCGATTGGAAGAGTGAACACAGCGAATGTGTGGCCGCTCTGGCCACCGGCGCGGCTACCATCGCCATGCTCCCGCAGCCTTTCGTCACCGTGGCCCAAGGCAAACTGCCGGACCTCCGGGTGGCCCTGGACCTGACTCAGGAGTGGGATTCCTTGGACAACGGTTCGGCTCTGCTCACCGGCGTCGTGGTGGCACGGAAGGAGTTCGTGGAGCAGCATGCTGCGGCGGTGGACCAGTTCCTCGAGGAGTATGCCGCCTCTGTGGAGTGGGTGAACGCCAATGTGTCTGAGGCCGCGGCCCTCATCGGGGCATATGATATCGTGGAGACGGCCGTGGCGGAGAAGGCCCTCCCGGCATGCAATATCGTGTGCATCACGGGCGGCGAGATGGAGGACAAGCTCTCCGGCTATCTCCAGGTGCTCTTCGACGCGGATCCGGACTCTGTGGGCGGCGCGCTGCCCGGCAGCGACTTCTACTATGGGGCATGATCGGGGACGGAACGTCCCAACTTCCAGACAGGGGACGGTCCGGCTGTGGGCCGTCCTCTTCTGGCTGCTGGTGTGGCAGGCGGCCAGCATGGCCATGGTGGCAGTCTGGCCGCATGGAGACCTGCTGCTGGCATCGCCGCTCTCTGCGCTGGCCCGCCTGTGGGAGCTGGCGCGGACGGCGGCCTTTTGGCTGACCGTAGGCCGGTCCGCCGGGCGGATCCTGGGAGGGTTCCTGTTTGCCTGCACAGCAGCGGTGCTCCTGGCGATCCTGGCAGCTTGGCGGCAGTGGATCCGAGAGCTGCTGGCGCCCCTGGTGGCGGTGATCAAGACGGTGCCTGTGGTGTCCTTCATCATCTTGGCGCTGGTGTGGCTGGATGCGGAGTCTCTGGCGTTCTTCATCTCCGCCCTGATGGTGTTCCCACCGGTATATCTGAACGTGCTGGAGGGCGTCGGCCAGGCGGACCGGCGTCTGCTGGAGATGGCCCGGGTGTTCCGGGTGCCTTTCCGGCGGACGCTCTGGGGCATCTGGCTGCCCCAGGTGCTGCCCTATCTGCGCTCGGCCCTGTCGCTCTCCCTGGGCCTGTGCTGGAAGGCCGGGATCGCGGCGGAGGTCATCGGCTTGCCCGCTGGCACCATCGGTGAGCGGCTCTATACGGCGAAAGTCTACTTCCAGACGCCGGACCTGTTCGCCTGGACCGCCGTCATCGCCGCAGTGTCCGTGGTGTTCGAGCGGCTGTTCGTGCGGGGCGTGGATCTGCTGGCGCGAAAGGTGGGCCGGGGATGGAAGTGATCGTGCGAGAAGTATGCAAGTCTTACAGCGGGCGGCAAGTGCTGGACCGAGTGTCCTTTACCGCCGGGCCGGGCGTCACTTGTCTCATGGCGCCTTCCGGCGCGGGCAAGACCACGCTGCTGCGCATCCTGTTGGGCCTGGAACGGGCGGACAGCGGTCGGGTGCTGGGCCTGGAGGGACGGAGACTGTCTGCGGTGTTCCAGGAGGATCGGCTCTTGGAGCATCTGAACGCGCGGGAGAACCTGCGCTTCGTTTTGGGCGGAGCCTATGACGAGGATGCTGCCCGGACGCTGCTGGAGGCATTGGGCCTCGCGTCCGCTGGAGATGCGCCGGTGTCCACCTGGTCCGGGGGCATGAAACGGCGGCTGTCCTTGGCCAGGGCGCTGTCAGCGCCCTGGGACCTGCTGGCGCTGGACGAGCCCTTCACCGGTTTGGATGGGGAGAACCGCGCTCGGGCCATCGCCTGTATCCGCCAGGCGGCGGTAGGGCCGGTATTGCTGGTGACCCATGACTTGGCGGACGCGGCGGACCTGTCTGCGAAGATCGTGAGACTTTGAAAGGCGCCTCGGCAAGATCTTCTGCCGGGGCACCTCTTTTTTCCTGCGGCGCAGAGAGAAGCGCCTCGAAAGAGGAAAAAGGATCCCCTCATATAGTAGCTTTTCGGGTGGAACTATGATACAATGACAGGACTTGAGGATCGGCCCCATCTGGGGCATAAGGAGGAACACATGATCAAGATCACGACCGACAGTACCTGTGACCTGCCCGCCGGCGTATTGGAGCGGTATGATATCACTGTACTGCCCCTGGGCATCGCCAAAGGCGGCCGGCTGTATCGGGATGGCGTGGACATCCGTACGGCGGATATCGCGGCCCATGTGGATGCCGGAGGAGAGATCACCACCACCAACGCCGTCAGCATCGGAGACTATGAAGATGCGTTCCGCCGCTTTATGGAGCACTATGACGCGGTCATCCATGTGAACATCGGCACGACGTTCTCATGCTGCCACCAGAATGCCAAACTGGCGGCGGAGGAGGTGCCGGATGTCTATGTGGTGGATTCGGCGAACCTGACCGTAGGCCATGGGATGCTGGTCCTGGCTGCCGCAGAGGCGGCGCGGGCTGGGCGGTCGGTAGGGGAGATATTGGCCCTGCTGGAGGATATGACCACCCGGGTAGAGACCAGCTTCATCCTGGACCGGCTGGACTATATGAAAAAGGGCGGCCGCTGTTCTGCCGTCACCGCGCTGGGGGCCAACCTGCTGAAGCTCCACCCCTGTGTGGAAGTCATCGACGGGCGGATGTCCGTTACGAAGAAATACCGCGGCTCCATGGAAAAGGTCGTGGCGGACTATGTGCGCGAGCGCCTGGCGGGCCGGACAGACATCGACACGGACCGGGTGTTCCTGGTGGATACCTGCCGCACGCCGGGCATCCGGGAGGCGGCGCGCCGTGCCTTGGAGGCGGACGGCCGCTTCCGTGAGATCATGGAGTGCCAGGCGGGCTGCACCATCTTCTGCCACTGTGGCCCGGACACCCTGGGCATCGTGTTCCTGCGGAAATGAGAAGGCGGGAGACCGGCTGAGCCGGTCTCCCGTCGTCATCATCACAGCTGTCCACACACCATGGACGAACGGCCGATCACTTCGCAGCGATGGCCTCGATCTCGCACAGAACGCCCTTGGGCAGATCTTTGACCGCCACGCAGCTGCGGGCGGGCTTCGAGGTGAAATACTTGGCATAGACCTCGTTGAAAGCGGTGAAGTCGGCGATATCAGCCAGGAAGCAGGTGGTCTTGACCACATTGTCCATGGTGACACCGGCAGCCTCCATGAGGGCCTTCACGTTCTTGCAGCTCTGCTCAGTCTGAGCGGCGATACCAGCGGGGATCTCACCAGTGGCGGGATCCACAGGGATCTGACCGGAAGCGAAGATCATGTCGCCTACGACCCAGGCCTGGGAATAAGGGCCAATGGCACCGGGGGCGTTGGTGGTGGAGATGACAGACTTGTCCATTGGAAGATTCCTCCTTGTCCTTGATAAAACTATCATACCACAGGATGGAAAAAAGTCAATGTCCGCAGCTTGTGAAAAAGCACGGGGTGTGATATCATCTTCGATATCAGGGCTGGCGCGGCACGCTTTGCTGCCGTGGCCCCAGGACGGGCCGAGCGCGTCCTATGGACATGCGGCCTCATGTGCGTGACTGAGCTTCGGCCGTCAGGCCGACGATCGGGCGCACGGCGCTCGCCCGAAAGAGCCGGAGAGATGTTTCGATGGTGTGCCGGGCGGACCCGAAGGGCGGAGGCGGCTGCTTCGCGCCCGGGCGGCGGACCGGCTGTCAGTGCGGCGGGCTTCGGCCCGCCTGTGTCTATATGAGCGCCCCGCGCTCGAGCGCAGAGCGGGGGGACCTGGATGAGAGGACCGGGCCCCTTGGCCGCAGGCACGACCGGACTCGGGGAGAACGTCCACAGGAAGGAGCAGTATCAGATGGGACCATTCGACGAGATCTTGACAGAAAACAGCTACAGCCGCAAGGAAGAGCTGACGTTCGCGGATTGTGACCGGCACAAACGGGCGCGCGTGTCCGCGCTGGTGAGCAAGGCCGCCGCGTTCGCCGGCTATGATTATGACGCGCGGGGACTGACCCACGAGATCCTGCTGTCCCGGCGCGAGGTGTTCTTGCTGTCCCGCTTGGCGGTGCGCATCCATGCCTGCCCCCACGCACGGGACGTCCTCACGGTCACCACCTGGGAGGACGGGGTGAAGGGCGCCCATATGCAGCGGGTCTTCGAGATGACCGATCAGACGGGGCGGCTGTGCGTGTCCGTGCGGAGCGATTGGATCCTGGTGGACCCGGAGACCCGGCGGATCATGCGGCCTGAGGCGTTCACCGCCAAGGCGCTGGGGACTTGCCCCAAGACCATCGACTGTCCGGCGACGAAAAAGCTCCTCCTGCCCCGGGAGGGGACAGAAGAGCTGGGCGTGCGCCGGGTGGTGTGGTCGGATCTGGACGGCAACGGCCATCTGTACAGCGGCAACTATGCCGACATCGTGTGGGACTACCTGCCCGCTGACCTCCAGGACCGTCCGCCGCAGGCGTTCTTCATCAACTACAGCCGGGAGGCCACACTGGGCCAGGAGCTGCGGTTGGTGGGCTTCCGGGAGGGAGAGACCTATCGGATGGAGGGCATCGGTCCCGGCGGTGTGTGTTTTACCGCCGAGTGTGTGTTCTGATACCAGCGGGAAAGAGGGCGGAGGGATGCCGGTAAGCATCCCTCCGCCCTCTTTCTCCTATCTGCCCCAGTCAGTGGGAATAGCCGTAGAGCATGGAACGGCGGATGTCCGCCAAGGCGTGGGCACCGCACATGGCCATCGTGTCCGCCAGCTCCGCCTTGAGCTTTTCCGTGAAGGCCTTGACGCCTTCTGCACCGGCGCCATAGACCATGTTCACGAACGGCCGGCCGATCAGCACCGCGTCCGCGCCCAGGGCCAGCGCCTTGAACACGTCCATACCGGAGCGGATGCCGCCGTCCACCAGGATGGTCATCTGACCGCCCACTGCGTCCGCGATGGCGGGCAGGACCTCGGCGGTGGCAGGGCACTGATCGAGCACGCGGCCGCCGTGGTTGGAGACCACGATGCCCTTGGCACCGGCGTCCAGGGCTTTCTTGGCGCCGTCCACCGTCATGATGCCCTTGAGGATGAAGGGCTTCTCCGCCCAGGCGACGATCTGCCGCAGCTCCTCCACGGTCTTGCTGCCCGCGGGCGGGGTCAGCCCTTTCAGGAAGGGCAGGCCGGCGGCGTCGATATCCATGGCGATGGCGATGGGGGAGGCGGCCTTCACCAGCTCCAGCTTCTCCTTTACGGTCTCCATGTTCCAGGGCTTGATGGTGGGCACGCCGCAGCCGCCGTTCTGGGCCAGCGCCTTGGCCGCGCCCTCCATGACGGCGGGATCGGTGCCATCGCCGGTAAAGGCGGCGATACCAGCCGCCGCGCAGGCGGAGACCAAGGTCTCATTGTACTGGAGGTCGTTATATTTGTCGCCATAGTGGAGCGTCATGGCGCCCACGGGCGCGGCGAAGACCGGGATATCCACCGTCTTGCCGAAGAAGTCGAAGGAGGTATCCACGGGCTTGTTCTCGCAGATCGTGTCCATGTTGACACACAGCTCCTGCCACTTCTGATAGTTGCGGATGAATCCGGTGCCGATGCCCTTGGCGCCCGGGCCGGGGATCTGGTTCTTGCAGGCCAAGCCGTTGCAGATCGGGCAGGCCTTGCAGTACGGACCCATCGCCCCGCGGGCGGCTTCCAATGCTTCCTGATAGGTCATATCAGTCTCCTCCAATGTTCGAATTTTCCCCTCGAGTGGTCTGATGTAGACAGATGCACTGTTATTGTAACGCCGGCGGCGGAAAAACGCAACCATAGAAAGCCTGATCAGACGGATCCGCCCCATGCCATCGTGCGCGAGAGCAGAAGTGGAGACATCTGCTGGCACAGAGGGAAAACAGGGATGACAAACCGGACGGGATCCGCTATCATGGAAGGGACACAGCATCCCGCCTCGCGCCTCGGCTGGAGAATGGAGCGCAGGGGGGGACTTGAAAAGGGAGGTACAGCGATGGAGATCACTTGGCTGGGACATGCCTGCTTCCTGCTGGAACAGGACGGCTACCGGATCGTCACGGATCCTTACACGGGCGTGGAGGGGTATCCGCCGCTGCGGACCGCTGCCCACGCGGTCTATTGCAGCCATCATCACTTCGACCATGATGCGGTGGACGCCGTAGCGCCCCTTTCGGAGCGAGAGAGCCCGTTCACCGTACGGGAGGTGCCCACGTTCCACGATGACCAGGGCGGCGCGCTCCGGGGGACCAACATGATCCGGGTGTTCACGGCGGGGGACGTGTCCGTGGCGCACTTGGGAGACCTGGGCCACCCGCTGACCGCAGAGCAGCTGACCGCCATCGGCCCTGTGGATGGCGTGCTGGTGCCTGTGGGCGGCGTATATACCCTGGATGCCCAGGCCGCCAAGCGGGTCTGCCAGTCCCTCGCACCGCGCTGGCTGGTGCCCATGCACTACCGTCACGCGCCCTATGGCCTGCCGGAGGTCGCTGGAGTAGAGCCGTTCCTGGCCCTGTGGCCGGAAGGGACGATCCGCCGCCTCCCCGGCAGGACGTTCCAAGCCGGGGCGGAGACCGCCGGCGTGCTGGTCCCGACATTCTGACCAAGTCGCCGCGGACGTCATATCGTTCGCGGCGACTTCTTCAAAAGCCGCCTCTCACGCATGTTGCCGCAGCTCCTCTCCAGACCACCACCGCCTGTGCTGGACCGTGATCTGGGTCCCTTTGCCAGCTGCCGCAAGTCCTGTATCGCCATTCGCGCCATATGGCCAGGAGAGAGGCCGTACCGTCCAGAGATACGAACAGGAGGAGCTGGCAGTGATCTGCCAGCTCCTCCTGTTGGATATCTCCGCCTGCATAGAGGTCAAGACGCCGCCACGCCATCTACAAAAGGCTCACAGGTCGGACCCGCGATACAGGAACGTCACGATCTGGGCGCGGGTGCAGCTCTTGTCCGGTGAGAAGGTGGTGGCGCTGGTGCCGCTGGTGATGCCGTGGTTCACCGCCCACTCCACGGCGGTGCTGTAAGAGGCGCTGGCAGGCACATCGGTGAAGCCGGTGTCCATGGAGATGGCCTGTGCTCCGGCGGCCAGCCACATGAACTCCACCGCCATGGCGCGGGTGCAGGGAGCGTCGGGATCGAAGTTGCCGAAGTGGTCGATGATGTCCTGTTCCGCCGCCCACTGCACGGCGTCGAAATAATATTTGTCAGCGGTCACGTCCCACACCCCATAGAGGTGTTCCGCCTTGGGTGACCCTTCCGCCCGCCACAGGAAGGTGATGATCTGGGCGCGGGTGCAGGGAGCGTTGGGCGAGAAGGTGGTGGCGCCGGTGCCGCTGGTGATCCCCTCGTCCACCGCCCATTCCACCGCCTGGCGGTAGTAGGCGTCGGCGGCCACGTCGGAGAAGCCGGCCACCAGTTCCACTTCCTCCTGGATCGGGCCGAACATCCCGGCGAAGGAGCCGTAGGACAGGCCGCACTTGACCGGCCGACAGCAGTAAGCGCTATGGCCGCTGTATTCACCGTCGATGTAGACCTCACTGCCCCATGTGTCGCTTCCGCGGCCAAGGGTGATCAGTCCCTGACCTTCCCGGCCGCAGCCCCACATGGTTCCGTCATTTTTCAGATAGAGCACATGTGCAGCTCCTGCGGAGACAGAGTGGACGTTGGTGTCGATCTGTTCGGGATAATAGCGGTACAGTTTATACGTGTTGGATATTGTATCAAAATAGGACATATCGTTGCCCTGTCCTCGCTGTCCTCGCTGTCCGTCTCCGGTGACCCAAAGGGAATCGTCGCTCTTGATAAAGTAGGCGTTGTGGTTGCCCGCATCCACACTCTTTACCCCGGTAGCTACCACTGTGGGGGTCGCTGTATATTCCGCTTTGTTCCAATGGATGCCCAGGGCGGCAAAGGCATTGGAGCCCCAGCCGTAGAGGGTGCCGTCGTTTTTGAGGGCCATGGTGAAGCCGCTGCCGGCGGCGATGTCCTGGCAGCCGTCCATGACCTTGGTCATCTGGTTGACCAGACTGCCCACCTTGCCCTCGTCCCGGGCCATGGCACCGTAGTGGGTGCCGCCCATCATCCAGACCGAGCCGTCGTTCTTCAGCGCCACCACGTTGTACTCGCTCAACTCCACGTCTTTCACATCGGTGAGGATGACAGTGGGCTTGTCATAGAGCTCGGTCGCATTGTTTCCGTAGCCATAGACGATGTTATGGCCCCAGAAGTAGAGATCGCCGTCCTCGGTGATGGCAGCGCAGGAGTGGTCGTTGGTGGCGGCCTTTACCACGTCGCCCATGACGAAGTACGGTTCGTAGCTGTCCTGTACGGCCTCATAGTAACCTTTGCCCAGCTGGAAGCAGGTGTTGTCCCCCCAGGTGTATAGATCGCCGTTTTCCTTGACGATAGCCAGCACTGTGCCCGACGCGGCGCCATAGTTGAAACCATCGTTCCATACGGACATGACGGGCTGGTTCTCTGCCGAGCTGACCGATACCGACTTGACCCCGGACATGAGTTTAATGGGGCTGCTGGATGTGGTGGAGCCGTTGAACAGCTTGGCGGTGACGCACTGTCCCCAGCCGTACAGATCGCCCTCGCTGGTCACCGCCCAGGAGCCACGATTGCCCGCTTCCACCTGCTTGATGTACGGCTTGCCCGCGGCCGAGGCCGGGACGGCCAGCAGGCCTGCAAGCAGCAGGACTGTCAGCACCAGAGAAATTGCTCTTGTTCTTTTTCGCATATGATATCCTCCCTCTCTCATGGTCCCATCGGAGAAAGCCGCACACGTCCGGCCTCCTCCAATGGGACGCTCTCCTATAGTTTCCCAGATATTGCTCCATTTTGCAAGATCATTTGATTATTTTTCAGGTGGAGACCGCAAAAAAATCAGATAGCAGGGGGAGAGGAGCCGCTGGAAGAGGGGAAAAAGCATAAAAGACCGCCGGAGCAAAGCGCGCTTTGCTCCGGCGGGGAAGAAACGGCTGAGGGAAGATGCCCTGGACATCGGATGACCGCGCCGCTCGTGCAGACGCGCCTCCTGTCAGGGATATGCTGTTTCCAGGGCGGCGAGGGCCTTGCTATCATCGTGTGATCTCGCTTCCGCCTGCTGCTCCATCAGAGGACACAGCGGCCTCGCGATAGTTCTCCAGTTCCCTGGATAGGTGCTGCCAGATCGTCTCCATGGCCTGCGACATCGTGCCTCCGATATCGAATATCTGCGTGGGGAGGTTGGGCGCTGCCGCCATTTCGACGATGGTGATGCTGGGATCCTTCGCAGACAAATGGATCCGGACGGTCGCTCCCGTGCGGGTGAGGGTGGACTTTTTCTTCACGCGGAACGCGTGATCGGCCGGCCGGACCTCCTCGACCTTATACCCGGCCATCTTGGGGAGGACAGACGACAGGGCCGCGGATACGTCCTCCAACCGATAAGGGACTTGTTTTTCAAGTTTCGGCCGCCGTGCGATCGCCATAAACGTTACCTCCGGTCTCATAGTAGATCGACCCTATTATAGCAGGATGGAAAAGGATCGTAAATAGAGCGGGAGGCGCGTTCCCTGAGCGGTCGGACGAGACCGCGGGAACGCGCCTCCCACATGCGCAGGATGAGGAGAGAGGCGGGAAAGCAGTGCAGCGTGAGGACTGCCCTTCCTGGCAAAAACGGCACGCTCCCAGCGTTCACTGCTGCGTCTCCTCGGTGTATCCCCATGCCTCCAACCGTTCCATATCTTCGATCAGCTTATGGAACCTCTCTTTCCCTTCCAGGTATAGATCGTTATAGGAAACGGGCTTTCCAAACAATACTTTGGCAGCCCGTTTGATCCTGCCCCATACAGTGTTATAGTTGTGATCGTATCTGGAATCTTGCACCGAGATATTATAACTGACATCCCCATCTTCCCAGACCGTTTTTTCGATGACGAGCATACAGCATCTGCAGTCGCAGGGTAATACGATCATGTTGCTTTTCTCTTTCATTCCTCGCCCTCCATCATACAGAACATGGTTTCTTTCGGTGCCTCATTCGTGCTCGCGGGGATCGCGCGTCAAAACATATGCCAGACAAAGGATGGCCCGATTATGCCTGGGCATATGCGCCCGACCCAAACCGAAGTCCGGTGTAAGCGAGTCCGGTCTGGAAAGGAGGAGCAAGGGAGCGGGCGCGCTCTGACTTTTGAAAAAAGTCGGAGCAAGCGATACAAAGCTTGCTCCGACGTGGTGCCGTTGAGCAATCCAAATCCGAACCTGTTTTCATATCGGCAAGGGCGGTCTTGAGGTCATCAAAAGTGATGGTGTCCGTCCCGTCCT
>CALXDL010000043.1 GCA_944387055.1 uncultured Oscillospiraceae bacterium
CTCCGGGCCCGGGACGGGCTCAAGCAGGAGGAGCTGGCCCGGCTGGTGGGGGTCCGCCGGGAGACCATCGGCAACCTGGAGGCGGGCCGCTACAACCCCTCCCTCAGGCTGGCCATGGATATCGCCAGGGTCTTCGGCTGTACGGTGGAGGATATCTTCACCTTTCAGGACTAGGACCTGTTTGAACGCTGTCAGCGCTCCCACCCGGCGGTTCTTTTGTCCACTGGGCACACCGCCGATTTTCTGACAGGCCCCAAGGGCAAAAAGGACCCGCGCCCCTGCTGGGGCGCGGGTCCTCTTCCGCTGCCTATAGGAATTTCACCGCCGTGCCGTAGGCCATGACCTCGGCGGCCCCCTGCATGATGGAGGCCGAGGCGTAGCGCACGCAGACCACGGCGTCGGCCCCCAGGTCCTCGGCCTGCTTCACCATGCGCTGGGTGGCCAGGGCCCGGGCCTCGTTCATCATCTCGGTGTAGGCCCTCAGCTCCCCGCCCACCAGGGTCTTGAACCCCTGGGTGATGTCCTTGCCGATGTTCTTGGACTGGATGGTGCTCCCCTGGACCAGGCCCAGGGTCTCTGTCTCCAGGCCGGAGATGCGCTCTGTGGTGGTCAGCATCATAACGGTCTCCCCCTTTTCCCCACCGCGCGAAGACGGCGGCGCTGTTTTCATGTTTCGGCATTTCGTCTATTGGCAGAATCATCATACCTACTTTCCCCGCCCCTGTCAAGCGGACGGTATATTTCCAAGGCCAAAATCTCTGGCAAAAAAGACTTGACATGGATGGTGGGGGCTGATATACTAATTGGGCAAAATAAAGCAGGAACGGTACCCCCGTCCTCACCTCCAGCCGACGGCAAAGAGGTCTACATGGAAAAGTCCCCGCCGCTTTGCGGCGTGGTTTTGATGTGTCGATTGCGGGTACCCTTCCGGGTGTCCGTCTTTTTTTGACTAGAATTTAGGAGGTGCTTTCGTATCAGCAACATGAGTCATCAGATCAACGACGAGATCCGGGACCGGGAGGTCCGCCTGATCTCCGAGAGCGGAGAACAGCTGGGCATCATGTCCGCCCGGGAGGCCCTGGCAAAGGCCGAGGAGGCCAGCCTGGACCTGGTCAAGATCTCTCCCACGGCCAATCCCCCCGTCTGCAAGCTCATGGACTACGGCAAGTTCAAGTTCGAGCAGTCCAAGCGGGAGAAGGAGGCCAGGAAGAATCAGCGCGTCGTGGAGATCAAAGAGGTGCGCATGTCCCCTGGCATCGACGTCAACGACTTCAACGTCAAGCTCCGCAACGCCCAAAAGTTCCTGGCCGAGGGCAACCGGGTGAAGGTCACCGTCCGTTTCCGCGGCCGGGAGATGGCCCACACCGACATTGGCCGGAAGCTGCTTCTCAAGTTCGCGGAGGACTGCGGCGAGGTCGCCGTCATGGACAAGGACCCCAAGCTGGACGGCCGCCACATGAACATGTTCCTGTCCCCGAAGGTCTCCAAGGACGCCAAGGAAGCCAAAAAGTAACGAAAAGGAGTCAACAGATATGGCTAAGATCAAGCTGAAGACCCACAGCGGCGCAAAAAAGAGATTCAGCCTCACCAAGACCGGCAAGGTCAAGCGCGCGCATGCTTTCAAATCCCACCTGCTCAACGGCCACGGCAAGGACACCAAGCGCAAGAGAGGCCTCCGCGCCGGCGCTTACGCGGACAAGACCAACGAGCCCGCCATCAAGCGCATGATCCCCTATAAATAAGAATCTTTTACCATAACATAGGAGGCTAATCAAATGGCTAGAGTCAAGGGCGCGATGATGACGCGCAAGAGAAGAAATAAAGTCCTCAAGCTGGCGAAGGGTTACTGGGGTGCCAAGAGCAAGCACTTCAAGATGGCCAACGAGCAGGTCATGAAGTCCCTGAAGTACGCCTACACCGGCCGCCGGCTAAAGAAGCGGGACTTCCGTTCCCTGTGGATCACCCGTATCTCTGCCGCCTGCAAGATGAACGGCATGAACTACTCCACCTTCATGAACGGCCTGAAGAAGGCCGGCGTGGAGATCAACCGGAAGATGCTGGCCGAGATGGCTGTCAACGACAAGGCCGCCTTCACCCAGCTCACCGAGATGGCCAAGGCCAAGCTGGCCTGAGTCACTCCCCAGACTGCAAAAAATCCACCGGCTCTCTGAAGAGAAGCCGGTGGATTTTTGTTTTTGCCGCCGGAGAGGCGGCCCGGTATGGCCGGGTCCGCGGTGGCAGCCGCGGCCCGGGTCCTGCATCGGCCCATCCATACCAGCCAAAAAGGAGGTGAAGCCCGCCACCTGACACGTCGCATAAGGAAGTAGGAACCGTATCATCCTGTTCCCCTTTAGCGCCGACAACAAAAAAGCCGTATCCTCTTGGTCAGGATACAGCAAATATCCGCGGGAACGCGGAGTCTGCACCCTCCTAGGCGCGAGGAGGTTTTGTGTGCGCCATACGCAGGCAGGTATTCTGGCTTAGGTGTCGAACGCGCCCCCCGCCTTCCCAGAGCCTGGGGCTCCAGTGACATCATGGGGGTCCGCTTCACCAATACAGCAACGGCTTTGCGCGGGATTCTCACCCGGCTTCCCTCTTTCGGCCCGAAGGAATGCACCTGCGTACCACTTATGATTCAGTTGTCAGCTTGGCTTGCTTCTATTATAGCGGTCCGGCCCTCCGCTGTCAATAGCATCCAGATAAAATTCGGGAAAGACATATACGCGCTGTTAAAAGAATCCAGCCCCCGCCACCCAATGGGCAGCGGGGGCTGGACATGTGTGGGAAAAAAGGCTCACTGCCAGTCGGCAGGGTACACCGTGTAGGCGTACTTGGCGTAGTCGGGGGTGGAGAAGTGGATGTGGCTGCCCTTGGGGATGTAGATGACATCCCCGGCGTCGCCGCCCACCACGCGCCCGTCGATCTTGATCTCCAGGCGGCCCTCCAGGACGATGTCCCACTCGTCGTAGGTCAGGGTCCACTCGAAGTCGGCGCCGTCAGAGAGCTCCATGATGCCGCAGCCCATGCGGGGGGCCTCCTCCAGGGTGGCCACGTCCTTGAGCTTCACATCGTTCCGGCCCTCGAAGGGCTCCAGCTCCACGGTGGAGGTCTTGACGCCGATGACGCCGCTGGGATCCACCTGCTTCTGGAAGCCGCACTTGCTGGAGCAGCCCGCCGCCTCGGCGACGACCTTCTCCACGATGCTGCGGATGAGTTCTTCACTTACGTTCATAAACGTTCCCTTACCTTTCCAGGTATCGAAATCTTTTAGGCGTTGGTGGCCTCGATCTTAGACAACAGCTTGCCAGAGAGCAGGTTGGCCACGATGATGGCAGTGACGCCGGCCACCAGCTTGCCCACGATCACGGGGAAGATCATGTCGGGGTTGTTGCCGGCGGTGAAGCCCAGGTGATCGCCGAACACGAAGGCGGCGGACACGGAGAAGGCCACGTTCAGCAGCTTGCCCTTGGGGTTCATCTCGCCCATGATGTTGAACATGGCGATGTTGTTGGCCAGGTTGGCCACCATGCCGGCGGAGCCAGCCTCGTTCATGCCCAGAGCGGCACCGATCTTCTCCAGGGCCTTGCCGAAGGTGCGGGTGATCCACTCCACCATGGGGAAGGCGCCGATCAGGACGATGGCGATCTGGCCGCAGGTCAGCAGGCCGCTGTCCAGGCCGCGGGAGCCGTCAGCAGGGTTCTCCACCATGATGTAGAACACGGGGAGCATGATGCCGGTGATCTGCTGGAACACGGCGATGGCAGTCAGGGCAGTGATGACGATGGTGACGCCAGTGCCGAAGACGTTGAAGCCCTTGATCATGGGGCCAGGGGCGACCCACAGGCCGATGACGATCAGAGCCGCGATGATGATGACGGGGATCAGGTTCTGGAGGATGGTCACGATGCCCAGGTGATACTCAGGGGCCAGGGTGTTCATCATCAGGCCGCCCACGATGCAGCCGATGGGGATGGTGATCATACCGGCCAGGACGCCGGCGCCCAGGTAGCCGCGGTCTTCCTTCTTGATGATGCCCAGGGCCACAGGGATGGTGAACACGATGGTGGGGCCCATCATGGTGCCCAGGATCAGGCCGGCGAAGTTGCCGATGGCGACGTCGTCACCGGCCAGCTGGATGGCCAGAGGATAGCCGCCCATATCGCAGGCCAGCAGGGTGGTGGCGAACATAGCGGGGCTGGCACCGAAGATGCCGTAGATGGGGGTGAGGATGGGGCCCAGCAGCATCCGCAGAACGGGAGCCGCGGCCACGACGCCGGCCATGGACATGGCCAGGCCGCCCATGGCGTTGAAGCCGTCCTCGAACTTCTCACCATACCCGAGCTTGTTGCCGCAGATCTTGTCGATGGCGCCCAGCAGCATGAAGATCATCATGATCAGCATGACCACCGAGTTGATGGAGATGCCGCCGATCCAGGAAGAGATGCTGTCGGTAAAGATACTAGCGTCAGCAGCAGCGATCAGTTCACTATAATCCATAAATTACACTCCTTCTCCTTCTCTTGGTCTGAGTTTCTATTTCTGTCCAAAGCCTCCGTCTTACAACAGAGACTGGAACAGCTTGGGGGAGGGGCGCGGGATGACGGTGGTGCCCACCAGGAGCTCAGCCTCCCGCTCCGCCGCAGCCACAGCCGCACGGACGGCGCCCACGTCGCCGGTAAGGGTCACATACCCCTTGCCGCCGATGGCGTAGCCGATGCGCACCTCAATGAGGGTGATGTTGGCCGCCTTGGCCGCCACATCGGCGGCCGTGATGGCGGAGGCTACGGAGTAAAACTCCAGAACACCCACCGCCCCGGGCTTTTCCACCTGAGTGGTCATGCTGATGGCCTGAATGACCTGGGGGTGGACATTGGGGAGGAGCAGCGTGTCGACCACGCACTCGCCGCCCCGCTTGATCCCCTCGGCCATGGAGGCCTTCACGTCTCCGGTGTCGCCGGAGATCAGGACCATGTACTTACCCGGGCAGACGGTGGAGGAGCGGATGAGGTCCACCTGGGCCGCCTTCACCATGTAGTCGCAGGTCTCGATGCCCCGTGCGATGCTATTGAGTTCTACCATGCCGATGGCAAGTCTGCTGGCGTTTCCCATGCTTCTCACTCCTTCCGGCCGCTGATGCGGGCGCCCTTATCCGTGACTTCCAGCACCACACCGGAGATGCTGGCGTGGATGTTGGCCGACAGGCCCTCCGCCGCTTCGGCCAGGACCTCTCCCCGCTCCACATAGTCGCCCACCGCCTTTACCATATTGGCGGGCTTACCGATGTGCTGCGAGAAGGGAATGAAGACCTCGTCCGGGTTGAGCTCCCGGCACTCATGGGCGTGGAGCCCATAGTACTGGGAGAGACCCAGCCGGGCCACCAGCCGGTCAGTGGGGGTGTGGCGCTGGTCCACGAATGTTCTTGCCTGCGGCTCCATGTTCCGCGGCACCTGAATGCCACGGCTCCGGAGCTGCGTCTTGATGTACTGGTTCACCTTCCGGGGGGAGAGCCCCATGGGACAGGCAAACATCTCGCACACGCCGCAATCACAGCAGTTCATGGCGTCCCCGAAGCACCGCTCGTACTCTTCGTTGTCCTCGATGCCGGGCTCCCGCCACAGGTTCCGCATCACCAGATTGGGGCGGATGCGGTGGCCGATGAGGTACCGGGGGCACAGGTCGGTGCACATCCGGCACTGGATGCAGGCACTCCTGGTCTGGTGCCGGATAGCCTCCATGGGCAGCGTGGCCCGGTGGAACAGGTAGTGGTCCCGGGGCAGCACGATGATGTTGCCCGTGGTCTTGGTCACCACTGCCGCGTCGATGTCCTCCTGCTTGAGCAGGACCTTGCCCATCATGGGCCCGCCCAGGATCAGGGCGTAGTCACTGATGGTAGGCTCTGCCGCCTGCACGCACTGGGTGATGGGAGTCCCGATGGGAACGTGGAACAGGATGGGCTCCTTGACCTCACCCACAACGGAGAGGAACTTGTCGACCACAGGCCGGCCCTGGATGGCGTCGAAGATGTTGAGCAGCGTGCCCACATTGTCCACCACACAGCCCACGTCCAGGGGCAGTCCCCGCTCCGGGACGGAGCGGCCGGTGACCTGCTGGACCATGGTCTGCTCGTCGCCGGCGGGATAGAAGGTGCCCATCTCGAAGATCTCGATGGACGCCCCCGCCTGCTGGATGGCCTTCTGGAGGGACGCGATTTCGGCCTTATACTTTCCTTTGAGCGCGATGACCGCCCGTTTGGCCTCCAGATGGGCTGCCACGGCGACCACCGCGGCCACGATCTGAGGGGCGTAGGTACGGCACAGATATTTGTCTGTCTCAATGAGGGGCTCGCACTCCGCGGCGTTGACCACAAAGCACTCGGCCTTGGCGTTCAGCTTGACGTGGGTGGGAAACCCAGCGCCGCCGGCGCCGACGATGCCGGATGCCTTGACGACTTCGGTCAGATTCATGCTTTCACCGCCTTAATTCTTGCCTTACCTTAATCCAAAACACTGGTATCGATCTCTTGGTCGTCTACGATGCCGACCACTGTGGCGTCAACAGGGACCGACATGTCCCCGGCCGCGCTCCGGGCCGAGCTCCCGCTGACGATGAGGACGGTTTCCCCCACACCGGCGCCGATGATGTCGCATGCCACCAGCGGCTCGTTTTCCTTGCCGCCGCTTAAGATGTTGAGGGGCTGCACGATCAGCAGCTTATAGCCAGCCAGCTTATCTTCCTTGCGGGTGGCCCAGATGTTGCCGATGACTTTGGCGATTTTCATATGTTGTCCCCCTGTTTGACGCCGGACGGCGGGAGCCCTCCAGGCCCCCGCGTCCGGTCTGCGTTAGTCTTCGTCCCGGATCAAGGTCATGCCCCGGTCCTTGGCGGCATCCTTGGCCAGCGCGGTGACGATGGTCTTCTCACCGATATGGACACGGGTCACCCCGTCCATGTTGGCCTCAATGAGGTCTTTCTCCGTGAGGACTCGCTTGTCGATCCGCACTTCCTTCTCCTCACCCTGGTGCGGCATGGGGGCCAGCGTGCTGCTGGCCGCCAGAGGCGCCACAACGGGCGCCGCCGCGGGCTGGGGAGCCGGAGCGGCCGCTCCGCCCAGAATGGCCTGTTCCAGGCCGGCCTGAGCGCAGATGACCACACCGGAGGCCACCAGAAGGTCCAGCTTCTGCTGCATCATGCTGTAGTAGGCGGCAGGCGCCGACTCCTTATAGCGGTACAGCTCCACCTCTTCTGTGGGGACATAGACCTTTTTCCCTGAGAGGATGGCTTTGGAGGCAAGACGGGAATACGCGGTGTCGCAGGCGCCGGAGGCCAGCGCGGCCATCGCGTCACAGCTCAGGTCGAAGAGCACGATGACCTCATAGGCGTCCAGGTCCACTTCATAGTGGTGCATCAGAGCGCAGTCCGTGGCGTAGTGGGCCTTGAGGGCCTCGCTGTCCAGCGTGGCGTGGCAGTCCGTTCCGTGGTCCTGGGTCAGGACCAGCAGGCCGGGCTTCCCCTCCTCGCAGGGGGCAGCCGCCTCCGCGGCGCAGCACTCTTCCGCGGCGGAGAGCTTCGCGGCGACCCGCCGCATGATCTCCTCCACCATGGCGTTATGATCCATGCCTTCCCCTCCTTTCTTGATCATTCAGATTTTGCAGTTCATAGCGATGCCGGCCGGCGTCACCAGGAATGGGTTGGCCGGCTTGATGGTCTTGATGCCGGTCTCCTTTTCAAAGATGGTCTCGATGCCGGTGAGGCAGCAGGTGCCGCCGCACAGGTAGATGGCGTCCGTCTGGCTCTTGTCGATATAGCGGTTGACGATAGACGCCATCTTCTCGATGACCGCCTTCACCACCGGCAGGATTTCCTTGTGGCGGGAGTAGTCCTGCTTGATGGCTTCGGCCTCCTGGAAGGAGACATGGTAGTTGCCCGCCAGCACCAGCGTCAGGTGGGTACCCCCAGTGGGCTCGTCTTCGGTCTGGACCACCTTGCCGTCCTTCAGGATGGCAAGGCCCGTGGTCCCGCCGCCGATGTCCACCACGACGCCGTTTTCGATCTGGTAGATGGAGTTGGCGGCGCTGGGCTCATCCAAAATATTGGTGACCTCAAAGCCGACCCCCTCCGCCACATACTGGTGGGTCTTGACGCTGGATTCTGTCCCGGCGGGCATGGCGATGGCACAGTTGACCAGCTCCGTGCCCAGGCGCTCCTCCAGCTTCTCCTTCAGATCCTTGACGATCTGGCGCGCCCCGGTGTAGTCCACCACCACGCCGTCCCGCAGGACCTGGGCCGCCTGCTTCTCGCAGGCAATGGGATTGTCCTCCTCGTCCAGGACCACCAGGACGATGTAGGCGGTACCGAGATCCAGCCCCACCTTCAGCTTATTGCTTACGGGCTTGAAGGTCTTGGTCTCCGACTCCTCTACCCGGGCCATGTAGGCGTTGACGCGGTCTAAATCCATCATGGGTATGGCGCTCCTTCAGTCAAGTTTGATTTAATCCTGGTACTGCCCGGCCAGGTACCTGCACATCATGATGTGCAGGGCGCTGGACATGCGGTTGAGCTCCTCAATGATGTCGCCCCGGGTGTACTTCGCGCCGTCATGGAAGGCCTCCGCCGCAGCCACCTCCGTCTCCCGCACGTCGGTGCGGAGCTGGTTGAGCAGGGCGAAGTCCCGGCCCATGGTGTAGTCGGGAAGCACCATGGCCTTGACACCGAAGAACCGCTGGGGATCATGGGACTGCTCCCGCAGCTCCGCATGGGTCAGGCCGATCATCTTTTCCACCTGGAAGGGCTCATCCAGCACATCGCAGCGCATCATTTCCCGCAGGATGTTCAGGATGTCTCCCAGATCGTCGATGAGGGCCTTGCTGCCCCCCCGCTCATGGATGTCCACCTGGGCCAGCACCACCGCGCTTTGCAGAGAGTCCAGCTTGCCCCGGAACAGGATCCGGGGATGGTTTTTCACCACCAGCACATTCCCCACCAGATGGGTCATATGCTCCGGCTTCTCCATGTAGAAGGCGCCGGACTCGTAATCCACGAACTTGGGCTTGATGGGCGCGGGCGCCGGCGGCGGCGCCGGTACGGGTGCAGGCGCCGGGATGGTCACCTCCGGCATGGGAGGAACCTCGGTCGCCACGATCCGGGGCTGGGGCTGCTGCCCCGCCTTCACGATCTTGATCTTCCGGGATTGCAGGTACTCCCGCGCCGCCGGGGTGAGGATCTTCCCCTCCGGCACGACATAGCATTCCGGGTCATTGGCCCGCAGCTCGCACCGAAGGGCGTCCTCTGTGATACATTTCAAGCGCTTCACCCCCTCCGTCGGTTGGTTTGACGCGGACTATGCCGCGTGTTTACTTCTCCAGGCTGGGGAGGATGAACTCCACTTCCTCGTGGGGACGGGGAATGACGTGGACAGAGATCAGCTCGCCCACGCGCTCAGCGGCAGCGGCGCCGGCATCGGTAGAGGCCTTGACCGCGCCCACGTCACCGCGGACCATCACGGTCACCAGGCCGCCGCCCACGTGGACCTTGCCGATCAGGGTCACGTTAGCGGCCTTGACCATGGCATCGGCGGCTTCAATGGAGGCCACGAGACCCTTGGTCTCGATCATGCCAAGTGCTTGCATAGTAGCCATATTGGAACACTCCTATACCTTCTAAGTGTATGTGCCCGGGCGGTGGGCCGCCGGCATCCGCCGGCGGTCCGCCCTGTGCGAAAAGATCCGATTAGTCCGTCTTGTCCAGGGAGGGGAGGATGAACTCCACTTCCTCGTGGGGACGGGGGATGACGTGGACGGAGATCAGCTCGCCCACGCGCTCAGCGGCAGCGGCGCCGGCGTCGGTAGCCGCCTTGACCGCGCCCACGTCGCCGCGGACCATCACGGTCACCAGGCCGCCGCCCACGTGGACCTTGCCGATCAGGGTCACGTTAGCGGCCTTGACCATGGCATCGGCGGCCTCGACGGAGGCCACGAGACCCTTGGTCTCGATCATGCCAAGTGCTTGCATAGTAGCCATAAAGTCTTCCTCCTAAAAAATCAGCGCTTACAGGTCCTTCAGGCGGGCCATGATCTTCCGGACGATGTCCTCCACGTCGGCCTCGTTGACCTCGCTGCCCCGGATGCGGCAGATACCGTCAGAGCAGTCAGGCAGATCGGCGCGGATCTCGTCCAGTTCCTTGAGGCCATAGGCCACCTTCCGGGTGTTGAGGAGCTGCATGGGGCCCACGTTCTCGCTGGTGGCGGAGCCGCCCACGGCGCCGCAGCCCAGAGTCAGAGCGGGCATAAGGCCAGTGGTGGCGCCGATGCCGCCCAGAGCGGAGGGGGTGTTCACCATGATCCGGGAGGCGGGGACGCGCTTGGCGAAGTAATCCACCATGTCGTCGTCCTTGGTGTGCATGGAGAAGGTGTGGCCAGCGCCCTCATAGCGGAGGATGGTGCAGACCTTCTCGCAGACGTCCTTGTAGTCGGTCCCGGTGTAGAAGCCCATGATGGGGCCCAGCTTCTCGTTGGAGTAGGGGTGGCCGCGGCCAACGCCGTCCTCCCGGGCCACCAGGACACGGGCGGTGGCGGGGACCTTGTCCAGGCCAGCCAGCTTGGCGATGGTCTCCACACTGCGGCCCACGATCTCGGGGTTCATGGTGCCGTTGGCGCGGAGGATGAACTTGCCCAGCTTCTCCCGCTCCTCGTCGTCCAGGAAGTAGGCGCCCTGCTTCTCCATCTCGGCCTTGACAGCGGGAACCATGTCCTCGTCGCAGATGATGGACTGCTCGGAGGCGCAGATGGTGCCGTTGTCGAAGGTCTCGGAGTCCAGGATGCGCTTGACGGCCAGGGGCAGGTCGCAGGTGCGCTCCAGGTAGGCGGGGCCGTTGCCCGGGCCCACGCCGATGGCGGGGGTACCGGAGGAGTAGGCCGCGCGGACCATGGCGGAGCCGCCGGTGGCCAGGATCAGGGCCACATCCCGGTGCTTCATCAGGGTGTCAGTGGCCTCCATGGTGGGATTGGTGATGCAGGAGACCAGGTTCTCGTTGCCGCCCGCCTCAGCGATGGCCTGCCGGATGACCTTCACGGTCTCCAGGATGCAGCGCAGCGCGGTGGGGTGGGGGGAGAACACGATGGCGTTGCCCGCCTTGATGGCGATCTCCGCCTTGTAAAGGGTAGTAGAGGTGGGGTTGGTAGAGGGAATCAGGCCGGCGATGACGCCCACAGGCACCGCGATGGTGCGGACCTTCTTCACGTCATCCCGGTCCAGCTCGCCTACGGTCTTCATGTCCTTGATGTACTCGTAGACGCCGCGGCTGCCGAAGATATTCTTGATGATCTTGTCCTCGACCTTGCCGAAGCCAGTGTCCTCGTGGGCCATCTCAGCCAGCCGCCGCGCGTTGCGGACGCCGGCATCGGCAATGGCCCGGACGATGTGGTCCACCTGGGACTGGGTCATATTGGCCAGTTCCTTCTGGGCCTCCTTCGCCGTCTCCACCAGCTCACGAACCTCTTGCATGGACAATAAGTCCTTGTCGTATAGCTGCATTTGATCAACTCTCCTCTTCAGGGGTTGCTTTCCTATTTCCCTAGTGGGTCAGCGGTTATTGCGCGTCCCGAAATGCTCGAATGGCCGTCACAAGCTCCTCTTTCTTGGCGAATCGGATCTCCTTGCGGGTCATGCTGGTGAGCCCTACGCTCCTGGCGGCGGAGCGCAGCTTTACCAC
>CALXDL010000044.1 GCA_944387055.1 uncultured Oscillospiraceae bacterium
CGGGCCCCGGGGGGCGGGGCTGCGGCAAGGCCGGGACAGGGCCCCATCCCACCGCCATCGGGCGGGGCCGCGGAGGGCTTCCCCCGGCCGGAGGGGACCGGCCGCCCGGGACGGCGGGAACGTTCACGAAATCTTTACGATCGGAGGGCGGGGAGACGGTTGACAAGAGGCGGGGGCCTTTTTATAATGAATGACATGTTGTCACAAAGTGACAAAGTGTCACTGCGAGAGGAGAGAGGCAGATGCCAAGAGACACCTTCGTGCGCCTGCCGGAGGAGAAGCGCCGACGCTTCCTGGACGCGGCGTGGGCGGAGTTCAGCCGCGTGCCGTTCGCAGAGGTGTCCATCAACCGGATCGTGCGGGGGGCGGGCATCCCCCGGGGCAGCTTCTACCAGTACTTCACCGACCGGGAGGAGCTGTTCCGCTATCTGCTGGACCAGGTGGGCCAGTGGTATGGCCGCACGTATCAGGCGCTGGTCCGGGCCAAGGGCGGGGACCTGTTCCGGGCCCATCTGGCGGCCTTCGACGAGGTGCTGGACGAGGGGCCCCACCGGCTGCCCTACGCGGACCGGTTCCTCCGCATCCTGCGGATGAACCCGGACCTGGACCTGCAGAAGATCATGGACCGGCGGCCCGGCCGCCAGATCCTGCGGGCGGTGTACGATGAGCTGGACCTGACGGGCTTCTGCAGCCGGGAGCGGCACTTCGTGGAGCAGGTGTTCGTGCTCTCGGGCATGGCCCTGGCGTCCGCGGTGATGGACGTGCTGATCGACCCGGACCACCGGGAGACGATCCGGGAAGAGCTGGAAGAGCGGATGGAGATCATCCGGCGCGGGTGCCTGGCAGTGCCCGCGGGGACCTGAAGAAGAAGGAGGAGACCATGAGACGACGGATCATCGCGCTGGGGCTGGCCCTGGCGCTGACGCTGTCCCTGGGGGCGGCCACCGCCCTGGCGGAGGACCAGACGGCCCCGGAGACGGCCCAGCAGGACGCCGCGGACGGCGAGACGGCGGCGCAGGCCCAGGAGGAGACCGAGGGCCAGGAGGAGACCGAGGGCCAGGGGGAGACGGACGCCCAGGAGACGGCGGACGCCGCGGACGGCCAGGAGGCGGAGAGCGGGGCCGAGGCGGCCTCTCCCGCCGGACCGGACGGCGAGACGGCGGCGGACGAGCCGCCCGACCCGGCGGGCACGGTGCGCTTCGAGAGCCTGGAGCGGCGGATGCGGGCGTCGAACCTGACGCTGCTGTCCCTGGAGGAGAGCATCGCCTCTGTGGAGAGCGTGGACTATGAGGAGATGTACGACGACCTGAAGGACAGCCTCAACGGCATCGCCCACCTGCAGTGGATCCTCCACCAGGGGGACGAAGAGGGGAGGAGTTCCTTCCAATACGCCCAGCTGGAGCAGGCCTATGAGTCCGCGCGGGACAGGTTCGAAGACCTCAAGGACGGCAAGCTCCAGGAGGACAGCGCGGGCGCGGTGCGCCAGCTGCGGGACGCCCAGGACCAGATGGTCATGGCGGGCGAGTCGCTGTACACGGCGCTGGCGGCCATGGAGCTGCAGGAGGCGGGGCTCCAGCGCCAGCTGGACGCCATGGACCGCACGGTGGAGGAGATGGAGCTGCGCTATACGCTGGGGCAGGTCTCCTCGCTGCAGCTGGAGCAGACCAAGGCGGGGCGCGCGTCGCTCCAGAGCGGGCTGGAGACGCTGCGCATGAACATCCGCACCTACAAGACCCAGCTGGAGCTGCTGCTGGGCGCGGAGCTGACCGGAGAGATCGCCCTGGGCCCCGTGCCCCAGGTGGAGCAGGCCCAGCTGGACGCCATGGACCTGGAGCAGGACCTGGAGACGGCCAAGGCGCGCAGCTATGAGCTCTATGCCGCGGACCAGACCCTGGAGGACGCCCGGGAGGCCTATCGGGACGTGGGGCGGGAGACCAACTACAGCGAGCATAACTACCAGTTCGTCTCCGCCCAGCACACCTGGCAGGCGGCCCAGTACACCCACGACGCGGCCTTCCAGGACTATGAGCTGCGCATGCGCACCCTGTATGCCCAGGTGGGCGACTACCGGCAGATCCTCTCGGCCGCCCAGGTCTCGCTGGAGAGCGAGCGGGCCGCCTACGCCGCCGAGGAGCTGCGCTACCAGCAGGGCAAGATCTCCCGCAACGCCCTGCTGACCGCCCAGGACGACCTGCGCGCGGCGGAGGACGCCGTGGAGAGCGCGGCCATCGACCTGTTCTCTGCTTACAATACATACTGCTGGGCCGTGGAGCACGGCATCCTGAACTGATAGGAGGACCTACATCCCATGAGGAACAAGCGTATCGAAGCGATCGTACTGTCGGGCGCGCTGGCCCTGGGCCTGACCGCCTGCGGCCAGGAGGCCGCGCCCGAGGAGCCGGAGGAGACGGGCGTGGCCGTGCAGGTGGAGACGGTGGGCCAGAGCGACATCTCCGCCCAGGAGCGGGTCTCCGGCACGGTGGGGGCCGACGACGAGGCCGTCATCTTCCTCTCCACCAGCGCGGAGTGCACCGCCGTCTACGCCCAGGCGGGCGACCAGGTCCAGGCGGGCGATCCGATCTGCACCCTGGACCTGGCCAGCACCCTGGCCACCTATAACGCGGCTCAGATCAGCTATGACGCCGCCGTCCAGAGCTATGAGGACCAGGCGGCGGTGCTGGAGAGCCAGGTGGCCCTGTATGAGAAGAACGTGCAGGACCTCAAGGCCCTGTATGAGATCGGGGCCGCCTCCCAGACGGAGATCGACCAGGCGGAGCTGCAGCTCTCCTCGGCCATCGCCACCCGCAACGCCACCCTCTCCCAGCTGGAGGCGGGGATGCAGACGGCCCAGAGCAGCCTGGACCAGCTGTCCACCGCCCTGGAGCACGTGGACGGCGCGGGCAACGTGATCGCCCCCATCTCCGGCACCCTGGCCACCATGAACGCCGTGGAGGGCAGCTTCACCTCCGCGTCCATGCCCGTGGCCGTGATCGACGGCGCGGACCAGATGAACGTGACGGTGTCCGTGTCCGAGGCGCTGGCGCCCAAGCTCTCCATCGGGGAGAGCGCCGACGTGAGCGTGCGCGCCGCGGACGCCTCCTTCACCGCCACGATCCGGTCGGTGGAGCGCTCCGCCAACGCCCAGAAGCTCTACACCGTGACGCTGACCGTGCCCTCCGGCGTGGGCGGGCTGCTCTCGGGCATGTTCGCGGACGTGACGTTCCACACGGACACCTCCCAGGGGGCCATCGTGATCCCGTCGGAGGCCATCCTCTCCAGCGGGGAGACCCAGTACGTCTTCGTGGTGGAGGACGGCGCGGCCCGGTACACGGAGGTGACCACGGGCCTGACCGGGAACGGCGTGACGGAGGTGACGGACGGCCTGAGCGCCGGGCAGCAGCTGGTGACCGTGGGCCAGGCCTATCTGGAAGACGGCGCGGCGGTCCGCGTGGTAGACGGGGAGGCGTGACGTGGACACCGCGAAGTTTTGTATCAAGCACAAAGTCTCCACCCTGCTGGCCGTGATCATGATCTTGATCTTCGGCGCGGTGTTCTCCACCCAGCTGCAGATGTCCCTGCTGCCGGACATGGAGGCGCCCATGGCGGTGGTGATCTGCTATTACAACGGCGCCACCCCCAGCGACATGGAGGAGCTGGTCACCCGCCCGCTGGAGACGGCCGTCATGTCCGTGCCCGGCGTGGAGGGGGTGGAGTCCACCTCCTCGGACAGCACCAGCCAGCTGCAGGTGACCTATGTGGACGGCACGGACGTGGACATCGCCGCCACCTAGCTGCGGGAGCAGTTCGACCTGCTCTCGCTGCCGGACGGGGCCATCGAGCCGGTGATCGTCAACATGAACATCAGCGACATGATGCCCACGGCCATGATCGCCCTGGTGGGCGATGACCTGTCCGCCCTGCAGTCCCTGGCGGAGGACACCGTGGCCCCCGCCCTGGAGCGGATCGACGGCGTGGCCTCGGTGGACGTGTTCGGCGGCGTGGGCCAGGAGATCGCCGTGGAGCTGGATCCCACCCGGGCGGCGGGCTTCGGCCTCTCCACCACCTATGTCTCCCAGATCCTGGCGGCGCAGAACCTGCTCTATCCCGGCGGCGACCTGCACAACGGCTCCAAGACCCTGACCGTCAGCACGGACGCCAAGCTCCAGTCCGTGGAGGACGTGGCCGACGTGCTGGTGCCCCTGCCCACCGGCGGCACCGTGCGGCTGCGGGAGGTGGCGGACGTGTCCCTGGCCACCACGGACAGCGACGCCGTGGCCGTGGTGGACGGCTCCCCCTGCGTGCTGCTGCAGGTGAGCAAGCAGTCCGGCGCCAACGAGGCCGCCGCCGCCCAGGCGGTGGCCGAGCGGATGGCCCAGCTCCAGGCGGAGGACCCCTCCGTGCGCTACACCATGCCCTATCTGGCCTCGGACTACATCGACCTGTCCGTGGAGTCGGCCCTGCAGAACATCGTGCTGGGCGTGATCCTGGCGGCGGTGGTGGTGTTCTTGTTCCTGCGCCGCTTCGGCGCCACCATGACCATCGCCATCTCCATGCCCGTGTGCATCCTGACGGTGTTCGTGCTGATGAACGTGTTCGACCTGACGCTGAACATGATGAGCCTGGGCGGCATCGCCATGGGCGTGGGCATGATCGTGGACAACTCCATCGTGGTGCTGGAGAACATCTACCGCTTCGCCGCGGAGGGCCACGACCGGATGAGCGCCTGCGTGGACGGCACCAAGGAGGTCATGGGCTCGGTGGTGGCCTCCACCCTGACCACCGTGGCCGTGTTCCTGCCCCTGGGCCTGACCGGCGGCATGGCGGGGATGCTGTTCAAGGACTTCTGCCTGACGATCGCGTTCTTGATCCTGGCGTCCCTGGTGATCGCCGTCACCTGGGTGCCGCTGCTGTGCTACATGCTGCTGGACGAGGAGAAGGTCCGCCAGGAGGCCATGCGGCGGGCCCGGCGGGACCCCAACGGCCTGGCGGCCCGGATCGGCGGGGCCGTGGGCAGGCTGAACGCGCTGTACATGCGGCTGCTGCGCTACTTCGTCTATCACCTCAAGGCCGGGATGCTGGTGTCGGTGGGGCTGGTGGCCGTGTTCACGGTCAGCTGCCTGTCCACCAACATGGTGCTCATGCCGGAGATGGACCAGGGCATGGTCTCCATCACCGTGGACACGCCCATCGGCTCGGAGCTCTCGGAGACCACCGCTCTGGCCGACCGGGTGGTGGGCATCGCCCAGGAGCAGGTGCCGGAGCTGGAGAGCCTGTACTACCTGGCGCAGCCGGAGACGGCCATGGTCAACCTGGAGCTGGTGGACCGGGACGCGCGCACGCGCTCCAGCAGCCAGGTGGCTGACGACCTGCGGGAGGCCCTGCAGGACATCGCGGGCTGCGAGATCACCACCAACGCCTCCGACATGACCGCCATGATGGGCGGCAGCGACATCAGCCTGGAGATCTCCGGGGACGACCAGGACACCCTGGCCATGATCGCCGGGGACCTGACGGCCCAGATCGCCGCGCTGCCGGACGCCGTGGACGTGACCAACACCCTGAGCGAGCAGGTGCCCCAGGTGCAGGTGACCATGGACCGGCAGGCCGCCGCCCAGTACGGGCTGACCGCCGCCGCCGTGGGCGCCGCCGTGCGGGAGGAGCTGACCGGCAGCACCGCCACCACCGTCACCATCGACAACGAGGAGCTGGACGTGGTGGTCCGGGGCGACGGCGCCGCCGCCGAGAGCCTGGACGCCCTGCGCTCCATGTCCGTGGCCTCCGCCTACGGCGGCTATGTGCCCCTGAGCGCCGTGGCCCAGGTGTCTGTGATCCAGGCGCCCCAGAGCATCGTGCGGGTGGACCAGTCCCGCCAGGTGACCATCACCGGCGACACCCGCAGCGGCGACACCACCGCCATCACCCAGTCCATCCAGGAGATCCTGGACGGCTATGCCATGCCGGAGGGCTACACCGCGGAGATCTCCGGCAACTACGCGGACATGATGGAGAACTTCAGCCAGCTGCTGCTGGCGCTGCTGGTGGCCATGGGACTGGTGTACTTCGTCCTGGCCGCCCAGTTCGAGTCCTTCCTGATGCCGGTGATCGTGATGATGATCCTGCCGGTGGCCTTCACCGGCGCCCTCTTCGCCCTGCCGCTGACGGGGCGGGCCCTGTCCATGATCTCCCTGGTGGCACTGATCATGCTGGCGGGCACGGTGGTCAACTCCTCCATCATCCTGGTGGACTACATCCGCATCCGCCGGGAGATGGGCGAGAGCCGGGAGGAGGCCATCCTGAAGGCCTGCCCCCTGCGGGTGCGCCCGGTGATGATGACCACCCTGACCACCATCCTGGCCATGGTGCCCATGGCCCTTGGCATCGGCGACACCAACGAGATGATGAGCGACATGGGCGTGACCATGATGAGCGGCATGATCATCTCCACCGTGGTGACGCTGCTGTTCACACCGGTGTACTACTCCGTGATCGACAACATCAGCCACCGCTTCCGCCGCCGCAAGGCGGCCCCCGCCCAGCAGGAGCCCCCGGTGCCCGTGGGCTGAGGTCCGGCGGGACGCGGCAGACAAGAAGACAAGAAGAGGGCCGGGCAGGCGCATAAAGCGCCTGCCCGGCCCTCTTGCCGTCCCCGGAGGGACCGATCAGGAAACGCAGACGTGCGCCTCCCTGTCGCGGGAGGCGCACGCTGTATCTCCGGGGGATCCCGTGGTCCGCCTGCTGGAAATCGATACGGCCCCTCAAAGGGCGCTAGAAGAACAGGACCCGCCCCGGCGCGAAGGCCCCGGAGGGCCAGGGGAACGCAGCAGTCCGGTCCGGCGCGGCCGACTGGGATGGGATGGGGGGAGGGAGAGGGCGCTCACAGATACAGCTCCGGCGAGAGGTTGCCGTGGAGATACCAGCAGGCCGCCTTGCGCATGAGCCCCTCCGTCACGCCGAAGTGCTCGGCCAGGGCGGGGATGCTGTCGCACCCGGCGGAGAGCGCCCGCTGGAAGGCCGCCCGGGGCACCAGGCGGGCGATGGCCCACTTGTCCGCCCGGTTCTCGTGCCGGCGGCGCACGTCCAGCGCCGCGTGGGGGTCATAGAAGCTGCCGGTGGAACAGTGGCCCAGCTCATGGGCCAGGCAGGTGGTCTCCTGGGCCAGGGTCTCCATCTTCCACGGGTCCAGGGCCACGGCCTGGGTGCCGTCAGGCAGCTCCACCGCCAGGGAGCGGTCCGCCCAGAGGGGGAACCACACCACCTCCACGCCCATCTCCTCCGCCGCCTGGTAGAGGGAGAGGGGGCCGCCGCTCACCGGCCCGTCCGGCGCTTGCGGTTGGCGATGATGAAGTCCCGGAAGTCCTTGGCGTCCTGCCACATGGCGTCCATGTCCGCCTGGGTCAGCGTGGGGTCCGCCCCCCGGAAGTACGCCACCTTCAGCTCTTCGTCGCTCCATTCCCGCCGCGCCTCCTCCGTGTCCGTCTCCTCCTGGCCCAGCAGCTGGGCCAGCGGTACCTCCAGCGCGTCCGCCAGGCGCCGGGCCGTCTCCAGGGTAAGAGTCTTGGTCCGCCCGGCCTTGAGCTCGGACAGGGCCGCCCGGCTGACCCCGGCCTTGCGGCACAGGGCCGTGACGTTGGTGCCCCGGTCCCGGCAGAGCTGGGCGATGCGATCGTACGATCCGCTCATCTCCGCGCCCCCATCGTTGTACGATCCGACGAATTACAGAAAAACATAAAAACGCCCCTTGAAAATTACAGCAGTCTGTAATATATTGGAGGGTGCAGAACAGAAAACTGTAATATATGCGCCATCCAAGGGCATTATATTACATTTTTCTGTAAATGTCAAGAGGGGAAACTGCAAAAAAACGCGCGTCCCGCCAAAGAGGCGGACGGCGGGAGAGGAGGGGCGATGGACCGGAGGACGAGGCGTGAGCGGCGGGGGCGCGGCCCCGCGCCGCGGGAGCGGGCCCAGGTCATCCGGGAGCGGGTGAGCGCCCTGCAGGCGGCGCGGGCCTACGGCCTGCAGCCGGACCGGGGCGGCTATGTCCGCTGCCCCTTCCACGCCGGGGACCGCCACCCCAGCCTGAAGCTCTACGAGGGGGCGCGGGGGTGGTACTGCTTCGGCTGCGGGGCGGGGGGCAGCGTGATCGACCTGGTGATGCGCCTGTTCGGGCTGAGCTTCGCCCAGGCGTGCCTGCGGCTGGAGGCGGACTTCGGCCTGGGGCTGGAGACGCCCCGGACACCGCCCGCGGCAGCGGCGGCGGAGCGGGCGCAGCAGGCGGCGCGGGCGGCGCGCTACCGCCAGGCGGCGGAGGAGCACCGCTACTGGCGCCAGGTGCAGCAGGCCTTCGCCCCGCCGCCCGGCGCGGCCGCCGGGGAGCTGCACCCCCTGTACGTCCAGGCGCTGGTGCGGCTGCCGGCCCTGGAGGCCTGGCTGGACGAGGAGCTGGGGCGATGAACGCGGAGAGGAGACGGGAGGATGAGAGATGGAGACGCATTGGGACTATACGGCAGAGGATCTGATGACCACGGCCCCCTATGAGGAGCTGTACCGCTGGCGGGAGGAGCCGTTCCTCCACGCGGCGCGGCTGGAGTCCCTGGCCGCCCACGCCCAGGCGGTGGGGGTCCCGGGGTTCCGGACCATGTACCGCAGGTACGTCCAGAGCGTGGAGGGGCCGGGCGGCGGGACGGCGGAGGGGCATCTGACGGCCTTCACCGGCCAGCCGCTGGAGCTGGACGCGGGAGAGTGGGAGGCCGGGGACGACGGCGTGCGCCGGCGCCGCCCCGGCGGCGGGGAGGAGGTGGCCTGCCCCCATCCCCTGCTGCCGGTGGAGCGGCTGGTGGACCTGGACACCGGCGAGGAGAAGCTGAAGCTGGCCTTCTGCAAGGGCGGCGTGTGGCGCCAGGTGGTGGCGCCCAGGACGGTGCTGGCCAACGCCGGCCGGGTCACGGAGCTGGCCGGGACGGGGATGGGCGTGACCAGCCAGACGGCCCGGGCCTTCGTGTCGTACCTGGCGGAGGTGGAGCAGCGCAATTACGAGCGCATCCCGGAGCGCCGGTGCGTCAGCCGTCTGGGCCACATCCCGGGGGTGGGCTTCGCCCCCTATGTGGAGGGGCTGGCCTTCGACGGGGACCCCAGCCTGCGCGCCCTGTTCCAGACCGTGCGGGCCAAGGGGTCCGAGGCGGCGTGGCTGGAGACGGCCCGGGCGGTGCGGGACATGTCGGCCCAGGCCCGGATCCTCCTGGCGGCCTCCTTCGCCTCCGTGCTGCTGGAGCCGCTGGGGTGCCTGCCCTTCTTCGTGCACCTGTGGGGCGTGGAGTCGGGCAGCGGCAAGACCGTGGCCCTGATGGCGGCGGCCAGCGTGTGGGGCGACCCGGCTCCCGGCGCCTACGTCAAGACCTTCGACGGGACGGTGACGGGCCTGGACAAGACGGCGGCCTTCCTCTCCCACCTGCCGCTGTGCCTGGACGAGCTGCAGCTGGCCAAGGACGAGCGGGGCCGCACGTGCTTCGACGTCTACCGCCTGGCCCAGGGGGTGGGCCGCACCCGGGGCACCCGCACCGGCGGCCTGGAGCCCACCGCCACCTGGCGCTGCTGCATCCTCACCACCGGGGAGAGCCCCCTGACGGGCCCGTCCAGCGGCGCGGGCGCCTTCAACCGGGTGCTGGACATCCAGTGCCCGGCCGGGGCGGCGGTGGTGCGGGACGGGATGCAGGTGGCCCAGGCCCTGCGGCACAACTTCGGCTTCGCCGGGCGGCGGTTCGTGGAGGCCCTGGGGCGGCCCGGCGCGGCGGAGGCGGCCCAGGCCCGCTATGAGGCGCTGTTCCAGGCCCTGGCGGCCCAGGACACCACCGAGAAGCAGGCCATGGCGGCCGCGGCCGTGGTGCTGGCGGACGAGCTGGCCTGCCAGTGGATCTTCGGCCCGGAGGCCCGGCCCATGGACACCGAGCAGATGGGGGCCTTCCTGGCCGCCCGGCGGACGGTGTCCGCGGGGGAGCGGGCCTACCGCCTCCTGTGCGGCTGGACGGCCCAGAACGCCGCCAAGCTGTGCGGCCGCGCCCCCCACAGCGGCGCGGAGGTACTGGGGACCCTGGAGGGGGACCGGGCGTACATCATCCGCACCGCGTTCCAGCGGCTCTTGGAGGAGGCGGGCTTCAGCGAGGAGGCGGTGCTCTCCTACCTGCTGGAGGCGGGACTGGCGGAGGGGCGGAGCGGCCACCGCACCCGCAGCAAGCGGATCAACGGCATCGCCACGGAGTGCGTGTGCCTGCGCCTGCCGCCGGAGGACGAGGCGTGAGCGGCGGGGCGCGGCGCTGCCCCGCCGCACCTGGGAGGCCTTGGGCCACAAGGGACACGCGCCTTTTCCCAGGGGGCGCGGCGGCGCCCCCGCCATAAGGGCGGGGCACAGGGGCGGACCGGACAGGAGAGAGAGGGACGGGAGAGAGCGCCGCAGCGCCGCAGGAGAGCGGAGCCCTTGGCGCGCAAGGGACGAAGCCGCGGCGGCAGAGCGCCGCGCTCCGCCGCGCCCGCCGCGGGCGGGAGGGGAAGGAGGAGACCATGACAGACCAGGAGAAGAAGGAGGCCCTGGGGGCCTATCGGGCGGCCGTCCGGGAGGGGGAGCGGCTGGGCGAGGAGATCCAGCTCTGGCGGGCCCGGGCGGAGCGGATGACCGCCTCGGTGCGCCTGGCCCCCGCGGGACGCAGCGGCCGGCGGAGCCTGGAGGAGGCGGTGGAGGAGATCGACGGCCTGATGCGCCGCCTGGGCGCCCAGCAGCGGGCCCTGGTGCGGGAGCGGCTGGGGCTGGAGCGGGCGGTGGAGGCCGTGGGGGACCGGCGGCTGCAGGAGCTGCTGCGGCTGCGGTACGTGGAGGGGATGAGCTTCGAGGCCATCGCCGAGCGGATGGGCTACTCCGTCCGCCAGACCCTGCGCCTGCACGCCGCGGCCCTGGAGCAGGTGCAGCCGGGATGTCATTGAATGTCACGGACCGCCCGTGGTATGGTAGAACCTGGAGAGGAAGGGGGCGAGGCGCCGCGGCCCGGGCCGATGGGCGCGCCCCCACCGCTCCGCTGTCCGTCCGGATGGGGAGGTCCTGCCAGGAGAAGGTGGCGGGGCCTCCCCCCTTTCGCGCCCGGCGCGGGAGCGGACGGCGGGAGCTCAGGCAGAGAGGAGCGTGTGGATGGAAGGGATGGAACAGGGACGAGGCGGCGCCGCGCCGGCACTGACGGCGCGGCAGGAGCGCTTCGTCCGGGCCCTGGCAGCCGGGCAGGGGCCCCAGGCGGCCTATGCGGCGGCCTATGACACCGCGCGGCTGCGGCCGGAGACCGTGGAGGCCCGGGCCCTGGCCCTGGCGGAGGAGGAGCGGGTGCGCGCCCGGCTGGAGGCCCTGCGGGCCCCGCGTCCCGCCCCCCGGCGGAGCGTGGCCTCCGCCCAGGAGGTGCTGGAGGAGCTGACGGACATCGCCCTGGGCAGCGGCGGTGCGGAGAGCGCGGTGCGGGAGCGGCTGCGGGCCCTGGAGCTGCTGGGGCGGCACCACCGCCTCTTCCTGGACCGGCCCGCAGGCGGCGAGGCCGCGCCGGTGCAGATCGTGGACGACGTGGAGGCGGGGGATGGATAGGGCGCTGGCGGAGGAGGTGCGGGTGTCCGGCCTGATCGCCCCGGCGTTCTATCCGGTCCACGCCGACGTGCGCCGGGGCGGCCATGCCCGCTATTGGCTGCCCGGCGGGCGGGGGTCGGGCAAGTCGTCCTTCGTGGGCGTGGAGCTGCCGCTGTGCCTCATGCGGGACGGCCAGGCCGGGCGCATGACCCACGCCGTGGCCCTGCGGCGCTACGGCGTGACGCTGCGGGAGTCCGTGTTCGCCCAGCTGCTCTGGGGCATCCAGGCCCTGGGGGCGGCCCAGGCGTGGTCCGCCAGCGTCTCGCCCATGGCGCTGACCTATCTGCCCACGGGGCAGAAGATCCTGTTCCGGGGCGCGGACGACGCCATGAAGGTCAAGTCCATCAAGGTGGACACGGGCTATGTGAAGTACGCCTGGTACGAGGAGGTGGACGAGTTCGAGGGGGAGGAGAGCGTGCGCAGCATCGACCAGTCCCTGATGCGGGGCGGGGCGTCCTTCGCCTTCTTCTACACCTTCAACCCGCCCCGCTCCGCCGGCAGCTGGTGCAACCGCCGCACCGCCGCGCCCCCGCCCGGCACGCTGGTGGTCCGCTCCGACTACCGGGGGATGCCGCCCCAGTGGCTGGGGGAGCCGTTCCTGGCGGAGGCCGCCCACCTGGCCGCCACCCGGCCGGAGGTCTATGCCCACGAGTATCTGGGCGAGCCGGGCGGCACGGGGGGCGAGGTGTTCCGCAACGTGACGCTGCGGCCCATCCCCGACGGGGAGATCGCCCGCTTCGACCACATCCGCCGGGGACTGGACTGGGGCTATGCCGCCGACCCCCTGGCCTACAACGAGGGGCACTACGACCCGTGCCGCAGGCGGCTGTACCTCTACCGGGAGCTGCACGCGCTGCGCCTTTCCAACCGGCGGGCGGCCCAGGTGCTGCTGCCCTGGGCCGGGACGGGGCGGATCGTGTGCGACAGCGCCGAGCCCAAGAGCATCGAGGAGATGCGCGGCTACGGCCTGCGGGTGACCGGCGCCCGGAAGGGACCGGACAGCGTGGCCTACGGCGTGAAGTGGCTCCAGGACCTGGAGGAGATCGTGATCGACCCGGAGCGGTGCCCGGAGACGGCCCGGGAGTTCACCGGCTATGCGCTGGCGCGGGACCGGGAGGGGCGGCTGATGTCCGTGTTCCCGGACCGGGACGACCACCACATCGACGCGGTGCGCTACGCCTGCGAGGCAGACATGCGCCGCCCCGCCGTGGCCATCCTGCGCTGACGGCGGGACGGGGCGAGAGGAGGACGAGGAAGAGATGACATACACCCAGACCCAACTGGCCGCCGCGGCCCTGGCTGCCGCCGCGCCCATGGACCTGGAGGAGATCGTGAGCCGGGAGGTGGCCGCCTTCCGGCACGGGCCCCGGTACGCGGAGCTGCTGGCGGCGGGACGCTATTACCGCAACCGCCCCGACGTGCGGGAGAAGACCGGCGGCGGGGAGGGCCGCTCCAACGTGCGGATCCAGCACCCCTTCTACCGCCGCCTGGTGGACCAGAAGGTGCGCTATCTGCTGGCGCGGCCCTGGACCGTGCACACGGAGGACGCGGACTATGCCCGGCGGCTGAACGAGCGCTTCGACGCGGCCTTCCGCCGGGCGGTGCGCCGCCTGGGCCGCAACGCCGTGCGCGACGGCGTGGGCTGGATGCAGCCCTACATCGGCGCGGACGGGACGCTGGCGTTCCGGGTGCTGCCGGCCACGGAGGTGGTGCCGCTGTGGCGGGACCGGGAGGAGCAGGCCCTGGACGGCTTCTTGCGCGTGTACGAGGAGACGGAGTGGCGGGGCCGGGAGCGGGGGACCGTGGGCCGAGCCGGGTGGTGGTCCGCAGAGGGCGTGCGCTATTTCCAGGACGCGGACGGCTCCGGCCGGTACCGGGAGACGGACGGCGGCCCGGCGCCCCACTTCACCTGGGGCGGACAGGGGTACCTGTGGGACCAGCCGCCGCTGGTGTGGCTCAAGTACAACGACGAGGGGCTGCCGCTGCTGCGGGACGTGAAGGACCTGATCGACGACTACGACTGGCAGACCAGCGTGACCGCCGACGCCCTGCGGGACGTGGCCAAGTTCGTGTACGTGCTGCGCAACTACGGCGGCGAGGACCTGGACCAGTTCGTCAGCGAGCTGCGCCGGTCCCTGGCCATCCAGGTGGAGGGCGACGGCGGCGTGGACAAGCTGCAGACGGAGGTGGACGTGACGGCGGTGCTGGCCTTCCTGGACAAGCAGCGGCGGGACCTGTACGACCTGGCCAGCGCCGTGGACACCAAGGACCCGGACCTGGGCAGCGCCTCCGGCCGGGCGATCGCCTTCCGGTACATGGACCTGGACGCGGACTGCGCGGACCTGGGGGCGGCGCTGCAGGAGACGTTCCGCCGCCTCAAGCCCTTCCTGGACACCTGGATGCAGGCCCGGGGGATGGGGACGTTCGCCGCCGTGCCCTTCACGGTGTGCTTCAACGTGGACATGCCCGTGGACGAGGGGGAGACGATCGCCAACATCACCGCCAGCGCCGGGCTGCTCTCCCGCCGGACGCTGCTGGCCAACCACCCCTGGGTGGAGGACGCGGAGGCGGAGCTGGCGGCCCTGGAGCGGGAGCGCCGGGCGGAGGCGCCCCCGGAGACGAAGAGCGGCGGCGCGCCGCGCCGCCGGGAAGGAGGAGACGATGATCCATGAAGACGTGCGGGCCCTGCTGGGCCCGGAGCTGAGCGCCCAGGTGGAGGCGGCCCTGGACGGGCGGGAGCTGTGCCTGGCCGGTGCGGCGGAGGCGGCGCTGGAGGCGGCGGCCCAGGCGGCCCGGGCCCTGGGCGGCAGCGGGGAGGCCGCCCGCCTGGCCGAGGACCTGGCGGCGGCCGGAGAGGCCCAGGCCCGCGCCCTGGAGCGCGTGCGCCGGGAGGGCGCGGTGCGCGCGGCCCTGGCCCCCCTGGTCCACGACCCGGCCGACATCCTGCCGGGACTGGACCTGGAGGCGGTGGAGCTGGACGCGGGCGGCGGCGTGGCCGGAGGGCTGGAGGCGCTGCTGGCCCCCATCCGCGCCGCCAAGCCCTACCTCTTCAAAGACGCGCCGGCCCTCACCGGCGCACGGCCCGCCCCCGCCGGGGAGGGCGCGGACGCACCCTATACCATGGAGGAACTGGGGAAGCTCTCCGTGGAGGAATACGCCGCCTACCGGGCGGCACACAGCGGCTTCCCCAAGAATTGAGAAGGAGGATGAGACCCTATGCCAAACACTTTCCTGACCCCTGACGTGATCGCCCGAGAGGCGCTGATCGTCCTGGAGAACGACCTGGTGATGGCCAATCTGGTCCACCGGGACTACGACAGCGCCTTCGCCCAGGTGGGCGACACCGTGACCATCCGCCGCCCCGCCCGGTTCACCGCCAAGAACTTCACCGGCTCCATCACCCGCCAGGACGTATCCGAGGGCGGCGTGGCCGTGAAGATGGACCGGCACCGGGACGTGTCGTTCGCGGTGACGAGCAAGGAGCTGACCCTGGACATCCAGGACTTCTCCACCCAGCTGATCGCCCCGGCCATGCGGGCCATCGCCCAGGCGGTGGATGAGGACCTGCTCAACGAGTGCGCCAACGTGGCCGCCCAGGTGGACGCCACCGAGAGCCCCACGGACCTGGGCGACATCGCGGCGCTGTCCAAGGCCCTGGACGTGGCCAAGGTGCCCCTGGACCAGCGGCGCCTGGTGCTCCACCCCACCCACAAGTACCGCTACGCCCTGACGGAGAACCTGTCCAAGGTGGCCTACGCGGGCAGCGGCGAGACGCTGCGCAACGCCGAGCTGGGGCGGCTGTACTCCCTGGACACCTATATGGACCAGAACTGCCCGGACTCCCTGGCCGCCGTGCCCGGCACCGCCACGGCCTATCAGGTCAGCGGCACCAAGGGCGCCAAGAGCGTGGCCCTGGCCGGCGTGGAGGGGGCCACCGCCACGGTGAAGAAGGGCGACGGCTTCATCCTGGGGGGCTACCGCTACCACTTCACCGCGGACGCCACCGCCGCCGCGGGCGCGGTGGAGACGGTGGGCATCGACAGCGAGCTGATGGGGGACTATGAGGACGCGCAGGCCTATCCCATCACCAAGCCCTGCTCCCTGGCCTTCCACCGCAACGCCATCGCCCTGGTGACCCGCCCCCTGGCCCTGCCCATGGGCAGCGGCCGCGCGGCCGTGGTCCACAAGGACGGCCTGGGCGTGCGGGTGGTGTTCGGCTACGACCAGGACACCAAGCAGGACACCGTGTCCCTGGACATCATCTACGGCATCAAGACCCTGGAGCCGGCCATGGCCGTGAAGCTGGTGGGCTGAGATGGAGGCGCGGCTGACCCAGCTCAAGGAGCTGCTGGGCATCGCCGGGACGGAGGAGGACGGGCGGCTGGCCTTCGCCCTGGCGGTGACGGAGGACCAGATCCTGGCCTACATCCGCCAGGAGCGCCTGCCGCCCGGATTGGAGCGGGTGCTGGTGCTGATGGCCGCCGGGTACTGGAAGGGGGCGGGCCTGGGCGAGAGCCGGCCCCCCGCGGGCGCGGTGAGCGCCGTGCGCCGGGGCGACGTGTCCACCGCCTTCGCCGCCGCCGCAGGCGCGGAGAGCGCGGCGGCCACCTTCGGCACGGGCAGCGGCGACGGCTTCTACGGCTGGCGCACGGCCCTGACGCCCTACCGGCGCATGAGGTGGCGGCCATGAGCTTCGGCAGCGCGGGAGCGGAACGGCAGGCCCTGGAGGCCACCTACGAGGACCGGGCGGAGGTGCTGCGGGCCCAGGCGCGGCGGGAGGGGGCGGTGTGCCGCCCGGTGTTCGTGCCGGTGGCCCAGGACGTGCCCTGCGGCTTCAGCCGCCTGGGCGAGCGCAGCAGCCGGGTGGGAGACCGCAGCGGCCGGGACGAGGCGGCGCAGATCGTGGCGTGGGACGCGGTGGCGTTCCTGCCGCCGGAGGTGGCGGTCCGCCCCGGCGACCGCCTGCGGGTGCGCCGACTGGGCCAGACGCTGTGCTTCGAGGCGGTGGGCATGCCCGCCCGGTACGAGACCCATCAGGAGGTGCTGGTGCGGGAGGCCCACAGCGCCTGAGACAGAGCAGAGAGGAGGGAGAGCGAGATGATCGAAGAGACGATCGAGGCCGCGGCGGCCCGGGTGCGGGCCCTGTGGCCGGGGCATGAGGTGTACGCCGGTCCGATCCCCCAGGCGGCGGGCGGCGCCTTCTGGGTGGGGGCGGCCAGCGCGGCCATGACCGACGGGCTGGGCCGCCGGGCGCGGCTGAGCGTGGAGCTGGAGGTGCGCTATTACCTGCCGGAAGAGGAGGCGGAGGACTTCGCCCCCTGGGCGGAGCGGATGCTGGCGGGGATGCGCACCCTGGAGACCGAGCAGGGGGACGTGCTGCACGCGCTGGGGCGGACCGCCGCGCCCGCGGGCGAGGGCGCGTACTACGCCCTGCGGGCCAAGGTGAGCGCGGACGGACCGCTGCAGCCGGACGGGGCGGACGAGCCCATGGAACGGCTGGAGCAGGCCCAGCACCTGAGCTGAGGCCGTCCGGAGGGACGGCGGAGAAGACGAACGAGAAGAACGAGACGAACGACACAGAGGAAAGAAAGGAAGGAACGAACATATGCCGATGGGAGGAGGCACCTTCACGGTGCAGAACCAGCTGCTGCCGGGCAGCTACATCAATTTCGTTTCGGCGGCCACGGCGGCCGCCATGGGCAGCCGGGGCACGGCGGCACTGCCGCTGGAGCTGGACTGGGGCCCTGAGGGGAAGATCTTCCGCGTGGAGGCGGAGGACTTCCAGCGCACGGCCCTGGAGGAGCTGGGCCACGACCCCTCCGCGCCGGAGCTGCTGCTGATGCGGGAGGCGCTCAAGCGGGCGAAGACGCTGCTGGTCTACCGCGTGGACGGCGGCGGCACCAAGGCCAGCGTGACGGTGGGCGGCGTGACCGCCACCGCCCGCTACGGCGGCACGCGCGGCAACGCGATGCAGGTGGCCGTGCTGGCCAACGGCGCCGACGACGTGGACGTGGTGACGTATCTGGACGGCGTGGAGATGGACCGCCAGAGCGTGGCCAAGGCCGGCGGCGCGGCGGCCCTGGAGGCCAACGCCTATGTGACCTTCAGCGGCGAGGGGGCGCTGAGCGCCGCCGCGGCCGCGGCACTGACCGGCGGCACCAACGCCACCGTGGCCGCCAGCGCCTACACCGCCTGGCTCAACGCCCTGGAGGTGGAGGACTTCAACGTGCTGGGCTATCCCGGCAAGGACGCGGACGTGAAGGAGCAGGTGTGCGCCTTCGTGGAGCGGCTGCGGGACGACGAGGGCAAGAAAGTGGTGGGCGTGCTCTTCCAGGCGGAGGGCGCGGACAGCGTGGGCATCGTGAACGTGAAGAACGGCGTGGTGCTCTCTGACGGGACCACCCTCTCCGGCGACAAGGCGGTGGCCTGGGTCACCGGCGCCAGCGCGGCCGCGGAGGTGAACGAGAGCCTGACCAACACCGCCTATGACGGCGCGGTGGACGTGGACGTGAAGTACACGAAGAGCCAGTGCGAGGCCGCCATCCGGGCCGGGGAGTTCCTGTTCTACGCCGACGGCGGCAAGGCACGGGTCCTGGCCGACATCAACAGCCGCACCAGCTTCGGCGGCGGCATCAGCGAGGACTGGACCAGCAACCGGGTGGTGCGCGTGATGGACGGCTGGGCCAACGACGTGGCCCGCATCTTCGGCGAGCGGTACCTGGGCGTGCAGACCAACAGCGACACGGGCCGCAGCGTGTTCCAGGCGGACCTGGTGTCCCTGGGCAAGCAGTACGAGAGCCTGGACGCCATCAGCGGCTTCGCCGTGGAGGACGTGACCGTGCAGCAGGGCAGCGGCAAGCGGGACGTGAGCGTGACGTGCGCCCTGCAGCCCAACGACAGCATGGAGAAACTCTATATGACTGTGACCGTGGCGTGAGACCACGAGGAAGGAGCGAGAGACGATGAAGACACTGCGTGCACAGGACGCCATCTCCGGCCGGGAGGGGCGCGCCTACGCCAAGATCGACGGCAACAATGAAGAGATGTTCTACGCCAAGAGCATCGAGGCCACCGTGGAGAAGACCAAGAGCCAGGTCAAGGCCATCGGCAGGCGCATGGTGGGCCACAAGACCACCGGCGGCGAGGGCACCGGGTCCATGACCCTGTACTACCTGAGCCCCCTGTTCCGGGAGAAGCTGGCCCAGTGGAAGCGCACGGGCGAGGACGTCTATTTTGACCTGGTGGTGGAGAACGACGACCCCGCCTCCGCCGCCGGGCGGCAGGTGGTGCTGCTGTCCGGCGTGAACCTGGACAGCACGGTGCTGTCCAAGCTGGACGGCGACAGCGACGACCCCCTGGAGGAGGAGACGGACTTCACCTTCGAGGACTTCGAGATCCTCACGGAGTTCAACAGCATCTGACGGCCCCGGCGGGGCCGGGGGACCGCCCGGATGGGCGGCTCCCCCTCCCCCGGGCGGGAGAGCGCCCGGGACACACCATAGACGAGCCGGGGGGACGGGCCCCCGGCCAGGACGAGGAAGGAGCAGGAGATGGGCAAACTGACGGAATTTTTGATGGGCAGCCAGGTGGACACCGCCACCGCCGAGGTGACGGTGGCCGGGTTCCCCCACCCCTTCACGGTCAAGAGCATCACGGAGGGCGAGAACAAGCAGCTGCGCAAGAGCTGCCAGAACGTACACTTCGACAAGAAGACCCACCAGCGCACGGTGGAGACGGACCAGGACCTGTATAACGACCGGCTGGTGGCGGCCTGCTGCGTGGAGCCCAACTTCAAGGACGCGGCGCTGCAGGAGCATTACGGCGTGGTGGGGGCGGAGGCGCTGATCGACAAGCTGCTCAAGCCCGGCCAGTTCATCGAGCTGCTGCTGGCCATCCAGGAGGTCAACGGCTTCCGGGAGGATCTGAACGAGCTGAGGGACGAGGCAAAAAACTGATCGAGGAGGGCGACGGTGAGGCGAACTACGCCCACTTCGCCCTCCAGCGCCTGCGCATCCCGCCGGGCACCCTGATGGCCATGCCGGACGCGGAGCGGGCCTTCATCTACGCGTCCATCGACATCCAGCTGCAGCGGGAGCGCAAAGCCCAGCACCGCACCGGCGGGCGCCGCCGGTAGGGCGGTTTGACAGGCCGCGGGGCGGATGCTATGATGGGCTTATCCTGGAGGGAAAAAAGGAGCGGATGGAGATGGGGGAGCAGGAGAAGGGACGCCCGTCCAGATGGATGCTGGCGGCGGAGAGCTACGCCGTCCTGGCGCTGGCGGCCATGGGCGGCAGCTGGCTGGCCGCCGCGCCGGGCAGCGGAGCGGAGCTCTCCCTGCCGGAGCTGGCGCTGGGGTGCGTGCTGCTGCTGGGCGCGGCGTGGCTGGCGTGGCGCGTGGCGCGGGCCCTGCGGGAGCGCCTGCGCGCCAGGGCGGACGGCCCGCGCCCCGGGGAGCCCCCGCTGCGCGACGGCAAGTCCCGGCAGATGGTCCTCTCCGGCGCGTTCGAGGGGCTGCCCATCGGCCGCTCCGGCAGGCTGGCGTACATCCGGACAGAGGACCTGGACTGGGCGTACCTGGACCGGAGGCTGGTGGAGGGGCTGCTGGTGCTGCAGGAGGAGCAGGTGCGCGGCGCCCCGGTCTCCGTACTGCGCATCGTGGCGGACTGCCTGATCTTCGGCCACCTGAGCCTGATCCCCACGTTCGCGGTGCTGGTGCTGGCCAGGAACGTGATGCACGTGGCGGTGATGGTGACGCTGATCATCGTCCCCTTCCTGATTGGGGCGGTGCTGGGAACGGAGCCGCTGCCGCTCCGGCGGGTGTACACCGTGGAGCTGCGGCTGCGGGGCGGCGAGGGCTGCGTGGCGGAGGTGGACGAGGCCACGCTGCGGGCCCTGGAGGACCCCGCGGAGGGACCGGCCGGCGGCGCTGGCTGGGGCGGCCCCCGCTGGGGGGCCGGCCATGGGCCCGGATATGACGAGGGCGGCTGGGAGACCGGTCACAGGCCGGAGGGCGGCGAGAGCCGTTGGGACGGTGACGGGCCGGACGATGGCGATGGCCCGGAGGACGGACCCCGATATGGCGGCCGCCGGGGCGGGGGAGACGGGCTCCAATACGGCGGCCGGCGGGGCGGCGGAGACGGGCCCCAATACGGCGGCCGTCGAGGCGGCGGAGACGGGCCCCGATACGGCGGCCGCCGAGGCGGCGGAGACGGGGCCCGATACGGCGGCCGCCGGGGCGGCTGGGACGGGGCCCAATACGACGCCGGACCCTGGGAAGACAGCGGCGGGGCCGACTGGGACGGCGGCGACAGCGACGGCGGGGATGACGGGGATGACAGCGGATCCGACGACTGACCGCCGCGCTCAGCGGCGTCCCCCTCCGGCGGGCACAGACCGGCGCCGGGCGGTTTGACAGGCCGCGGGGCGGATGCTATGATGGGAATATCCTGGAGGGAAAAAAGGAGCGGATGGAGATGGACGGCCGGAACAGGAAGCCGATGTCCAACGGGAAGCTGGCGGCAGCGTGTTTCTTCATGGTGGTGCTGCTGACGGGAGGCATCAGCGCTGTGTGCGCCGAGGTGAGCAAGGGGATGGCGGCGGCGTCCCTTCCCACGCTGGCGGTCGGGGCCGTGATGGCAGTGTGGGGCCTGCAGCTGGCGTGGCGGGTGGTGAGCGACCTGTGGGGGCGTTACCGCACCCGGTCGGCGGACGCGGCCCTGTGGGCCCGGGAGGGCGGCCGGGACATCCCCGTGCGGTATCAGGAGTCCCGGCAGGCGATCCTCTCCGGCGCGTTCGAGGGGCTGCGGATCTGGCGCACCGGGGGCCGGGCGTTCGTGGAGACGCGGTTCCGGGGCCGGGTGTATCTGGACCGGCAGACGGTGGAAGAGGTAAGAGTGCTGCAGGAGGAGCAGGTGCGCGGCGCCCGGGTCTCCCCGCTGCGGGTGGCGGGGCACTGCCTGCTGATCGGCCTGCTGGGCGATCTCCTGCTGGGCGGCCTGATGGTGGCGGCGGAGAGCCTGGTGGAGGGCCTGCGGGTGGACGACCTGCTGCCTGAGCCTGTGGTGCTGGCACTGGCCCTCGCCCCCTTCGTGCTGGGGGCGGTGCATGGCGCGCGGCGGCCCATGGGCCGGCGGGTGTACACCGTGGAGCTGCAGCTGCTGGACGGCAGGACCTGCGTGGCGGAGGTGGACACGGACACGCTGCGGGCCCTGGAGGACCCCTCGGAGGGGCTGGACGGCGTGCCGGAGGAGGACGGCCCGGCCGGCGGGCCCGCGCCGGACGGTGCGGCGGCCCAGGACGACGGCCCGGCCGATGGTCCCCGCTGGGGGACCGGTCACAGGCCGGAGGAGGACGGCGGCGAGAGCCGCTGGGACGGCGACCCCTGGGACGGCGGCGGAGACAGCAGAGACCCCTGGGACGCGTGACCTGTGGCTGGGGCGTCGGTCACGAGCCTCCGTACGACGGCGGCGGGAAGGTCGAGTGACTGCCGCGCCCTATCGGCGGCCCGCACCGGCAAACGCCGCCGGTAAGGCGGTTTGACAGGCCGCGGGGCGGATGCTATGATGGAAGGAACGACTGGGAAGAGGAGCTGGAGACGATGAAGGTGTGGAGAAAGATCGGCGGCGTGCTGATGACCGTGTGGACGCTGCAGCTGGGGTTCTTGGCGATCGGAGTAGTGGTGGGCTCGGCGGCCATCATCATACAACAGGGCATCAAGCCCGAGGAGTACTGGCTGCTGCCGGTGATGCTGGGGATCGCCCTGGGCGCGGCTGTGCTGGCGCGGCTGTGCTGGCGGACGGCCGGACGGCTCCTTGCCCCGGAGCAGCCGGAGACGGAGGAGTGGACGGACCGGGAGGCCCAGGCCGCCGAAGGGGCGCCGGTGCGCAAGACCCGGTCCCGGCAGAGGGTCCTGTCCGGCGCGTATGCGGGGCGGCCCCTCTGGCGCTCCAAGGGATGGGCGTGCATCCAGACGCTGCACTCCGGGATGCTCTACCTCTATGAGGATACGCTGGAGGACTATCAGATCCTCCGGGAAGAGGAGGTGCGCAGCATCTCCGACCGGGTGTGCCGCGCCATCTTCTTTGGCGTGCTCCTGGCGCTGCTGGGCAGCATGCTGCTCCTCTTCGGCTTCCAGCTGACCTCCGGCGGGCCGCCGGAGGTGATGGGCGCCCTGGTGGGGGTCTTGGCCCTGGTGGGCGCGGTGTTCGGCGCGCTGCGCGTCCCGCCGGTGTGGGTGTATACGGTGGAGCTGCGGCTGCGGGACGGGAAGACCTGCGTGGCGGAGATGGACCGGAAGCTCCTGGAGCTGATGGCGGCCCACACGCCCCAGCCGGCCGCCGGAGCGATGGACGGCGGAGAGGCGGACGGCACGTGGGACAGCCCGGCGGCGCCGGACGAAGGGGCCCGGGAGGACGGGCTGCTGCAGGACGCCCCCCGCTGGGGCATCGGTCATGAACCTCCGTACGGCGGCGACGGTCCGGAGGCGTGAGGAGCGCGGCCCGGACGCGCCTTGGATAGTGGGAAGAGCAGCTCTCGGGCGAGGGCTGCTTTTCCATGGCCACGGTTTGACGGGGAGCGGCGGCGGATGATATGATGGCCTCAAGAAAGCCCGTGCGGAGACGCGGGCGGAACAAGGAGGAAAACGAGATGTTTGGTTCGAAAGATCGTATCGTCACTGTGGTCAAAGGACAGATACTCAAAGGAAGCCCCGGTCTTGCCTATGTTTATATGGACGCGAAAACAGGGATCGAGTATTTATATATTAGTAACAGTGACGGCGGAGGCTTGACACCGCTGCTGAATCGGGACGGGACGCCCCTGGTGAACGAGGACTACCTGAACGAGTGGGGCTGAAGGAGCGCCGGACTAAACGCCTGGATCGACGGGAGGGCCTCTCCCCAACAAAAAGACGCCCGAAGGGGCGTCTTTTCCATACAGGCAGCAGCCACCTGGGAGGGGGCTGCTTTCTCTTGAGGGGAGGGTTTGACGGGGCGAGAAGGGGATGGTATGATGGCCTCAAGAAAGTCCGTGCGGAGACACGGGCAGAATGAGGAGGAAGACGAGATGTTTGGATCCAAAGAGCAATACGACGAACGCTTCGCCACCATATATAAGTATGATGGCAAGGGACCGGGCACAACATATGTGTTGGTTGATAAGGCTACTGGCGTCGAGTATCTGTATATCCGGGGTGGCGACGGTAGCAGTGGGCTGACGATGCTGGCGGGCCCGGACGGGAGACCGCTGGTGAACGAGGCATTCCGGAGAGGATGAAACACGGCGGCGGGATGCCTGCGGGGCGCAGCGCGCAAGGGGGACGCTTTTCCCCTGCAAGGTTTGACAGAGCAGGCGGCAGATGGTATGATGGCCTCAAGAAAGCCCGCACCTTTCTGTGGGCGGAACGAGGAGGAGAACGAGATGTTTGGATCCAGACGGCAAGACCGGCCACCGGAATCTGTGATCAAGAGATCCATCCGGGCGGGAAAGCGGACTCTCATCGTGGGTAGTGAGACAATGACCAATATGATGGATTCCTGCGTCATATTGGACCTGAGGACCGGCGTGGAATATCTGGCCGTGGTGGGCGGTCCCAATTGTATGAACCGGTTGGCAGTGACCCCCTTCCTGGATCGGGATGGGAGACCGGTGGTGAACGAAGAGGTCCTGCGGGCCCAGCGGGAGCTCCAGGCTGAGGCGGAGGCCGAGGTAGAGGGCCGGTCGTAAGGCCCACCGGACCAAAAGACATCGATAAGGGGAGGGACCCTCATGACGGGGGCCTCTCCCCAACAAAAAGACGCCCGAAGGGGCGTCTTTTCCATACGGGCAGCAGCCACCCGAGAGGGGGCTGCTTTTTTCATGGACAAAGGAGGAGATGAGGAGACGTGACAGCAGCGGAAGCATTGGAATTCTATGACCGGCAGGCCCAGGCCTTCCAAAAGGTGGAGCGGGTGCTAGGGCGGATGGAGGGGAAACTGCGGAGCGTCAGCACCGCCCTGACGAACGCGGCGGCGCAGCTGCGGGCCCTGGCGTCGGCCCTGTCCGGGGCGGCGGCATCGTCCCCAGCCCCAGCCGCAGCAAAGGCGGCGGAGAGCAGCACGGCAGCGTCTGACCTGGTCAAAGAGGCATTCGGCGAAATGAAAAAGCCAAGAGAAGTAAAACAAGACGGAACACCTGGAGAACTGCCGATCGCGATGTTCTTGAAAGAAAAAGCGTTGCCGGAACTGGTATTCGACATCGCGCTGGAAGAGTTCGGCGGCGACTTCGAGCAGATCCTGCAGCCGGCGGTGGAGGTGCTGCGCTCCGCCATGGGCGTGATCCGGAGCCTGGCGGCCCCCCTGGCGCCGGTGCTGGTCATCGTGAGCCGGGGGCTGGAGCTGCTGGCGGCGGGGCTGGACAAGGTGGCCACATGGGGGCCGATCCTGGCACCCATCGCCCTGAGCGCGGCGGCGGCCTTCGGACTGCTGAAGCTCTCGCTCCGCTCCGCAGCGGCGGAACAGACACGCCTCAACCTGGTCACGAAGCTGTGGGGGGTGATCAGCAAGGCGTCCACGCCGGTGCTCATCGTCGCGGGCCTGGCGCTGGTCATCGGGGCAGTATACGCCCTGACGGCCCTCGTCAACAAGCTGACGGGATCCACCGTATCGGCCACGGGGCTGATCTGCGGGGCATTCCTGATGGTGGGCGCGATCATCTTGAACACGGCCATCGGTGTCTTGAACGCCATCATCCAGGCGGTATGGGGCATCTTCGTGGAGCCAGGCCTGGCACTGATCGAGTTCTTGATAAATGCGGTGAACGGCGGATTCAACGGCGTGCTGGGCTTGTTCCAGAACCTCGCCGGGCAGATCATCGGGATATTCCTGGGCCTGGGCAAGGTGGTGTCCAAGATCATCGACGCCATCTTCGGGACGGAGCTGACCACGAAGCTGGAGGACATGCAGAGCAAGGTGCGCGACTGGGGCAAGAGCGAGAACGCCGTGGAGCTGGATATGAACGCGCCTGAGATCGAGAAGCGCTTCACCTACCAAGGGGCGTGGGACACGGGCTACGCCTTCGGCGAGGGGCTGGGGGACAAGCTCAGCTCTCTGACCGCCCCCGGCGAGGACCTGACCGAGAGCGCGGCGACCACCGCCGACAACACCGGACGGATCGCGGACGGGGTGGAGATGGCCGAGGAGGACCTGGACTTCCTGCGCTCGG
>CALXDL010000045.1 GCA_944387055.1 uncultured Oscillospiraceae bacterium
TGTGACCCACGACCAGGAGGAAGCGCTGACCATGTCCGACACCATCGTGGTGATGGACAAGGGCTGCATCCAGCAGATCGGCACGCCGGAGGACATCTACAACGAGCCCAAGAACGCCTTCGTGGCAGACTTCATCGGCGAATCCAATATCATCGACGGTATCATGGTCCGAGACAAGCTGGTGAAAATGTATGGCCGGGAGTTCCCCTGCCTAGACGGCGGCTTTGCCGAGAACGAGCCGGTGGACGTGGTCATCCGGCCGGAGGACATCGACATCGTCCCTATGGACCAGGGCCAGCTGGTGGGCACCGTCACCTCCGTCACCTTCAAGGGGATGCAGTACGATATCATCGTGGATTTCCGGGGCTTCAAGTGGCTGATCCAGACCACGGACCACTCCCCCGTGGGGACCCGGATCGGCGTGAAGATCGATCCCGACGGGTTCCACATCATGAAGAAGAGTCAGTACTCCGGCATGTTCGGCGACTACAGCTCTTACAGCGACGAGTATGACGAGCTCTCCGACGCGGAGGCTCTGGACGAGGACGAGGGCGCTGAGGAGGAGCGCCGGGAGGAAGGCTATGCGGAATAAGTGGCTTGCCGCCCCCTATGTGGGCTGGATGGCGCTGTTCGTGGTGGCGCCGCTGGTGCTGGTGGTGGTCTATGCCCTCACTACCCGGGACGGGTCCTTTACGCTGGACAACTTCTCCAACATGCTCCAATACACCTCCGTGTTCGGCCGGTCCTTCCTGCTGGCGGGCATCGCCACGGTGCTGTGCATCCTGCTGGGCTATCCCATGGCCTATTTCCTGGCCCGGGAGCGGGGCCGCCTGCGGAGCATGGCCACGCTGCTGATCATGCTGCCCATGTGGATGAACTTCCTGCTGCGGACCTACTCCTGGGTGTTCCTGCTGGAGCGCAACGGCTTTTTCAACACGCTGCTCTCCTCCATCGGCCTGCCCAAGCTGGACATCATCAACACGGAGGCCGCAGTGGTGCTGGGCATGGTGTACAACTTCCTGCCCTTCATGGTGCTGCCCATCTTCTCCGTCATCGTGAAGATCGACCACCGGGTCATCGAGGCGGCCCAGGACCTGGGCGCCAACAGCGTACAGGTGTTCCGCCGGGTGATCTTCCCTCTGTCTCTGCCGGGGGTGCTCTCCGGCGTGACCATGGTGTTCATCCCATCGGTGTCCACCTTCGTCATCTCCCGCCTGCTGGGCGGCGGCATGAGCATGCTGGTGGGCGACCTGATCGAGATGCAGTTCCTGGGATCCGCCTACAACCCCCATCTGGGATCCGCCATCTCTCTGGTGATGATGGTGATTGTGCTGGTGTGCATGGGGATCATGAACCGCTTTGGCGAGGGTGAAGAGGAGGCGGTGCTGCTGTGAAAAAGAATGGGCTCCTCTCCCGGGCCTTCCTGGCCATCCTGTTCCTGTTCCTCTACGCCCCTATCTTCGTGCTGATCGCATTTTCCTTCAACGACTCCAAGTCCAACGCCGTGTGGGGTGGCTTCACCTTTGACTGGTACGTGCAGCTGTTCCAGAACCGGACGGTGCTGGGGGCACTGCAGACCACCCTGTTGGTGTCCGTCCTGGCGACGCTCGTCGCCACGGTGGTGGGCACGGCGGCGGCCATCGGCTTCTCCAGCATGAAGCGGCGCCCCCGGAGCTTGTTCCTCACGGTGAACAACATCCCTCTGACCAATGCGGACATCATCACGGGCGTGTCCATGATGCTGCTGTTCGTATTCGCCGGACAGGCGCTGGCGGACTTCTCCGGCTGGCTCAACAGCCAGGAGTGGGCGGTGAACGCCGACCTGTGGTTCGACTTCGGCTTCAGTCTGAGCTTCGTCACGCTGCTGATCGCCCACATCACCTTTGACATCCCCTATGTCATCGTCTCCGTGCAGCCCAAGCTGCGGCAGCTGGACCCCAACCTGGCGGAAGCTGCCCTGGACCTGGGTGCCACGCGCCTGCAGGCTTTCTGGAAGGTGGTGCTGCCGGAGCTGATGCCCGGCATCGTCAACGGGATGCTGATTGCCTTCACCATGAGCATCGATGACTTCGTCATCAGTTACTTCACCGCCGGCAGCCAAGCGTCCACCCTCTCCATGGTGGTGTACTCGATGGTGCGCCGCCGGGTGAGTCCGGAGATCAACGCCCTGTCCACCCTGATGTTCGTTGCGGTGCTGATCCTGCTGGTGGTCATCAACCTGCGGCAGGCTCGGCAGGAGGAGCGCCGGAAGCGCCAGGCCCTCCGGTCCTGATCTTTCCTTTGGTCCACTCGGGCTGCGGCCCCGGTGATAAATGCTTCAAATTTGAAAGGAGAACGAGAAAGAAATTGAAAAAGACTCTGGCACTCATGTTGAGCCTGGCCATGGCGGCCAGCCTCATGACCGGATGCGTCAGCTCCCGCGGTGACAACAGCGGTGGGGACGGCACCGGCAGCAGCTCCGACGGCGCACAGCAGACCTCCGGCGGAGAGGTGAATGTCTACAACTGGGGCGAGTATATCGATGAGTCCGTTCTGGAGGACTTTGAGGAGGCCACCGGCATCCACGTCAACTACCAGATGTACGACAGCAATGAGACCATGTACTCCATGATCGCAGGCGGCGGGACGGATTACGACGTGGTGATCCCATCCGACTATATGATCGCCCGGATGATCGAAGAAGACATGCTGGAGCCCCTGAATTTTGACAACATCCCCAACTTCGCGGACATCGACCCGGAGCTGAAGAACCCCGAGTACGACCCGGAGAACCTGTACTCCGTGCCCTATATGTGGGGCCTGATGGGCGTGATCTACAACACCACCATGGTGGACGAAACGGATCTGGGCAGCTGGGACCTGCTGTGGAACGAAAAGTACGCTGACGACATCGTGATGATCGACAACTCTCGGGATGCGATCGGTATCGCCCTCAAGCGGCTTGGCTACTCCTATAATACCACTGATGCCGCCCAGATCACGGAGGCGGTAGACACGCTGCTGGAGCAGAAGCCCATCCTTCAGGGCTACGCCATGGACGAGATCTTCGGCAAGCTGGAGGGCGCCAACGCCGCCATCGGTACCTACTATTACGGCGACTATCTGACCATGGTGGAGAACAACCCCGACCTGGGCTTCTATATCCCTGAGGAGGGCACCAACATCTACGTGGATGCCATGTGCATCCTGAAGGATGCCCCCAACAAGGAGAACGCCGAGATCTTCATCAACTACATGTGCTCTACCGAGGCCGGCCTCAAGAACTGCGAGGAGATCTGGTATTCCTCTCCCCTGCTGAGCGTGCGGGAGGAACTGGACCCGGAGGTGTCCTCCGATCCCTACGCCTATCCCGATGAGACCATCATGGCTCAGTGCGAGAGCTACGCCGGTCTGCCCCAGGATATCCTGGATCTGTACGACAGCGAGTGGACCCGGCTGAAATCTGCCTCTGTCTCCTGACGGAGCGCCTATAGAAAGGGACCAATAAATGATCGTGATCGGAACCAAGTGCCAGTTGGAGGAGACTGTCACTCCTGAGTTGACTGCCGCCAATGTGGGCTCCGGCGCTCTTCCTGTGTTCGGTACGCCTTACATGTCCGCTTTGATGGAAAACGCCGCCATGACGGTCCTCCAGAGCTTTCTGGAGGAGGGGCAGGGCAGCGTCGGCACCCATCTGGACATCTCCCATGACGCCCCCACCCCCATCGGTATGAAGGTGTGGGCAGAGGCGGAGATCACCGCTATATCAGAAAACGGCAAGATGGTGGATTTCGCCGTGAAGGCCTGGGATGAGAAGGGCCCTATCGGCAGCGGTACGCATACCCGCGCCATCATCAATGCCCAGCGGTTCTTGGACAAATGTAATGCCAAATTAGGCAAGTGATCCTCCATTTTGAAAAGCGGTGCCCCATACGCAAAGCGTATGGGGCACCGCTTTTCTATCTCTCGCGTCGGCCGCAACGTTCCTCTCCTACTCGACCCGAAATGATATGCGGCCGCATGAGGTCAGCAGAGCCAATGATCCTCCAGCAGGTCTTTCGCATCTCGGGTCAGGGGGATCAAGTCCGAACGGTCCAACAGGTCCACATCGAACTTCCGGTTCAGCGCAGCGAAATGCCGCAGGCCAAAGGCGATCTTATTGAGGTACGAGAACACACCTATCGCCCCCGTGGAGAAATGGTCCGCCTCTTTGCCATATAGAGCGCGCAGATCGGGTAGGTCCGCGAATATCTCCTCCACTGTCGTACCGTACTTTTTGAACATCTCCGGCACCTGGCCAGCCAGGATCTGATCTCCGATATGCTTGCCAGTCATCGCCGCAGCCATGGCCGCCCTACACAGACCAACGCCCATGAAATGCCCCTCACCAAAAGCAAGGGCTTTGAACACCTGGTCCTCGCTGGCGAAGCCGCCAGTGATGACCAGCTTGGGCAGCTCCAAGCCTTCTGCCTCCAGCCGCCTGCAGATCGCCGTTACAGTTCCCTCCAGGCAGACCGCCGGGGAGCCCCATTCGTTCATCATCTTGCAGGGGCTGCATCCGCTGCCGCCGCCAGCGCCATCGAACGTGATGAGATCCACTCCCGCTACGGTGCCGATCCGCAGCACCCGCTCTAGATCCACGGGATCATAGCCAGCCATTTTCAGCGTGACGTTCCGAGCCCCCATGGAGCGTACCTCCGCCACCCGACGGATGAGATAGTCCTCATCCCACAGAGGCAGACGGGCATACTGATAGAAGTTGGGACACACTCCATCCGACCAGGCCTTCTGCACCGCCGGATCGGAGGGATCTGGATGTACGATATACCCCATGTCCTGCCGCTTTTTCGCAGTCTCGATATCCGGGAGGCGGTTCACGGGCTGCGTGCCCTTCGCTGCCTGCCCGAACTTGAACTCGATGGCTTGGAAGCCATACTTGCCCACGGCGATCTCCGGCACGCCCAGCAGATCATCCTCCACATTGCACTGCAAGATGATCTGGCCATAGCCCCGGTCATAGCGGCGGAAGCTCTCTAAGACTCCTGCCAGGAATGGGAAATCTACGATCTTCCCATCTTTCAGTACCAGATCAGGATCTTTCCCCTTGGCATCCTCACCCACCACACAGCTCACACCAGCCATCGCAGCGCCGCCGAAATAATCCTTCCAGTTCAGTTTGATGAGAGCGGGTAAGATCACCGGTAAGGCAAGTTTCACCGGATGGATGCGTCCATAGCTGCGCTCCAGGCGCACATTGCGGATAGAAGCGGCCTCATAGGTGGCCTCCACGCCCTTTGCACCAAACACATGTCCGTTGATGTTGAAGTGTGACCAGTCGATCGGATAGTCTTTCTCCGATGCGATCTGATTGGCCCCTGTGGTCATGGGATAAACAGTCTGGGCGCCCAGGACAGCAGCCAACGCCAGCTCGCAGGTACCGGCGCAATCCTCCGTACAAAACGAGCACATACCCGACTGGGGAGAGAGGTAGGGGCTGCGATTCCGAGCAAATGTGAATCCAGAACTCAATGACGGTGAGTACGACATAGCTGATCCTCCTATCTCTGCCGCATGACGCGGTATTCTTCTTCTAGCATACACTTGTCCGCTCTAGAAGTCAATTCCATGTACCTACTCTTCCTTTAGCCATCTCCAGAGATGACACGGCGCAGGAGGACTGCTTATGCAGCCCTCCTGCGCCGTGTCATCTTGTCGGATACGAGACGCCCTCGCTCTTCTCCTCAGCCTCTGGAAAGCGGGCCATAGTCTCGGGCGAAAGCATATCGGCGTGGCCTCAGGGTCAGACAGCCATAGCGCTCTGCAGCCTCAGAACAGCGTCATCTGACTGGTCTCCGCCATACCGGCGAACGCACCCAGGGCCTTGAGCTGCTCGATGTGGGTCTTGGAGAGCTTGTTGCAGCACATGGCGAATTCTTCGATGGATACGAAGGTCTTCCCCTTCCGCTTCTCCACTGTATCGATGGCCGCAGCCTCCCCCAGGCCGTGGACAGAGGTGAAAGGCGGCAGCAGGCCGTTCTCCGTCACCTTGAATTTCGTGGCGTCAGACTCATAGATATTGATGGTGTCGAAGTGGAATCCTCGAAGGTAGAACTCGTAGCACACCTCCAGCGTGGTCAGCATCGACTGCTCCACTGCCGTGGCATCCTTATTGTTCTCGATCTCCCGGATCTTACGCTTCACAGCGTCCATCCCTGCACAGCAGAACTCCGCGTCGAATGCTTTGGCCCGGACGGAGAAGAAGGTCGCATAGAACGCCAAGGGCTCATGGACCTTATACCAGGCGATGCGGAAGGCCATCATGACATACGCCACTGCGTGTGCCTTTGGGAACAGATATCCAATCTTGGCCAGTGATCCGATATACCATTCAGGTACATCGTGCTCCCGCATCGCCTCCAACCAGCCCTCGTCGAATCCCCCCTTCTTCACCTTACCTTTCCGCACCTTCTCCATGATCTTGAAGCTCATCTTAGGATCCAAACCCTTGGAGATGAGGTAGAGCATGATGTCGTCCCGGCAGCCCACCGTCTCCAAAACGGAAGCTGTCCCGCTGAGGATCAGGTCTCGCGCATTGCCCAGCCACACGTCCGTGCCGTGTGAGAAACCGGACAGTCGCACCAGGGTATTGAAGTCCTTTGGCTGCGTATCCACCAGCATCTGCCGAGTGAAACGGGTATTGAACTCTGGGATGGCTACAGCACCGGTGGGGCCTAAGATCTCGTCATCCTCATATCCCAGCACTTTGCTGGAGGTGAAGATGGACATGGTAGCCGGATCGTCCAGCGGGATGGAATGGGGATCGACTCCAGTCAGGTCCTGCATCATACGGACCATGGTCGGGTCATCGTGTCCCAGCATGTCCAGTTTCAGCAGGTTGGCCTCCATGGAGTGATATTCGAAATGGGTGGTGATAGTGTCCGACCCATCATCGTCCGCCGGATGCTGGACAGGGCAAAAATCCTCTACGTCCATATCATCCGGGACCACCACCAGGCCGCCCGGATGCTGCCCCGTGGTGCGCCGGACGCCCACGCATCCCAGTGTCAGGCGGTTCTCCTCTGCCCGGCCAGCCGTGATGCCGTTCTCCTCCAGATACTTCTTCACGAAGCCATAAGCGGTCTTTTCTGCCAGAGTACCGATGGTCCCGGCACGGAACACTTGCGTCTCCCCGAACATCTCGATGGCATGGCGGTGCGCCTTGGCCTGATACTCACCGGAGAAGTTCAGATCGATATCCGGCACTTTCCCGCCTCCAAAGCCCAGGAAAGTCTCAAAGGGGATGTCGAATCCGTCTTTGTCATATTTCGTACCGCACTCCGGGCATATCTTGTCCGGCATATTCGCGCCGCAGCCGTAGGGACCGTCGGTGATGAACTCCGTCTTATGGCACTTGGGGCAGCGGTAGTGGGGCGGCAGCGAATTGACCTCTGTGATACCGGACATATATGCCACCAGCGATGATCCGACAGAACCTCTGGAGCCGACCAGATAACCGTTCTCCAGGGACCGCTGGGCCAATTTTTGGGCTGACATGTACACCACGTCGTACTTCCCCAGTATCCCGCTCAGCTCCACGTTCAGCCGGTCCACGATGAGCTGAGGCGGATCTTCTCCGTAGAGCTGGTGGACCTTCTCCCATACCAGGCGGTCGAGATCCGCCTCCGAATTGGCCAGGCGCGGCGGATACAGGTCCGGTGGGAGCAACTCGAACGTCTCCACCCGGTCTGCGATGGCCCTGGTATTGGTCACCACCACTTCATAGGCCTTCTCTTTCCCCAGATAGCTGAATTCCTCCAGCATCTCATCTGTCGTCTTGAAGTAGATTGGCAGGGGCGCGTTGGCATCCGGGAATTTTTTGGAGGCCAGGAGGATATGGCGGTAGACTTCATCCTCCGGCTCTCGGAAATGGACGTCTCCAGTGGCGCAGACAGGCTTGCCGAGCTCCTCTCCCAGCCGGACGATGGTCCGGTTGAACTCCCGCAGCTCCTCTTCTGACTGCACGTCCCCATTGCGCAGCATGAAGGCATTGTTGCAAAGGGGTTGGATCTCCAGATAGTCGTAGAAGGATGCGATACGCTTGAGCTCGTCCCAATCCTTATGATCCACCACCGCCCGGAACAGCTCGCCCGCCTCGCAGGCAGACCCGACGATGATGCCCTCCCGGTGCTCGTTGAGCAAGCTTTTTGGGATGGTGGGGACACGCTTGAAATACTTCAAGTTGGATGCGGAGATCATCTGGTAGAGGTTCTTGAGTCCCTTTTTGTTCTGCGCGATGAGGATGATATGTTTTGGGAAGCGATTGGTCTTGCTCCCAAGAGGACGGAGCTTCTCCATCTCCTTGTTCACCGCCTGGAGCGTATGCACGCCACGCTCGTGGAGCATCTTCCAGAAGGGGATCAGCATGTAGCCCACCGTGGCTGCGTCATCGCTCGCCCGGTGATGGTTGAAAGCAGGCAGATCCAAGGCCTCTGCCACGATGTCCAGTTTATATTTGTGCAGGTCCGGCAGCAGGTTCTGTGCCAGGATCAGTGAGTCCACATAGGTAGGCTGGAAGTCCAATCCCACTTTCTTGCACCCTGCCCGGATGAAGCTGATATCGAATTCCGCGTTGTGGGCAGCCAGTGGCCGTCCATCTACGAATTCCAAAAACGCTCTCAAGGCCTCCTTGAGCTGGGGAGCTCCCCTGAGCATCTCATCAGTGATGCCGGTCAGGCCGATGATCTCCGGCGTCAAGTGCCGGTTGGGGTCCACGAAGGTCTGGAACCGCTCGCAGATCTCCCCGTTGCGCAGGACCACTGCGCCGATCTCTGTGATGGCCTCCCGGTCCACTTTGAGGCCGGTAGTCTCGATGTCGAAGCAAACGAACTCTCCATCTAATGGACGATCTCCACTACCATGCACCGCCACACGGTCATCGATGTTATTGACGAAATAGCCCTCTACTCCATAGAGGATCTTGATCTTGTCCCCAGCCGCGTGCCAGGCGTCCGGAAAAGACTGCGCCACGCCATGATCTGTGATGGCGATGGCAGGATGACCCCAGCGGATGGCCTCCTGGATGACCTCTTTGGTATCCGTCAGAGCATCCATATTGCTCATCTTCGTGTGCAGGTGCAGCTCCACCCGCTTCTCTGCCGCGGTGTCCTGTCGCTCAGCATGGTCGATGACATTGATATGATAGGGATTGAGCTGGATGTCCTTGCCGTCCCAGG
>CALXDL010000046.1 GCA_944387055.1 uncultured Oscillospiraceae bacterium
CGAGTGAAGGGCGGGAAGATATCTTTTTTTGTGCAGTCAAAACTGGGCACGAAAAAAGCCCGGAAACCGCATGGTTTCGGGCTTTTTCGGTGCGATATCTTTTTTGGTCGCACAATGTGGTTGCGGAGACAGGACTTGAACCTGCGACCTCCGGGTTATGAGCCCGACGAGCTACCAACTGCTCTACTCCGCGATATCGTTTGGTGCCGGTGACCGGACTCGAACCGGTACAGTATCGCTACCGGGGGATTTTAAGTCCCCTGTGTCTACCAATTCCACCACACCGGCAGCTTTTCGGCAACAATTAGGATACCATACTGGGTGGGGGATGTCAACCCTTTTTTAAGATTTCCGTAAAGATATTGTATAGGATCAGAAAATGGTCCGGTCCGCAAAGGGCGTGCAATTTCGCGCACCTGATCGCATATACTGATGGAGAGACCCTGATGCAAAGGAGGAACGAACGTGAGGCCCCATCAGACCGGCGGCAATATGGACGTAGACGACCTGATCTTCCAGGACGGCTGGTCCATCAGCCAGCGATGAAGAGTGCAGGGCGCCGCGGAGAGCGGCGCCCTTTTGCGCTGTCACGGGCAGATCGTGCCGCCGCCGACCACCCGCTCCCCATCATAGAGGACCACTGCCTGCCCGGCAGTGACCGCCCGCTGGGGCTCCCGGAACACCACCCGCGCCCGGCCGTCGGGCAGAGGGCTGACGGTGGCCTCCGCCTCCCGCTGGCTGTAGCGGGTCTTGGCGGTGACGGCCATGGGGCCGGTCAGCGCGGGGATCGAGATCCAGTTCATGCGCTCGGCCGTCAGCTCGGTGGTGTAGAGGGCGCTGTCCGGCCCCAGGACCACCGCGCCGGTCTCCAGATCCTTGCGGACCACGTACAGCGGCGCGTCCGCGCTGATGCCCAGCCCCTTCCGCTGGCCGATGGTATAGGCCTCCTGCCCCTTGTGGCGGCCCAGGACCCGGCCGGAGAGATCCACGAAGTCCCCGCCGCGCAGCTCCACGCCGCCGTAGCCCTGGAGGAAGGACACATAGTCCCCGTCCGGCACGAAGCAGATGTCCTGGCTGTCGGCCTTGCCGGCATTGCGCAGGCCGGCCTGCGCCGCCATCTCCCGGATGGCGGCCTTGTCATAGTCCCCGATGGGCAGCAGCAGGCGGCTGAGCTGCCGCTGGGTCAGCTGATAGTGGACGTAGCTCTGGTCCTTGCGCCGGTCCAGCCCCCGCAGCAGCAGCCAGCGGCCCGAGGCTCCGTCATAGCGCACCCGGGCATAATGGCCCGTAGCCATGCAGTCCGCGCCCTGGTCGATGGCCCAGTCCATAAGGGCGCCGAACTTGATCGCCCGGTTGCAGTCGATGCAGGGGTTGGGCGTGCGGCCGTGGACGTAGGCGGAGACGAAGGGGTCCATGACGGCGGTGCGGAACTGCTCGCTCAGATCCAGCACGGTGTGGGGGATGGAGAGCGCCGCAGCCACCGTCTGGGCCATCTCGATATCTTCTGCCGAGCCGCACAGGCCCGGACGGTCCCGATAGGGATGCAGGCGCAGCGTGACACCGCTGACGCGGTGGCCGGCCCGCTGGAGCAGCAGCGCCGCGCCGGCGCTGTCCACGCCGCCGCTCATGGCGACGGCCACATGCTTTGGGGACATGGGGGTACCTCCTGGATATGATCTTCTCCCCATTGTACCGCGCCGGCGGCAAAAAGGGAAGGGCAGATCCAAAGAGACGGCGGCCGCCCAGATGGGCGGCCGCCGTCAGGATCGGTCTCATCCTTCGTTGCGTAGCAGGAACGCCTGCGCGGGCAGGGCGTCCGCCAGGGCCACGAGCACGCGGTTGAAGCCGCCCGTGTAATCCAGCGGCACGTCGGATACGGTCCCCTTCTGCCCCTTGGGCGGCTTGGGCGCCTTGCGCAGGGGGAAGGAGAAGATGAAGCGGGTATAGGAGTCGGGCTGGGCCTCCACCAGGAGGTAGCCGCCCAGCTCTCCGGCGATCATGTTGGCCAAGGTCAGGCCGAACCCCGCGCCACGCCCGGGGGCTGAGAGGGGCGGGCTCTGCTTGGAGAACATGTCGAACGAGGACAGGGCACATTCGGTCGGGAAGCAGTGCCCCTCGTCCCGGACCGCCAGATAAGGGTGTACCCCGTCCTTGTCGTTGGACTGGTACAGCTGTACGGTGACGGCCTGCCCCGGCGGCGTGACCTTGAACGCGTTGGAGAGGAACTGGAAGAGCAGCTGCTCCAGCCAGAACCGGTCCGTGGCGCAGACCAGCTCTTTGAACTGGCTGTCGAACTTGAGCTCGATGCCGCGCAGGTGGGCCAGGGACTCCGCCTGGGCACACACCTCGGAGACGATCTCCACGATGTCCAGGTCCACCAGCTGCAGCGGGGCCTCCCGCTGGCGGAGGTGCGAGAGCAAAGAGAGATTGGTAGCCAGCCGGAGGAGCTGATAATAGCTCTGGTCCAGCCTGGCGGCCTTCGCGTCCAGCTCCGGGTCCTTCTCCCGCGCATCCGCGGGGATCAGCTGCCCGGCCGCCAGATGGAGCGTGCTCAAGGCGGCGCGGAGCTGAGAAGATATGTCCGCCAAGATCGGGGCCATCATCTTAGGCCATCTATCCTCACTGTAGTTCCCCATGACACACCTCTTCCTTGCGCCCAGTGCGGTCGTGATATCGATGATAGCGTTGGCGGGAGCGCTGTTCCAGAACCCTGGAAAACCCTGGGTCCCGCATCCCTAGGATAACAAACCAGTCCGGCAAAAACAAGCATCTTGTCGAGAAATGTCGAAAAAAATCGAAAAAGGGTCCCATCGCGGACAAGAAGTGGCAGCCCTGTGCAAGATCGACAAGAAAAATTTTACCTAAAGCGCGTAAATTTACGCAAAAGATGTAGGAAACCGTGAGCGCCCATGCTATAATCAGAGCGGACCTGCCGGCCGCCGCGGGCGCCGCAGGAATACGGACAGTGGAAGGAATGGGAACATGGCGATCAAAGTGGGCATCAACGGGTTCGGGCGCATCGGGCGCGTGGCGCTGCGGATCATGGTGGAGCGGGGATGCAGTAGCTATCAGATCTGCGGCATCAACCTGCGCAACGCGGACCTGGACTACATGGTCTATCAGGTGAAATACGACTCGGTGTTCCGCACGTTCCAGGGCACGGTGGAACGGGACGAGCGCCACCTGATCATCAACGGCAGGAAGATCCGGGTCTACAGCGAGAGCGACGCCGCCCTCATCCCCTGGGACGACTGCGGCGCGGAGTACATCATCGAGTCCACCGGCGTCTTCAACACCACGGAGAAGGCCAGCGCGCACTTCCGGCACGGGGCGAAGAAGGTCATCATCTCGGCCCCCGCCAAAGACGAGATCACGCCCACCTTCGTCATGGGCGTGAACCACCGGACCTATGCGCCGGATATGGACGTGGTGTCCAACGCCTCCTGCACCACCAACTGCCTGGCGCCCATGACCAAGGTCATCAACGACACGTTCGGCATCGAGCAGGCGCTGATGAGCACCATCCACGCCGCCACGGCCAAGCAGAAGGCCGTGGACGCCCGCGCGGGCCGGGACTGGCGCACGGGCCGCAGCGTGCTGGGCAACATCATCCCCTCCACCACCGGCGCGGCCAAGGCGGTGGGCGTGGTGATCCCGGAGCTCAAGGGCAAGATGACGGGCATGAGCTTCCGTGTGCCCACCAACGACGTGTCCGTGGTGGACCTGACGGCCCGGCTCAAGCAGCCCGCCAGCTATCACGACGTGTGCGTGGCCATGGAGAACGCCGCCCGCAACAGCATGAAGGGCATCATCACCTGCACCACGGACCAGGTGGTCTCCTCCGACCTGACGGGCTTCTCAGAGACGTGCATCTTCGACGAGAGCGCGGGCATCATGCTGGACGACGACTTCGTGAAGCTCATCGCCTGGTATGACAACGAATGGGGCTATTCCAACAAGATCCTGGACCTGATCGCCCACATGTACGCCGTGGACCATCCGGACTGAGCGGGATCATGGGGGCGCGGGCAGAGGCCCGCGCCCCTTCTGTTTTTGAGTATATCATAGTACTAAGTACTATGTAAAGTGCGTACTATATTATATTTTGGTTTTCCATGAAATGGGGTACACTTTTCTCATCTAAAGGATGGGAGAATGGCCCTGGTGAGAAAGCGTGACCCGCAAAAAGAGGATATGGGACGACGTTTGCGGGCAGCCAGAGAACAAAGGGGCTGGACACGGGAACGCCTAGCCGAAGAGGTGGGATTGTCTGTGCCCTTCTTGGCAGACCTGGAGAGCGGGAACACCGGTGTCCGTCTGGACCGGTTCCGGATGCTCTGTGAAGTCCTGGGCGTCAGCGCCGACGAGGTGCTGTTCGGGACGGAGCGGCCGCCCCAGGCGGCGGTGGCGGACCTGCTGCGCGGCCGAGACGCGGAGACCGTGCAGATCGTGGAGCGCACCGTGCGGGCCCTGCTGGACGCCTTGGACGATGCCGGCCGCGGCCACCCCACACCGTGACCGCAGACACAGAACGAGACATGTATGCCCCGCCGGGATATCCCGGCGGGGCATTTCCTCTGCCTGGGAGCAGGCGATTTTCCAAAGATTTTACGAAGCTTTTTCCGCTTTCTGGTTTCGGCGCCCGCGACCGGACCGCTATACTGATGCCATACCGTGCTGGACCGCACGGCTGACATTTGAGGAAAGAAGGAAGATCGAACATGATGAAGCGTTTCTTTGCGGGCCTGCTGGCGGCTGCCTCCGTCCTGGGTCTGGCAGCCTGCGGCTCCGCCCCGGAGCAGGCGCCCACCGCACAACAGACCTCCGCCGTCCTGACGGACACCGCCGTCTACGACGCGACGCGCACGCCCAAATATGTGTTCCTGTTCATCGGCGACGGCATGAGCTATCCCCAGTTCCAGGCGGCCGCGGACTATCTGGGCGCTGTGGCGGACCCGGACTACATGCAGGCCGAGCCCAGCCTGGACCGCGCGGAGCGTGACGGCGCCGTGCTGGACGGCCCCCAGGCCCTGAACTTCATGGGGTTCGACGTGGCCGGCTCCGCCGTCACCTATGACTCCTGCAGCTTCGCCCCTGACTCCGCCTCCACCGCTACCTCCATCGCCACCGGCCACAAGACCTATTCCGGCATGATCAACGTGGACGAGACCGGCACCCAGAGCTATGAGACCATCGCCGAGAAGCTCCATGCCCAGAAGGGGTGGAAAGTGGGCATCATCTCCTCCGTCAACCTGAACCACGCCACGCCTGCCGCGTTCTACGCCCACCAGGCCAGCCGGAGCAACTATTATCAGATCGGCGAGGAGCTGGTGGATTCCGGCTTCGAGTACTTCGCCGGCGGCGCGCTGCTGGATCCCGCCGGCAGCGAGGGCGACCAGACCAGCCTCTACGACCTGGCGGAGCAGGCCGGCTATCAGGTGACGTACACCCAGGCCGAGGCCGAGCAGATCACCGCTGACGACGAGAAGGTCATCCTCATCGACGAGCACCTGGCCGATGACGACGCCATGTCCTACGAGCTGGACCGCGCCGAGGACGAGTGGGCCCTGGCCGACTATGTGGAAAAGGGCATCGAGGTCCTGGATAACGAGCGCGGCTTCTTCATGATGTGCGAGGGCGGCAAGATCGACTGGGCCTGCCATGCCAACGACGCCGGTTCCACCGTGTCCGACACCCTGGCCCTGGCGGACGCCGTCCAGGTGGCCATCGACTTCGCCGCCGAGCATCCCCGCGACACCCTGATCCTGGTGACCGGCGACCACGAGACCGGCGGACTGACCATCGGCTTCGCCGGCACGGATTATGACACCTATCTCTCCAACCTCACCAACCAGAAGATCTCCTACGCCCAGTTCGACGAGCAGTATGTGGCCCAGTACAAGGCCAACGGCGTCCCCTTCGAGACGGCCATGCAGGACGTGGAAGAGCTGTTCGGCCTGAAGATGACCGGCGCCGCCGACGACAAGCTGGTGCTCACCGACTATGAGATCCAGCGCCTGCGCACCGCCTATGAGCTGGCCATGACGGACTATGACTCTGACACCTATACCCAGGAGCAGTATGTGCTCTACGGCACGTACGACCCCTTCAGCGTTACCGTCACCCACATCCTGAACAACAAATCCGGCATCGACTTCACCAGCTATTCCCACACCGGCCTGCCCGTGGCAGTCTTCGCCCAGGGCGAGGGCGCCGAGGCGTTCGGCGGCTATTACGACAACACGCAGATCTACGAGAAGCTGGCTGACCTGCTGCGGGTCCGCTGAGCGATCCATCCCTCTCTCGAGACCCTCTCTCAAGACTCTATACAGATCCCAGCGCGCGGGGAGCGGCGTTAGCCGCTCCCTGCCGCGCCGTGTCAGGAGGCCTTATGCACATCCATCCCCATTTTTCCCGCCGGACCCACGGTCCGGTCCTGTTCGCCCTGCTCTTGATGGTGGTCCTGCTGCTGCTGCCCACCGGCTATGAGGGGGCGCTGACGTATCAGAACGCCGATCGGGTCCGGGCGGAGGTCCTGGAGACCGACGAGAGCCGGATCGTGGACACCGGTCTCATCCGCACGGGGGAACAGCGCTGCACGGTGCGCCTGCTGGGCGGACAGTTCGAGGGCGAGCGCGTGGAGGCCGTCAACCGGCTCAGCGGCTCGCTGGCCCAGGACAAGCTGTTCTCCCCCGGCGACATCGCCTTCGTGGCAGTCAGCCACAGCGACGGACAGGTGACCGCCGTCACCATGACGGACCATTACCGGCTGGACAAGGAGGCGCTGCTGGCGGGGGCGTTCCTGCTGCTGCTGGTGCTCTTCGCGGGCTGGACGGGCGTGCGGGCCATCCTGTCTTTCATCTGCACGATCCTGCTCATGTGGAAGGTGCTGGTGCCGGGGATGCTCAGGGGCTGGGACCCGGTGTGGCTGTCCCTGGGACTGGTGCTGGTGATGGCCGTGCTGGTGCTGAGCCTGATCTATGGCTTCGACCGCCGGGCGGTGGCAGCGGTGGGCGGCACGGCCCTGGGCATCGCCGTGACGGCGGTGCTGGGCGTGGTGTTCACCCGCCTGTTCCAGATCCACGGCGCAGTGATGGAGTCCAGCGAGAGCCTGCTCTATGCGGGATACCAGTATCTGGACCTGACGAAGATCTTCATGGCCTCGATCTTCCTGGGCTCTTCCGGCGCGGTGATGGACCTGTCGGTGGACATCTGTTCCGCCGTCTATGAGGTGGTGGAGAAACGGCCGGACATCAGCGCGCGGGAGGCCATCGGCTCCGGCTTCGCCGTGGGCCGGGCCGCCTGCGGCTCCACCACCACCACGCTGCTGCTGGCGTACTCCGGCAGCTATATCGCCCTGCTGATGGTGTTCATGGCCCAGGGGACGCCGGTGGAGTTCATCCTCAATTACAAATATGTGGCCGCGGAGATCGTCCACACCATCGTGGGCTCCTTCGGCCTGGTGACGGTGGCGCCCCTGACCGCCATCACCAGCGGCCTGCTGCTGACCCGGCGGCAGAGCTGAGCCCCGCACCGGCCGCTGCCCGCGCAGACAGATGAAGACGCCGCCCGGGGAGGTCTCCCTCTCCGGGCGGCGCAGTGTCTGGGCGGCGGGGCAGGATCAGCCGGAGGCCTTCTCTGTCCCTTTCTTCCGGCGGCGGCCGCCCCGATGGGTGCGGGAGACCGTCCGTCCGGCTGGGGCATCCGCTTTTGGGGCGGCCTTCTCCGCCGGGGCTTCCTCGGCCGCTTTGGCGGCCTTTTTCTCCGTGTCCTTGGCCGGTGTCTTGGCGCCTTTCTTCTTGGCGCGCGCCTGGGGGGCGGGCGTCTCGCCAGCGGACTTGACGCGCCGTTTGCGCCGACCGCCGGAGGCGCCCTTCCCTGCCGGCTCGCTCTCGTCTGCGGGCGGCTCCGGCGCCTGCACGGGCGCGGGGGCGGGGGCGAACAGGTCCTCCAGATGGGCATAGGCCATGGCGCCCTGGGCGGGGCCGAATTCCCGGATCAGGGCGGCGGCCAGCTCCTCCCGGGTGGCGCTGCGCAGCAGGAAGGCCGCCTGGAGACAGCTTTGGATGGAGGGGCGCAGGGCCACCTCCCGGAAGGTGTCGGCATACCGGGCGCGCAGGGCGCTCATGGCGGCCTCATAGCCCTTGTCCTGGCTGATGACATAGGCCAGGTCCGCCTCGCCCCGCCCCACCAGGACGCCCAGCTCCGTGATGATCTGGAAATCGATGGAGTTCTTGCCGCCCTTCACGCTCTCCAGATACTGCACGTTGGCCTGGGTGTGGGCACAGAGCTTCTGCACGCTGGAGAGGGTCTGGCCCTTCCCGTAGAAGACCAGGACCGTGTCCTCAGGCGTGAGCAGGTCGATGCCCTGAAGGCCGGTGCCGATGTTGTTGTCGCCGTCTACTAAAAAGATCATGTTCATCCGATCGTTCGTTCCTTCGTCAAGCGATTGCCCGCGCGGTGCGCGGGCTGGGGACAGTATAGCAGACCTCCCGGAAAAATACAAGGAAAACCGGCGGGAGGCGGGATATGCGGCAAAAAAGGGGGACCGCGGTGCGGTCCCCCACTGTGGCGCGCTCATTCCTCCTCGTCGGTGACGATCAGGCCGTAGCCGCCCTTCTTGCGCTGATAGACGATGGAGAGGCTGTCGTCATCGCTGTTGCGGAAGACGAAGAAGCTGTGGTCCAGCAGGTTCATCTGCAGGATGGCCTCCTCCGGGCTCATGGGCTTGACGGAGAAGCGCTTGGTGCGGACGATCTGGAACTCTTTCTCCTCAGCCACCTCGAACTCATCGTCCGGCACCGTGGGCGGGAAGCCCTCGCTGCGCAGGCGCTTGGCCAGGCGGGTCTTGTTCTTGAGGATCTGACGCTCGATATAGCCAACAGCGGCGTCCACGGCGCCGCGCATGTCGCCGTCAGGCGCTTCGGTCTGTGCCCGCAGCAGCGGGCCGGCTCCCCGGATCGTGATCTCCACGGAGCAGAGATGCTCTTTCTCCACAGAGAACGTGACGAAGGCGGAAGTGTCCTCTTCCCGGAAATACTTGTCCAGCTTGGCCAGCTTTTTCTGGGCGTACTCCTTGATGGAATCGTTCAGAGGGACCTTCTTGCACGCAAAGTTGTACTTCATCGAGATCGCTCCTTTCGTGTGGAAGAGAGGACGAACGTTCTCCCTTTGCCTTAGTATACCACACCCGCATGGGTTTGGGAAGAGAAAAAGCGGACCTGCCGCCAGAGTGACGGCAGGCCCGCGGAGCGCAGCAGGGTCAGTCGATGCTGTAGCTCTTCTCGATGCGGATGGGGTGATGCTTCTTGCGGAAGTAGCAGTAGACGCAGAAGGCCGCCATGGCCACGATGGTGAACAGGAAGATCGTGGGCGTGAGGGTGTTGAACGAGCCGATGATGCAGACGATGCGGATCGCGATGGCCAGCCAGATCAGCCCCAGGAACACCGGGCGGGGCACCTTGAAGTGGCGGTTCTCCCACGCGCCGGGCATCTTCTCGGGGAAGCGCATGACCGCGAAGAACACCAGCAGGTCGGTGATGGAGGTGATCAGCACCAGGTTCCCGGTGATCGCGGAGATATCCATGCCGATCAGGATCGGCACGAAGCCCATCAGATAGACGAAGCCCATGAAGATGTAGGGCGTGCCCGCCTTATTGGTGGCGCCCCACTTCTCGGGGAACCAGCCGTCCCGCGTGGCCTGGGCCAGCGGTCTGGACAGAGAGGTGTAGATGGAGTTGAGCGTGGTGCACAGTGCCATCAGCGGGCCGCCGATCACGAAGGCGTAATACAGAGGCGTGGGGAGGATCTGCTGCGCCGCCACGGTCAGCGGCTTGCCGGCCACGGCTTCCAGCGGCATCGTGCCGCTGGTGACGAAGGAGAGCAGCGGGAACAAGATCAAGATGATCAGCGAGGTCAGGACCATGGCCAGCGGCATGTCGCGCTTGGGGTCTTTGGCCTCCTTACTGAAGGCGATGGCGAAGAAGTGGCCGGTGGTGGAGAAGATCAGCATCAGCACCGCCGCGCCGAAGCCGGCCCAACCGTCCTTCATATATCCGGGGGCGGTGATGTCCAGGGCCTCCGGCCGCAGATGGAACAGGCCGAAGACAATGTAGCACATCATGCCGCACAGCAGGATCACGAACAGCACGTTCTGGAACTTGGACATGAGGTTCACGCCGAAGAGGTTGATGATGAAGAAGAACGTGATGAAGCAGATCGCCAGCACCGTCTGGTCCCAGGAGGGGAAGAGCGCCCCCAGATACATGCCGAAGGAGAGGCCGAACATGCCGATGCTGAAGCCGTTGAGCGTGTAGGCCAGGCCGTAGACGCCGCCCCAGAAATCGCCCAGGTTGTTGGAGATGAAGGTATAGTTGCCGCCGTTGATCCGCACGGCGTTGCACAGCAGCGCGTACGGGACGATCAGCAGGAAGCCCACGATGACCGCCGCGATGTAAGCGATCCACGCGCCGCTGCCCGCGGTGGCGATCGAGGGGCCCACCAGGGAGACGACGCCGGGGCCGATGACGGTGCCCGCCATGATGGCGGTCAGGGCCGGCAGGCCCAGCTGCTTCGCTTTGGGGATGAATGCCATATGAAGTCCCTCCTATCACAGTTCACAGTGTCCCGGTCTCTAGGTACGCGTTGATCTCGTCCGCGCTCTTCCCGGCCAGGCCCAGGTTCTCCAGAGTGAGGCCGCCGGCGTAGAAGTCCTCGTCGTTGAGCACGGAGGCGATGGCCAGCAGGCCGTCGACGACCGGGGTCTTGACGCCAGTGGCCCGTGCCAGGGAGGCCAGCAGGCTGTTTCCGGCATGGGCGTCCTCCACCACATAGCGGTCGTGCACGCCCTTCGTGGGGCCGGCCAGGACCCGGAACTGGGCCTGCTCCGGATGTTTGGGGAATTCCATGAGCGCGTGGATCTGGCCGATGTGGCGCACCACGGGATAGCCCATGGCCTCCATGACCTGCGCCCGCTCGTCCTCCACGGCGGCGATGACCGCGGCCACGGAGGGGGTCATCCCGTCCTGATAGAGGCGGAAGTCCTTGCGGCTCTCCATGTTGCCGGCGTTCATCAGCGTGCCGGCCAGATGGATGGCCACATTGGGGGAGCTGAGGGTCGCCTGGAAGATGTTCTTGACGGCGCGGCAGGGATAGACTTGGGAGAGGGCGGCCACCAGGGCGTCATTGTCCTTGGCGGGGAAGGCGGCCACCGGCTTCTCCCCCATGGGGAAGGCGCAGGTGATGGTGGCCGTGTCCACCAGGCGGCAGGGGCCGAAGTTGCCCTGCATCTCGCCGACGACCACCTGCTTGCTGCCCAGTTCCTTTTTCAGCAGCAGAGAGCCGCAGTTTCCAGCAGAGAACACCACGGTCTGGCCGTCCTTCAGGTGCGGGGCGATCCACGCGGCGATGTCGCCATGCCGCTTCGCCATGGCGGAGATCAGCACGATCTCGGCGTCCGCCAGTGCCTCGGCCACATCGAAGGTGATCTTGTGGATGACGGCGTGGCCCTCGCCGCAGTTGCCGATCAGGTCCACATGGTTGCCGCCCGCCTGGATGGCGCGCAGCTTCGCGCTGTGCCATTCCTGGTCGCAGACCGTGACCTGGTGGCCCTGGACCGTCAGATAGGCGGCCATGAAGATGGCAGTCCCGCCTCCGCCGATGACAGTAACGTGTTTCATGATGAAGGTCCTCCTTGTTCTTGGAGCGGTGGGATGATAGAGCGTGTACCGCTCCGGTCTTCTGCCCGTTATAAAGCAAAGGACATGCCAGAAAGATCTTCTGGCATGTCCTTCGTTCGTTTCGACGAATATGAGGGGGCATTTTTGACAGGGCTGACCAATATTTTTTCTGCTTTCGGCCTTGCGCTCGGTCGAAAAAAGAGATATCCTCGTATAGATAAGATCATTCTCAAAAATTTTGAGAGTCTATCGCCCGTGGAGGACCCTGTGGAGAGGCAGCGCCTGCGTGGAGAGGCCCAGGCGTTCCAGCACGCGGTACATCATCACCTCCGTGTTGGAGAACACGGGCTTGGGATACCATTCGGCCAGCTCTCCCACGAAGGGCTCGATGTCGTGGGCGGGGCAGTCGAAGAGGATGGCGTCCGTGTCAGCGAGGTCCGCCTGCCGGAGGCTCTGGAGGATGTGTGCCTCGTCCACGGCGTCCACCAGATATGGGTCGCCCTCCAGGTTCTCGTTGGTGCTGATGAAGGGAGAGATCTCGATCCCGGCCTTGCTGAAGAAGATCTTCTCCACCAGATTGATCTCCACACCGAAGGGGGAGACCAGGGCAGCGCGCCGGAGCTTGAGCCGCTGGAAGATGCGCAGGGTCTCCTGCGCGGACGTCAGGACGGGGACACCGCTGCGCTGCTCCAGGAGGTTGGCGATGGCCTCCCCGCGCAGGCAGCTGCCGCTCATGATCGGCACCGCGATGAGCGACGGCCTGCTGGCCATCAACAGGTCGACCGCCGCGGGCAGATCGTCGAGCATCTCGCTCAGACCTTGGAGCGAGATGCTGCGCATGGGGATGCGGGTGGTCACGATGTTGACTTGGTCGGAAAGCTTCTCGTGGAACAGCATCTCCGGCACGTAGCTGGTGCCGGTGATCAGCGCCACGATCGGTTTCTGGTCCATGAAGGTCCCTCCTGTCCCTGTGACCGCAGTGCGGTCCGCATTTGTAGACGCTATTATGGCCGTCCTGCCCACAGGCAGGACGGAAGAAAGAGAGGCCACGATGTCGAAGCCCCAAAGATGTGAGCGGGTCTATCAAGCCGTCGCTGCCTGCACCGCCCGATTCTCCCTGGCGGAGCCGCGCAAGACGATCCGGCACCTGCAGGTATCCGCCATCGCGGAACAGGCCGGCGTCTCCCCCAACAACGCCAGTACGGAGCTGTGCCGCCTGTTCCGCCAGGGACGCTTGGTCCGGGTGGACTCGCGTCCCCGGCTCTACTGCGATCTCCAGCTGCTGGAGCGCCGCCTCCGCCGGACACTGCCGGCAGTGGAATACGGCTCGCTGGAGCAGTTCCTGACCGAGCTGCGTGGAGAGGACGCGTCCGCCCCCCCGCAGCGGAGCGGCGCCGCGCCGGAGGGCGGGCTCCATGCCGGCGCGGCGTCGGAGTTCGATGGCCTGATCGGCTGCGGCCAGAGCCTGCGGGACGCCATCGCCACGGCCAAGGCCGCCATGCTCTATCCCCCCTTCGGGATGCATACGCTGCTGACGGGGGAGACCGGCGTGGGCAAGAGCAACTTCGCCGCCTGCATGTATGACTACGGCCGGCGCTGCGGAAAGCTGGCGCCGGACGCGCGGTTCGTCACCTTCAACTGCGCCAACTATTCCGACAACCCGCAGCTGCTGATGTCCCAGCTGTTCGGCCACTGCCGCGGCGCGTTCACCGGAGCGGACCATGACCGGCCGGGCCTGGTGGAACACGCCGACGGCGGCATCCTGTTCCTGGATGAGATCCACCGTCTCCATCCGGAGGGGCAGGAGAAGCTCTTCCATCTGATCGACAAGGGGACCTTCCGCCGCATGGGGGAGACGGCGGACGACCGGCACGTGAGGATCCTCATCGTCGGGGCCACCACGGAGTCCCCGCAGGCCTGCATGCTGAGCACGTTCCTGCGGCGGATATCCGTCCATCTGGTGCTGCCGCCGCTGCGGGAGCGCTCCGTCCAGGAGCGGCTGACGCTGGTGCTCTATTTCATCTGGCGGGAGGCCAAGGTCCTCAAGCGGCGGATCCAGCTGGACCGGGATATCCTGAGCGCACTGGTCCACTACCACTGCCCCGGCAACATCGGCCAGCTCCAGACCGACATCCGCCTGAGCCTGGCCAACGTGTATTTCCGCTACCTCATGGGACAGCGGGACCTGCTGCAGATCCAGCTCTCAGACCTGAGCGGCGGCATCCAGCAGGGCCTGTTCATCTCCCCTGCCAGCCGGAGCCTGCTGGTGAGCGAGCGGCTCTCCGCCGATCATCCCGACCTCGTCATCGACGGGGCCTGGGACTTCTCACAGGTCCTGGAGACGTATCTCGTGTGAACGCGAGGGGCGCCCG
>CALXDL010000047.1 GCA_944387055.1 uncultured Oscillospiraceae bacterium
CGAAAGCGCATAGCTTTCGGCGGTCTTTGGAAGGGGCGGTTAAAATCGATCTCTTCCCGTTTCCGAGAAACGCCGCCCGCAGGGCGGCCCACCAACTGCGAGCCCAGCGCAGCGGGTCGCAGTTGGACGCGGGGAGCAGCTTCAATGGGCGCGCGATGCGTTTTGCAAGGAAATGAAAAAACTCGTCGCAAGCGATATGCCGCTTGCGACGAGCTGGTACGCCCGACTGGATTCGAACCAGCGACCTTTAGAGTCGGAGTCTAACACTCTATCCAACTGAGCTACGGGCGCATAAAACTAAGACATGTATTTCTCTCACGTCCTTTTGTAGTATACCAAGATTTTACCGATCTGTAAAGGGGCTTTGAAAAAATTTTTTGTCAAAAAGATTGTTAAAAAAATTGACAACTTGCTGGTTTTACGTTACACTGTCAATTGAGAATAATTTAACGAAGGTCGACCCTTCCGCGATAGGAGTGAAAACTTTGAAAAAGGAGATCATCTCAGATGCTGTCATCCGGCGGCTCCCCCGATATTATCGCCAATTGACTGAGCTCTGCGCTCGTGGCGTGGTGCGCATCTCTTCTCAGGCTCTGGGACAAGAGATGAACATCACTGCCTCTCAGATCCGGCAGGACTTCAGCTGCTTCGGAGAATTCGGCCAGCAAGGTTACGGATATAATGTCGAGGAGTTGCGCGCTGAGATCGGTCATATCTTGGGCGTGGACAATGGTCATCACCTCATCATGATCGGTGTGGGCAACCTGGGACGTGCTCTGCTGCGGAACTTCCCCTTCTCACAGACCGGCTTTTCTGTAGAGGCTGCTTTCGACATCTCCCCCACAGTCGTCGGTTCCTCGATCAATGGCGTGCCCGTTTACGGCATGAGCGAGTTGGACGGCTTCGTCCGTTCGCACGATGTGGACGTCGTGGTGCTGACCATCCCGCAGTCTGTTGCGCAGGACACTGCAAACCGCTTGATCGATCTGGGCGTCCGCGGGTTTTGGAACTTCACGAACGTGGAACTGTCCAGCCCCGGCAATGATGACGTGAAATTCGAGAACATCCATTTCGCAGACAGCCTCCTGACCCTCAGCTACCGCATCGCCAATCGCTGAGGCCTTGCCTGATGCAGATGAAAGGAGCCCACACTTGAAAAAAAAGACGCTCGTTCTCGCGGCCTGTCTCGTGGTGGCCATCGCTGCCGCCGCCTATGCCCTCGCAGCAGGCGGAGACGCATCGGACCCCCTGGCCTCTCTGTCTTATCTTACCGGGGCTTTTTCCAGCAGTGTAGACGTGCAGGTGGACGAGAAGCTGGACGCCTCTGATGCCGCTCTGTTGGGCAGCATGGATGGTGCCAGCGGCAGTTCCGCCGCAGATCTTACCAGTTGGACGGAGACCCGCCTCAAATCCGGAGACGTCCTCACCGGCTCCACGGGCACCAGTGTCCTGGTATTGGCCGGAGGTGTAGATGCCACCTTTTCAGGCACCGTGGTGGATGTGAGCACCGGTACGGCCATATCCTCTGGATCCGCCCTCACGGCCGGTCATCGCTATCTGGTGGCCGAGGACACGACCGCGTCTTTCACGGTCTCCTCCAAGACTGCTGTGGTGGACTATCAGGGCCCCTCTTCTTTCACTTATTCCAGTGCTGTGGATTATAATGCCATCGCCGGAGCCCTCAAGGCCCTGCACCTCTTCCAGGGGAGCCTCACCGGGTATGGGCAGGGTTATGACCTGGAAAAGGCGCCCACCCGGCTCCAAGCCCTCATCATGTTCATCCGGGTCCTGGGTGAGGAAGATGCCGCTCTCGCATGGAGCGGCTCCTCCCCCTTCACCGATGTGGCGGCCGGCACACAGGCCGCCCAGTACGTAGGCTATGCCTATGAGAAGGGCTATACCAACGGGTTCACTGCCACGCTCTTCCAGCCTGCTCAGACCATCACTGTGGAGCAATACATGGAATTCATCCTCCGCGCTCTTGGTTACAGCACGGCTGCCAACACAGACTTGACCTCTACGTTGGACAATGCGGTCTCCTGCAACGTCATCTCTGCGGGAGAACGGTCCATGCTCGCGGCCGCTGCCCCTTTCTTACGGGCGGAGCTGGTATACATCTCTTATTACGCACTGGATGCTCAGATGGCCGATACAGGACTGCTCCTGAGCGATATGCTCCAGCAGAAAGGCGTCTTCACGTTCAGCGAGCTGACTGCTGCTCAGGCTATGGTCCCCGGTGGACGCCTTTGAGCGGATCAGAAAGTTCCCCTGCACCTCTTCTGCTGCCCTGCATACTATGAGAATGAGACCGATCGTCATCGGCCTACGTTTTCATAGGAGGTTCCGAATATGTGTAACAATGGTTGGGGTGGCGGTAATTGCTGCTGGATCATCATCCTGCTGATCATCATTTGCTGCTGCTGCGGAAACAGCGGTATGGGCAGCTGCGGCAACGGCTGCGGCTGCAACAATGGCTGTGGTCCTTCTTCCTGCTGCTGATCGTTTTTCATAAGCAAACGGCGCCCCGTGCCCAAAAGGCACGGGGCGCCGTCCCCTTTCTCCGCAGGGCAGGCTCTTCCTCACAGCACGCCCAGATGCTCCAGTAAGATCTTCGTTCCCAGCAGGATCAGGATGATACCGCCGCAGAGCTCAGCCCGCTGCTTGTACCGGGCGCCGAAAAAGTTCCCCACTACCACGCCGGCGATGGACAAGCAGAACGTCGTGATGCCGATGAGGGAAATCGCAGGTAGGATGTCCACATCTAAGAAAGCAAAGGTCACGCCGACTGCCAGTGCGTCGATACTGGTAGCCACAGCCATCAGGAGCAGCCGCCATAGATCCAGTCTCTCCGCCACTGCGCATGCCGTCTCCTCTTCTGGCTGCAGGGCCTCCCGCACCATGTTCCCGCCGATGAATACCAACAGGAGGAATGCGACCCAATGATCGAAGCTTTGGATGTATCCAGCGAACTGCGACCCCAAGACCCAGCCGATCAACGGCATGAGCGCCTGGAACCCCCCGAAGAACAGCGCGATGACCAATGTATGGCGCACATGCAGCTTCGGCATGCACAGCCCCTGACACACCGCTACGGCGAACGCATCCATGGAGAGGCCGACACCGATCAGCAGCAGTTCGATCATGCTCATATGTCTTTTCTCCCCTCCGGCTCATAAGATCACAGGCACTGGAGCACCGATGGTGATGCTTTCCGGCGTCACACAGCAATCATAGGCATACACGCCCACGCCCGCGTTTGCCGCCTCTCGCAGCGCTGCACCGAAAGCCGGATGCGTCTCATCGTTGGGCGCCATACTGCGGACAGGCCGCATCTGTATCACGAATACGATGCTCGCATCTGTCCCGCTCAAAACGGCCTTCTGCAGCTCGCGCAGGTGCTTCACCCCGCGCTCAGTGGGAGCGTCAGGAAAGCGGGCTGCGCCGCCTTCTTCTAGGGTCACGCCTTCCACTTCCACGAGATGCTGTCCCGCTGCCGTCTCCAGGCAGATATCCAGCCTGGAATCGCCCCAGCGGACTTCCCGGCGAACAGCCGATACCCCTGGCAGGAATCCTCCCTGTTCCGCCCATTCAGCGAAGACTTGATTCGGCGCCTGTGCATCCATATTGATGAGGAGCGGTCCCTTCTCCACGGCGATCAGGTCCCATGCTGTCTTACGGGCCGGGTTCTCGCCCTTTGCCAAGTATACCTTGGCCCCGTGGACCAAGAGTTCCCGGCAGCGGCCCGTATTCTTCACATGGACGGTCAATAAGCCCTCTTGTGTCTCCACCTGTGCGATGAATCGATTCGGTCTGGCCAAGAAACGGCCTGGGATCACGGTCCCATATCGCATGTTCCAGCCTCCAACGCAGCATCCCGCCAAAAAGTCAACTAAGTGATTATATCACATCTCCCAGAAGAACACAAAAGATTTTCTGACATCTCTCCGCTTCCATCGTCTGGATCTCGGCCTCGACTGTCTTCCTCAGATCGATCCCCGGCTCCCACTGGTCTGCGCCAGCGAGGGCCGGGGATCTTCAATGCCGTTCCTGCTACTCCGGCAGCAACGGGCTATACATCATGATGGCATCATTGGCAAAGAGGAACTGCTCCTCCAACAACTCTCCCTCCAGATCTGTGACGCGCCGGAAAAGCTCATTATGCCGGAGATAGCCTCCCCAGGAGGCCTGGTCTATCCGTGCTCCCCGCTCGACGATCTCATATCGGACCTGGGGTACCTCCAAGCAACGCCACATCCCCTCCAGGTGGGTCTCACCAACATGCAGGCAAAGCTGGAAATCCTGACCCGTATCATTACGGATCATCAAGTCTCGGTGGGGATAAGCACAGGTGGCCCCGCTGCCGAATGGTTGTGTCCGGCCTGCGTCCGGGAACACATCATGAGAGTGCCGGTATCGCTCCACCACAGTCAAAGGAGTGTGGAGCGTCATCCAGAAGATCAAGTTGGACAACTGACAGAGTCCGCCTCCCACATCGCTCCCGATCTGCCCCAAGAACAGGACCATCCCGTCCAGATATCCCTTCCGGCGGGTGGGCTTGCCGATCAGTTTCCAATAGCTCAGGGTCTCACCCGGATGGAGCACCACTCCATCCAGACGAGCCACCGCCAACCGGAGGTTCACCACCTTGTTCCGCTGGAGCTCCATATCCTCACCTCGCAGATGACGGAGGAGGGGCGTCGCATGTTGGAAGCAGATATGAGGAAGAGGGGCCTTGCGGCGTTCCTTGGCCCATCGGAAGCGCGGAGAGCACCATAGAAGATAACGCTTGCCTGTATAATATGCCTTCCCCAGCCGCAGCCGGAGCCAGCTGCGATGGATAGGAGGCCGCAGATCAGACGTGGCATGTCCCATCCCTTATCCCCCCTCGTACTTTTCTCAACACCAAGATAGCATACCCGAGGAGGAAGAATCAAGAGGGGGAAAAAAGAAGAGCGGCAGTCTCTCGACTGCCGCTCTGCAGTGTTGGCACTACCTATCTTCCCGGGCCGTCGCCAGCCAAGTATTGTGGGCAGGAACGAGCTTAACTACCGTGTTCGGGATGGGAACGG
>CALXDL010000048.1 GCA_944387055.1 uncultured Oscillospiraceae bacterium
TCCTCATCGGTGGCCACCAGGCGGACTACGAGGTGCTGGAGCAGGTGCTGCGCAGCGGCGCGCGCTACCTGGGGTGCATCGGCTCCCGCCGGAAGCTGGACGCCTGCCGGGAGCGGCTGCTCTCCGCCGGGTTCACGCCCGCGGAGTATGCCCGCCTCCACGCCCCCATCGGACTGGACATCGGCGCGGAGGGGCCTGCGGAGATCGCCGTGGCCGTGGCGGCGGAGATGATCGCCGTCCGGGCGGGCAAGCTGCCCTGAGGGGCATGGGATGCCAATGCATGCCACCGGGACGCCCTCTCTTGCGCCGGCGGGCCGTCCATGGTAGAATAGGACGATGAAAACGAACGGAGGACCGCCTATGGAGCGCATCAGCAAGGAGAACTACTACCTGGACATCGCGCAGACCGTCCTGGAGCGGGCCACCTGCCTGCGCCGGGTCTATGGGGCCATCATCGTCAACAACGACGAGATCGTCTCCACCGGCTATAACGGCGCGCCTCGGGGCCGGGCCAACTGCGTGGACATGGGCTACTGCCCCCGGGAGGCCATGCAGGTGCCCCGGGGCGAGCGGTACGAGCTGTGCCGCAGCGTCCACGCGGAGGCCAACGCCATCATCTCCGCCGCCCGGCGGGACAGCGCGGGGGGCCCGCCCTACCTGGTGGGCAAGGATGCCCGCACGGGCGCCCTCCTGGGCGATGCCACGTCCTGTTCCATGTGCCGCCGCCTGGTGATCAACTCCGGGCTGGAGCGGGTGGTCATCCGCCGCACCGCCACGGCGTTCGACGTGGTGCCCGTGGCCGACTGGGTGGCCGAGGACGACCTGCTGCCCCCCGGCGGCGCGGGCGGGGCCCCGGAGGGGGCGTGAGGCCCCCGCGGAGAACGCAGAAGGAGGGATATCCTTGGATATCGGACTCGTGACTTTCTACCACATCCACCATTACGGCGCGCTGCTCCAGGCCTACGCCACGGAGCAGGCCGTGGAGGCGCTGGGCGCCCGGTGCGAGATCGTGGATCATTTCGTCGCCCAGGACAACCGCCTCTTCCGCCGCCCCACGGGGCTGAGCAGCGCCGCCCACGACGCGCACACCGCCCTCCACTACGGGGCGCTCAAGGCGCGCTATGACCGGTTCGAGGCCTTCTCCCGCCAGCACCTGCGCATCTCGGAGCGCCGCTTCCAGAGCTTGGAGGAGCTGCGGGCGGCGGCACTGCCCTATGACGTGATCCTGGCCGGCAGCGACCAGATCTGGAACCCCAAGATCTTCCCGGACGGCCGCTTCGACCCGGTGTTCTTCGGCGCGTTCTCCCAGGCGCGCAAGATCGCCTACGCTCCCTCCTTCGGCATCCCCCGGGTGCCGGAGGAGATGGAGGGGGAGCTGCGGGAACTGCTGGCGGGCTTCTCCCACCTCTCCGTCCGGGAGCAGCAGGGCCAGATCATCCTGCGGGAGCAGGCCGGCCGGGAGGCGCCGGTGGTGCTGGACCCCACGCTGCTGCTGGAGCGGCCGGCGTGGGAGCAGCTGGCATCCGGCGCCGCCGCCGGCAGCCGGACGGACCGGGCGGGCGGCTATATCCTGTGCTACTGCATCAGCCGCCCCGGCGCTCTGGCCCCCTACATCCGCCGCCTGGCGGAGGAGACGGGGCTGCCCGTGGTGCAGCTGTGCGGCATCCGGCACAAGGTCCATCCCGGGGCGGAGCAGGTGCTCTCCGCCGGCCCGGCGGAGTTCCTGGACCTGTTCCGGGGCGCCAGCTTCGTGTGCACCAACTCCTTCCACGGCACGGTGTTCTCCCTCCAGTTCCAAAAGCCCTTCTTCACCGCCGTGTCCCCGGCGGAGCTGGCGGAGCCGGAGCGCTCGCGCACTTTCAGCCTGCTCAGCGGCCTGGGCCTTTCCGGGCGCGTCGTCGGCGGGGGGGACGGCGCCGGGCTGCTGGATCCCATCCCCTGGGACGAGGTGGGAGCGCGCCTGGCCGCGCGCCGCCGCCATTCGCTGGACTATCTGGCCGCCGCGCTGGAGGACCGGCCCTTCCCGGCGCAGGCGCCCGCCGCGCCGGAGCCGGAGCCCCGGGCGCAGACGCTGCCCCGCCTGGCCGAGCATGGGCGCTGCACTGGCTGCAGCGCCTGCGCCAGTGCCTGCGGGGCGGATGCCATCACCATGGAGCGGGACCGGGAGGGCTTCGCCTATCCCCAGGTGGCGGCGGACAAGTGCGTGCGCTGCGGCCGCTGCACGGCCGTGTGCCCGGCCCTGCGCCAGCGGGAGAGCGGGGCGGTGCCCGCCGCCTTCGCCGCCTGGACCCGGGACGACGCCGTGCGCAAGGACTCCACCTCCGGCGGCGTGTTCTCCGTGCTGGCGGAGTACATCCTGGAAAGCGGCGGCGTGGTCTTCGGCGCCGCCTTCGACGGCAAGCAGCACCTGCGGCATGTGGCCTGCTTCCGCAAGGAGGACCTGTGGCGGCTGCGGGGGGCCAAATACGTCCAGAGCGACCTGGGCGACACGTTCCGCCAGGTTGCACGCTGTCTCAAGAC
>CALXDL010000049.1 GCA_944387055.1 uncultured Oscillospiraceae bacterium
TTCCCCTGCGGGAAAAGCCTCTACCGGCGCAATCCCTGCTAAGAATTTGCTAATTTGACTTTCTGAACGCCCCGTCACGAGGCGGCATTGCAGGGATTTTTGTGCAGGTTGACCAGCAACCAGGCAATATCGTTTAAGACAAGATAACATGGGCAATTATGAGACGGACACCGTACGAAACGGTACACCATACTCCTAAGCGACAGGCCGCTGGTTCGACTCCAGTCCAGGGTGCCAGTTCGTCGCAAGCGGCATATCGCTTGCGACGATTTTTTTCGTTTCATCGCAGAACTCATCGCGCGCTCATGGAATCCGCTCCATCTCCGCCTAAGCGCCGCCCGTATTGCGCGGGCAGCGGGCTTCGAAACGCGCCTGTGGGTCCAAGTCTCTCCCCCATCGCGGCCGCTTCCGCTGGGGCGCGGTCTGGGCCCGCCCCGTGGCGGCTCTATCTTGTCATGAGAAGCTATCGATCTCGACGGTCTCTTTCAAAAAACCGCGGCAAACCGTAAAAACGGTCTGCCGCGGCTTTTCGTCATCATTTCTTGCGTCCATTTTCGTGCTGCCGGGAAAATCATATACCAGCTTCCGCTGGGCGCCTGCCCATCAGGAGTTCTCTCCATCCGCCGCCGATCCATGGGATGTACTGCCTTGAGGGCGCTCACCTGCTCCTTCGAAGGAACAGGCAGACGAGACTTCCTCTGTTTTGGAGCAGTCTCTTATACTATCCTCTGGAGCCCCCAAAATGTCCCATCCCGTTGCCGCTGGCATCCTCTTCCATCGCGGAACATGTATCTGCCCGCATCGTATCAGCAATAAACTCACAGATCCTCTCTGCGGCTCTCTCTGCATTCGTCGCGATCGCTGGGTGTCCTCCATGTTCGAACATCTCGATCGCAGCATCGGGAATGGAAGCCGCCATCTCCCTGTACTCCTGCTCCAGGTCTTTTCGGCACATGTCATCTTCTTGGCTGCCCATGAACAGGATGGGGAGTTTCAACGCTGACAACGGCTTGGGGAACAACGGCCGTTTCTCTTTCGCGCACCGCAGTAAAGCCTCCGTATCGAGGTCGACGACCGTTTCCCAATCTGCGCCCTGGCACCACTCGTAAAACTGTCTCGACTGCATGTTGGCTCTTGCAGCCGCTCTTTCGATCAGCAGATGCGCGGCAAAGTTATCATTGAGGGTCCGCCCATCAAAGCTATCTGCGATCACTGCCCGAAATCGGTCAGGACGTTCTAATGCCGCATCGATGGCCGCCCATGCCCCGCCGCTCGTTCCAACGAGGAACGCCCTTCCACACTGCAAATGCTCCACAAGTGATATCGTTTGCAGCGCTTCGTCATGCCACATATCCGGTGAGAATGCTTCCACTCTATCAGACCGTCCGTTTCCTAAAAAATCGATCAGGATACATCTGAGACCGCCAGAATACAGCGGCATGAGGGGCTCAAACATCTTAGCAAACTATACCAAAGCAGGTCACGCAGTGAAAGTCATCTGCCTATCGTTTGGGCAGCGTGGTGAATCAGAAAGCATCTGGCAGGCCCACCCCACCATCACAGAGGATGAGGTAGCCGAGTCCCGCAAAGCAGAATCTCAGGCTGCTGCCCAGATCCTTGGATGCGACATTTCTTTCATAGGCCTCCAAGACCATTATATGGAGCTGAGCAAAGCGGAGATCATGCGTCTGGCCAAAGAGATCCGTATGTTCCAGCCGGATATCGTACTGACCCACAGCGCCTATGATCCCTTCAACCCAGACCATGATATCACCCACAAAGCCGTCTTGGCCGCTCTTCGGAGCGCCAACGTCATCGGGACGTTCCCGGATATCCCTAAAACGAAGCAGGTCGAGATCTTCTGTTTTGAACCCGATCAGCCGGATATCAGCGGATTTATGGCAGATGTCTTCATCGATATCTCAGATGTTTGGGATATCAAGCACAACGCTATGGAGGCCGTGAGATCCCAAGCCTTCATGGTACAGACCTATGGCCTGCGAGCAGAATTCCGCGGTACATTGTCCACCCGTTTCAAGTCTGGTGTCAACCGCGCTGAGTTCTTCAAGCGGATCACGCCCTACTGCGGCCTGACCTTTTGAGCCCCCACCTGAGGCTGTACATGCACAAGGCAGCGGGATCGAGCCTGATGCGGATACGGAAGCAGATACAGCTCCACAGGACAGCAGCATCGACCTGCTGTCCTGTGGAGCCTGCCCTCCGCTGCGGTGGAGATGCCTGCTCAGCGCTGCGGTCTGTTTCCCTGCCGCTCGTTCCTGCAGCCTCTGGAGACGTTCGGGTGCGGCACGCCGAATATCTGGACATGCAGTCTTCGTGTCCTCTGCCTTCCTTCTGTCCGGGATCGTTCCCATGGTCCGTCTACTTTTGCCGGCGCGGCCTCTCAGATGCGGCAGGTATGCGCATTGCCCTCCATACATATGATCTCCCCAGCCATTGCGGCCCTGCATCGCATAGATCCTCTTCTCGATCTGCTTGACAAACGCGTTCTTCCTGTTACACTCTAATTATACATTTTGTATATGATCCACACTGGAGAAAGAGAAGTGTACGTTATGGCAAACAGAGACAGTTTGAAGACCGTTGCATATAACTACATACGAGAAAACATCATCGCTGCTCATTTCAAGGCCGGCCAACCGATCCTCGAGCAGGATATCGCAGATAAGTTGAACATGAGCCGTACACCCGTTCGCGAAGCATTGAAAGAACTCGACGCAGAGGGCCTTGTGATCAACTATCCCTTTCAAGGTACGATCGTGGCCAGTATCTCGATCAGTGATGTGGAAGAGATATCTGAGTTGCGTCAGCTCCTGGAGGTGTGGGCACTGAAGCGGAGCTTCATGCGGATATCGGATGAAGCTTTAGATGCAGTGGAATCCCTTTTCCAAAAGGCTGAGGAAAGCAACGAATGGGAAGACCACCAAGCTGCAGATCGTGCCCTCCATAATCTTATCGTTGGCCAAAGTGGAAGCAAATGGGCCTATACGATCTTTCAAACGATCAAAGATCAGCTGGAATGGTTCCGGAACGGCTCTGTGAAGGTCACCGACAAAGAGCTCTCCCGGCAGGAACACCTCGCGATCATCCATGCGATCCGCGAGCGAGATTTTCGAAAAGCGGAACAAACGCTCTCTGAACATCTCAGTGCTGTCAAAAAGCGTTTCGTGACAGCTTATCAAGGGGACCTCGGTCAAACAGCTCCTCCCTCGACGAGCGTATCCCCATAAAGACATCCTAGCGCATAGCAGATGCAGCAGGAAGGCACCCTGATGGGGCTGCCTTCCTGCTGCATGTTCTTCTTCATCCTCCTGTCCTGCCCATAAAAGGGGGCGTTCCTCCTCTGCTTCTATGGTCCATGCACCACGATGTCCCATTGCATATCGTGCAAAGCGAAGCCACACCGGCAGCTGTCAGGCCGTCCATGCACGCCAAATGCCCTTGGCGGAAGGAACGCACCGATGGGTACGTTTTCAAGTATCCGGATGGGGCCGCCGCCTCTCTTTCCTGTAGTCGCAGGTGATGGGCATACCCGCCAAGATATGCAGACATGTATACACGCTGATCCCGGGACCAGGCCGCGTCAAAAGTCCCCCTCGTATGTCTGCCCGCATCGTCAAAGGCGGTATGCACCTCTTTGGGAAAACCGATGTCCGGCTGGAGATCGGTCTTTCCCTTGACAAGTGTCCTGCCTTCTGCTATAAATATAACATCGTTATATCACACTGTTATCCCAGAGGTGGAGCCAATGTCGCCCGTATCTACTTTGCAGCGCATCCATCAGGCTGCCCGGCAGGAATTCCGGGAACGGGGTTTTCATGGTGCGTCCCTGCGAAGCATTGTCAAGTCTCTGGGCATGACCACCGGGGCTTTCTACGGCTACTACAAAAGTAAAGAAGAGCTGTTCGCTGCGCTGGTGGAGGATCACTATCGCTATCTTCTGGGCCGGTTCCGCCAGGCCCAGGAGGAATTTGCCCATCTGCCTTACCAGCGTCAGCCGGAAGTGCTGAGTGATTTCTCCGGCGCGTGTATGTTCGATATGCTCCACTATGCCTATGAACATCTGGAGGACTGCCAACTGCTGCTGTGCTGTGCGGATGGCACCCGGTTTGCCGGGCTGGTGGATGAGATGGTGCAGATCGAGACCGACGCCACCCACAACTATTTTCAGGTGCTGGAGGAGTTAGGCCGTCCCGTCCCGGACATCGACCTGCGGCTGGAACACATCCTGATCACTGGGATGTTCCGCACCTTCTTTGAGCTGATCATCCATGCCATGCCCATAGACGAGGCGGAAAACTACCTGCGGGAGATGCGGGCCTTTTATACCGCTGGCTGGATGAAGATTATGGGGCAGTAACGCCCTATAATTTTTGAATATAAGTTAGTTTTAACTAACTTCAGATATGTGGAAGTCCGCAGCGGGCCTCCTGTATCATAAAAATCCAAAGGCAAAGGAGGAGTTCCTGTTGAAGAAACCATCCAATTTACAGCGCCTGCTGGGGTATGCAGGCAGCCACAAATACCTGACCTATGCGTCCTGGGTGCTCTCCGCTCTCAGCGCCCTCCTGGCGCTGGTCCCCTACTGGTACATTTGGCAGGTCGTCCGGGAAGTGCTGGCAGTAGCACCGGATCTCAGCCTGGCTCAGGACCTGGTGAGAAACGGCTGGATGGCGGTGCTGTTTGCGGTGATCGCGGTGCTGGTCTATATCGCCGCTCTGATGTGCTCTCACATAGGCGCTTTCCGCATCGCCACCAACCTGCGCCTTGCCGCCATGGAGCATATCGTCAAGTTACCCTTGGGAGCGGCGGAGCGGTTCGGCAGCGGGCGGCTGCGGAAGATCGTCAATGAGTCCAGCGCCGCCACCGAGACCTACCTAGCCCACCAGCTCCCCGACCGGGCGGGGGCCATCGCGACCCCCTGCGGCCTGTTGGTGCTGCTGCTCGTGTTCGATTGGCGGCTGGGGCTGTTGAGTCTGGCCCCGGTGCTGCTGGCCTTCCTCATCATGATGATGATGACCGGAGCGCGGATGCGGCAGAAGATGAAGGAATACCAGAACGCCCTGGACGATATGTCCAACGAAGCGGTGGAGTATGTCCGGGGCATCCCAGTGGTCAAGACCTTCGGACAGACCATCTTCTCCTTCAAAAAGTTCAAAGGCTCCATCGACCGCTACCAGGTGTGGGTCATCGCCTACACAAAGGAGCTGCGCCTGCCCATGATGCTCTACACCGCCGCCGTCAACGGGGTGTTTGGGTTCCTCATCGCCGGGGCACTGCTCCTGACCCAAGACGGCGTAACACCGGAGTTCCTGCTGGATTTGATGTTCTATATCATCATCACGCCCATCATCTCCGTGACCCTGACTCGCATCATGTTCCAAAGCGAGAATGCCATGATCGTGGATGACGCCCTCCAGCGGATCGACAGCGTACTGGACCTACAGCCTCTCAAGGAGACGAGCCATCCCCAACATCCCAAGGGCAGCCACCTGGAACTCTCCCACATCCATTTCAGCTATGACGGGAAAAATGAGGTGCTGAAAGACATCTCCCTGACGATCCCCGCCGGGCAGAGGGTGGCCTTTGTGGGGCCCTCCGGCGGCGGCAAAACAACGCTGGCCGATCTCATCTCCCGCTTCTTTGACCCCCAGGGCGGAAACGTAAAGATCGGCGGCGTGGATGTGCGAGAAATCCCCAAGGAGGAACTGATGGACACGGTCTCCTTCGTATTCCAGAACAGCCGCCTCATCAAAGCCTCCATTCTGGACAATGTGCGCCTGGGCAGGTCGGATGCCACACGGGAGGAGGTGCTGGAGGCCCTTCACAACGCCCAGTGTGATGACATCCTGGAAAAGCTGCCCCAGGGGATGGATACAGTGATCGGCACCAAGGGGGTCTACCTCTCCGGCGGGGAACAGCAGCGCATTGCCATCGCGCGGGTAATGCTGAAAGACGCCCCCATCCTGATCCTGGATGAGGCTACGGCCTTCGCTGATCCCGACAATGAATCCCGCGTGCAGGCGGCGTTTTCCCGATTATCCCAGGGAAAAACGGTGATCATGATCGCCCACCGGCTGTCCACCGTGGCCAATGCAGACCATATCTATGTGCTCCAGGACGGGGAGATCGCAGAGCACGGCACCAGCCGGGAGCTGCTGGAGCAAAACGGGCTGTTCCGCAAGATGTGGGATAACTATCAGACCTCGGTCCAGTGGAAGGTCGCAAAGGAGGCGTGAAAGCAATGATCAAACGTCTGCAAAAAAAGTATGCCCTGTCAGAGCAGGGCGCAAAGGATCTGGTGAAGGGCTGCATCGCCTGTGTGTTCCAGCACATCACTTTCATGCTGCCGGTGGGACTTCTGTACGCCCTGGTAGGTGACCTGCTGGGCGGCAGTATCCCGGCTGGGAAAGTCGCCTTTTACATAGCAGGCTGCGCAGTGTGTGTAGGGCTGATCTTGCTGTCCACCTATCTCCAGTACAATGCCACCTACTTCGCCACCTATGTGGAGAGCGGCGTGCGTCGCATCACCCTGGCGGAACAGCTCAGGAAGATCCCCCTGTCCTTTTTCGGGAAGAAGGACCTGGCGGACCTGACCAGCACCATTATGGCGGACTGCACCTTTTTGGAGCAGAGCTTTTCCCATTTCATCCCGGAGCTGGCCGGGTCCATCATCTCCACTGTGCTGATCTCCGTCAGCCTGCTGGCCTTTGACTGGCGCATGGCCCTGGCCGCCCTGTGGGTACTGCCGGTGTCCTTCGCCATCGTAGGCGGCTCGGCCAAAGTGCAGGAGCGGCTGAACCAGAAAGCAATGGACGCCAAAATGGCCTGCGCCGACGGTATCCAGGAATGCATCGAGGCCGTACAGGATCTGAAGGCCAACAATGCGGAGAATGGGTATCTTTGTGGGTTGGAGCAGAAGATCCGGGCGGTGGAGCGCCGGAGCATCTTCAGCGAATTTGGACTGGCGGCCTTCGTGGTCAGCGCCTCCCTCATTCTGAAGCTGGGGATCGCCACCGTGGCCCTGGTGGGTTCCGTCCTGCTGCTGCAGGGAACACTGGATGTGCTCACCTTTTTCCTGTTCCTGCTGGTGGTATCCCGCCTGTATGATCCGCTCCAGAGCGCCCTGCAAAACTTGGCGGCGGTGATCTCCACCCGCACCAACATCGCCCGGATGAACGAGGTCCTCGATCACCCCATCCAGCAGGGGGATAGCCGCCTGACCAACAACGGCTGCGACATCGTGTTTGACCATGCGGGCTTTGCCTACAACACCGGGGAAACGGTTTTACAGGATGTCTCTTTCACCGCCAAACAGGGAGAGGTCACTGCCCTGGTAGGCCCCTCCGGCGGCGGCAAGACCACTGTGTCTCGGTTGGCTGCCCGCTTCTGGGATCTGGACAGAGGAACGATCACTGTGGGCGGCATGGACATCTCCCGCGTCGACCCAGAGACGCTGATGTCTCTCTATTCTATCGTGTTCCAGGACGTGACCCTCTTTGACAACACCATTCTGGAAAACATCCGCATCGGCAGCAAAGACGCCACCGACGAGGAGGTGCTGGCCGCCGCCAGACTGGCCAACGTGGACGAGTTCGCAGAAAAGCTGCCGGACAAATACAACACAACTATCGGTGAGAACGGCTGCGAGCTCTCTGGTGGTGAACGCCAGCGCATTTCCATTGCCCGTGCCTTTCTCAAAAACGCCCCCATCATTCTGCTGGACGAGGCCACAGCCTCCCTGGATGTGGAGAATGAAACGCTCATCCAGACTGCCCTCTCCCGCCTCATCCGGGACAAGACGGTGTTGGTCATCGCCCACCGGATGCGCACCGTGGCAGGCGCAGACAAGATCGTGGTGCTCGACCGCGGCACCGTGGCGGAGGAGGGGACACCGGAGGCGCTGCTGCGAAAGGACGGCCTCTATGCCCGCATGGTAAGGCTCCAAGCCCAAAGCCAAAGTTGGACACTGGCTTGAGCGTTCTGGAGCGAATGGACGAGCAGAGATGGTCCTCTGCCATGGGACAGACTGCGGGCTGACGGCCGATGAGACACAAGAGAGGGCATGGCCCATGGCCATGCCCTCTCTTGGAACAGACGATCATGCTCGTATCCTGCTGGGCAGGCAAAAAGGCGGCTTTCAAAATGAGGGGCCAACGAAGTGGTCTCAACAGTGGAAGGATAGACAAGGGCACGAGCGCGCTCTGCCTGCTGCAAAAGCATCGATGCAGAATTGGCCGCATCCCATTGCTACGAAAAGCGCTTTGAACTTCCCTTTATTTTCCTTATAGGAACATCCATGTCGGCCGATCGGTCACCTGCCAGAAGCGCTCCTGTCAAAGCGTACCCCAGCGAAGCGGGTCCGGTCTGGAAAGGAGGAGCAGCGGCGTGAGCATGCTCTGACTCTTAAAAAAGTCGGAGCACGCGATACAAAGCTTGCTCCGATGTGGAAAGGACGGTCAAAATCGATATTTTCCCAAGGGCAGACAAAACCGCCGCGCAGCGGCGGACCCAAACCGGAGCTCAAGCGATAGCGGGTCCGGTTTGGAAGCGAGAAGCAGCCAGAATGAGCGCGCGATGAGCTTTGCAATGAAATGAAAAAGCTCGTCGCAAGCGACATATCGCTTGCGACGAGCTGGTGCCGTTGAGCAATCCAAATCCGAACCTGTTTTCATATCGGCAAGGGCGGTCTTGAGGTCATCAAAAGTGATGGTGTCCGTCCCGTCCTTGTAGTTGAAGGTTATCACCATTTTATCATC
>CALXDL010000050.1 GCA_944387055.1 uncultured Oscillospiraceae bacterium
CCAGGAGACGGCCGCCAAGCGCCTGGCGGCCATCCGGGAGTACGTGGAGTTCGGCTCCGGCTTCAAGATCGCCATGCGGGACCTGGAGATCCGGGGCGCGGGCAACCTGCTGGGCCCCGAGCAGTCCGGCTACCTCATGAGCGTGGGGTATGACCTGTATCTGAAGCTGCTGGAAGAGGCGGTGCTGGAGGAACGGGGCGAAGAGAAGAAGATCGAGACGGAGTGCTCCGCGGACCTGACCGTGGACGCCAACATCCCGGAGCACTATGTGCCCTCCCCGGAACAGCGGATGGACCTGTACCGGCGCATCGCCGCGATCCGCACCAACGAAGACGCCGACGATCTGCTGGACGAGATGCTGGACCGCTACGGCGAGACGCCCAAGAGCGTCCTGGCCCTTCTGGACGTGGCGCTGCTGCGGGCGGCAGCCGCCAAGGCCGGCGTGTGCGACATCTCTCAAAAAGGGCGGACGCTGCGCTTCCAGCTGGGCGTGTTCCGGACGGAGGCCCTGGTGGCCGTCTGCGCCCTGGGGAAATACCGCCAGCGCCTGACCCTGGCGGCTGGCGAGGTGCCGGCCCTGACGCTCAAGCTCCGCCCGGGGGACAACGTGCTGGAAAGCGCGCTGGAACTGGTGGAGGACTTGGAGCTGACAGTGTCCGGTACGCCGGAATGAACGGCCCGCCCCGCGCATAGGATGGGACATCCTACACGCGGAGGAGGACATGCGATGACACGGAGGAAAGCCCTGCTGCCGACCCTGGCGGCCGTCCTGCTGCTGACGGCCTGCGGCACCGGATCCGGGGAAGCGGATCTGCTGGCCCGGGCCGCCGGCCTGGACCCGGAGGAACGGCTGGTGACGGTGGACGGCCGGCCGGTGGAGGCGGAGGCGTATCTCTACTGGCTGGCGGTCACCTGTGACAGTATCGCCGCGCAGTACCAGGCGGAGGGCACTGCATTGGATTGGGACGAGGACCTCTCCGGGCAGACGCTGGGGGACTACGCCAAGGAACAGGCCCTGCGGAGCGCGGCGCTGTATGCCACCGTGGAGGACTGGGCCGAGACATATGGATGCGTGCTGACAGAGGAGGACCGGGCGGACATGTCGGACGACTGGGACGCCAAGGCCCAGGCCTACGGCGGCGAAGCGGCATATCTGGAGGCGCTGGCCGGGATGGGCCTGGACCGCGCCGGAGCGGAGCGGCTGTGTGCCGACCACTACCTCTACCGCCAGCTCTATCAGCTCTCCCGCACGGAGGGCAGCGCGCTGTACCCGGCGCCGGGGGCCATCGAGTCCTATGCCCAGGAGCAGGGGCTGTTCACTGTGGCCTGGATGCGGATGCCCGTGGGGGAGGATGCCGAAGCCGCCCGCGTCCGGGCGGGGGAGGCCTTCGCGGCCCTCAACGAGAGCGCGGACCCGGCAGCGGCGTTCCCGGACCTGACGGAACAGTATGGCGCAGAGGGCTCTGGTCAGGGCACCTTCGCCCCGGGGACGGACGCCCTGCCGGCGGTCTGCCAGGATGCGGTGCAGGCCCTGTCGGAGGGACAGTGGAGCGGCATCGTAGAGGCGGAAGAGAGCTTCTACATCCTGCTGCGCCAGCCGCTGGATCAGGAGGCCGCCGCAGGCGGCTGGTTCGACCAGCAGCTCCAGGCCGCCGCGGACAGCGCGGAGGTGGAGGCCGGCAGCGCGTACCGGGACCTGGATACCGCCGCGTTCTACGACGCGCTGACCCAGGCGCGGGCCGAGCTGGCGGCCGGCGGAGAGACCGCTGGCCGGTGATGAGGGCGACACAGGGCCTTCCAGATCCGTCACCTTGACCAAAATGGGCCGAATTTTGTCAAAGTTTTAACAAAATTCGGCCGCAGGGAGAAATCGGCATTGACGCAGGCGGACAAACCCTCTATAATCAGACCTGTAGGCAGGGTGATGCCTGCCGACTTGTCAAAAATTTAGCGATCTCCCCGTGAACATCTGCCACCTGTAGATCCTTGACAGCGGGCATGGCCGGGCAAGCCGCCTCGCTGCCTCAAAAAACATGAAAATGGAGGAACATCATGAAAGATCTTTATGTCGTGAACTGCTGCCGGACCGCCATCGGTTCCTTCGGCGGCGCGCTGAAGAACACCCCTGCCGCCGACCTGGGCGCGATCGTCGTCAAAGAGGCGCTCGCTCGCGCCGGTGTGAAGCCCGAGCAGGTGGATGAGGTCATGTTCGGCTGCATCCTGACGGCTGCCCAGGGCCAGAACGTGGCCCGCCAGGTCTCCATCAAGGCTGGCATCCCCTATTCTGTGCCCGCCTATACCGTCGGCATGGTCTGCGGCTCCGGCATGAAGTCTGTCATCGAGGGCGCCCGCTCCATCCTGGCCGGTGACGCCGACGTGATCGTCTGCGGCGGCACGGAGAACATGAGCGCCGCTCCCTACGCTGTCCCCACCGGCCGCTACGGCGCGCGGATGGGCCACACCCAGATGATCGACACCATGATCAAGGACGGCCTGTGGGACGCTTACAACAACTATCACATGGGCACCACCGCGGAGAACATCGCCGATGTGTGGGGCATCACCCGCAAGGAGATGGACGAGTTCGCCGCCTCCTCCCAGCAGAAGACCGAGGCCGCCCAGAAGTCCGGCAGGTTCGAGGCTGAGATCGTCCCCGTGCCCGTGAAGGTCAAGAAGGACATCGTGGAGTTCAAGGTAGACGAGTTCCCCCGCGCCGGCGTGACCGCCGAGGGCATCTCCAAGCTGCGCGGCGCGTTCCCCGTGGGTCCCGAGTCTCCCGCGCCCCAGGTGGTCCATACCTTTGAGCCCACCGGCATCCAGGAGACGGACGACAAGGGCCAGCAGCGCGTGACCGCCGCCAACGCCTCCGGCATCAACGACGGCGCTGCCGCCATCGTGCTGGCTTCCGGCGAGGCTGTGGAGAAGTACGGCCTGAAGCCCATGGCCAAGCTGGTCTCCTGGGGCCAGGGCGGCGTGGATCCCAAGATCATGGGCGTGGGCCCCGTGCCCGCTTCCCGTCAGGCTATGGCCAAGGCCGGCCTGAAGATCGACGACATCGACCTGGTGGAGGCCAACGAGGCCTTTGCCGCTCAGTCCATCGCCGTGGCCCGTGAGCTGGGCTTCGACATGAGCAAGGTCAACGTCAACGGCGGCGCTATCTCCATCGGTCACCCCGTTGGTGCTTCCGGCGCCCGTATCATTGTCACCCTGCTCCACGAGATGCAGAAGCGGCCCGAGGCCAAGAAGGGCCTGGCCACCCTGTGCATCGGCGGCGG
>CALXDL010000051.1 GCA_944387055.1 uncultured Oscillospiraceae bacterium
GTATCATTGGAGAAAAGGCCTGTTCTTCAGGTGTGTGCCTGTACTTTGGTGTTGCAGTAATTAAATTATTATCATATACATCTCTGCCCTGTTATGAAATTTTAAAAAATAGCGAGAAATTAAGGCATTTTGAGATGCCTCCAAAAGTCACATTGAAAGCAATGGGAAGAGAAGAGGATCGGAAGAGAGGCAATTGAGTAATGGAATACAAAATTGATGATAAAATGCTAAAAGCACCTGAATTTGTTGCGTTTGTAAATAAGGTGTGGCCAGGAAATTATGACATAGATAAAACACGAGGCGCTTTATCTAAAACCTTGAATATAACTGCTTATGATGGGGATGAACTCGTAGGCTGTCTGCGTATCCTGTCAGATGGTTACTTTTTTGGTACAATTACAGAGCTGCTTGTGCTGCCAGAGTATCAGAAGAAAGGAATTGGGAGCCGACTTCTCCAACTTGCTAGGGAGAGCACCCCGACCAGGCTATATTTTGGCTCACAGCCAGGGATTGAAGCATTTTATGAAAAGAATGGTTGTCAGAGAAGCCTGCAGTCCTATATCATAGAAAAGAAATAAAAAGTGTATATCATCCTTAAAAGACGAAGTGCTGTTGCAGGAGCCCTCATTCCCACAACGGCAGCTTTCATATTCTCTTGCGTCGGAAGCTGACCGGGCTGTTTTTGATGGCTGGTGATCTTGACAGTATCGTTTTTAATATCCTCTGTTCATCAAGAGATCGTTTGTAAGGATCCGTGCAAAGTACGTTGGAAATGACCGCCAGCGTCTTTTCGAGTTGATCCTCAGAGGACTGTATAGATTTCAGGAATATCGGAACGCCGGAAAAGCAGAGAAGATCAGGTAAACGCACCAAGTTACTACACCATTTGCCCGTAGATCTGCGTAGATTTACGAAGGACAGCGTGGGTTTTGGGCAAAACACAAAAATTGAAAAAAGCGCCGGAAAGCCTGTAATATCAAGGTTTGAAGGCTTTTGAAGGGATATAGGAGATATGATAAAAATACTATTCATCTGCCACGGCAATATCTGTCGGAGCCCTATGGCGGAATTCGTGATGAGAGACCTGGTAGAGCGGGCAGGACTAGCTGACCGGTTCCAGATCGCGTCGGCAGCCACCAGCACGGAGGAGATCGGGCGGCCTGTATATCCGCCCGCCCGGCGGGAACTGGCCCGCCACGGGATCGGATGCGAGGGCAAACGGGCTCGTCAACTGCAGCAGGAGGACTATGAGCGGTGGGACCTGCTCATCGGGATGGATCGAGCGAACCTGCAGGGCATGCGCCGGATCTGCGGCGGAGACAGACAGGAGAAGCTCCACCTGCTGATGGACTATACCGCCCGCCCGGGCGAAGTGGCGGATCCCTGGTATACTGGGGATTTCGAGGCCACTTGGAAAGATGTGCGGGAGGGATGCGCGGGACTTTTCCTGGCGCTGACGGGGCAGGATCCTCCACTTTGATCGGTCCGGTCCCGCGCACCGGCCAGGGAGTCCTCGCCGCACAGATGCATCGGCGTTTTGACGGGGGAGCAGCCTTGTGTCTCCCATGAGACGCTCATGCGGCACAAAATGTACAAACTATGAAGATCGTTGCTTTTGCCACTTTTAATGACCATATCTTGTGTGGTAAAATAGCTCCAACACAAAATATATAAAATGGAGCGGAGTAGGTGTCCACAATGAAAGTAATCAAACGGAACGGGACAGAGGTCGTTTTCGATATCACGAAGATCATGGCGGCCATCGCGAAGGCCAATGGCAGTGTGGAGGAGAAGATCCGCATGACGCCGATGCAGATCCAGCGGATCGCCGAGTCGGTGGAGCTGAGCTGCCAGAAGATGAACCGCTCTCCATCCGTGGAGGAGATCCAGGACCTGGTGGAATATCAGATCATGGCCCACGGCGCTTTCGAGGTGGCGAAAAATTACATCACCTACCGCTATACCCGGTCTCTGGTGCGCAAGAGCAACACCACCGATGAGAAGATCCTCAGCCTCATCGAGTGCTGCAACGAGGAGGCCAAGCAAGAGAACTCCAACAAGAACCCGGTGGTGAACTCCACCCAGCGGGACTATATGGCCGGCGAGGTCTCCAGAGACCTGAGCGAGCGGCTGTTGCTTCCCGCTGACATCGTGGAGGCCCACCGGGAAGGCATCATCCACTTCCATGACTCGGATTATTACGCCCAGCACATGCACAACTGCGATCTGGTGAACCTGGAGGACATGCTGCAAAACGGCACCGTCATCACGGACACTCTGATCGAGCGGCCTCACAGCTTCTCCACCGCCTGCAACATCGCCACTCAGATCATCGCCCAGGTGGCCTCGAACCAGTATGGCGGCCAGTCCATCTCTCTGGCTCATCTGGCCCCCTTCGTGGATGTGAGCCGGAAAAAGATCCGCGGCGTCGTCGAGCAGGAGATGGAGAGCCTGGGCATCCAGCCCTCTCGGGAGAAGATCGAGGAGCTGGTGGAGACCCGCCTGCGGGACGAGGTCCGCCGTGGCGTCCAGACCATCCAGTACCAGGTGCTGACACTGCTGACCACCAACGGCCAGGCTCCCTTCGTCACCGTGTTCATGTATCTGGGAGAGGCCAAGAACGAGCAGGAGAAGAAGGATCTGGCCCTCATCATCGAGGAGACGCTGGAACAGCGCTATCAGGGCGTGAAGAACGAGAAGGGCGTGTGGATCACGCCCGCCTTCCCCAAGCTGATCTATGTGCTGGAGGAGGACAATATCCACGAGGATTCCCCCTACTGGTATCTGACGAAGCTGGCAGCCAAGTGTACCGCCCGCCGCATGGTGCCTGACTACATCTCCGCCAAGAAGATGCTGGAGCTCAAGGGGGATGTGTATACCTGCATGGGCTGCCGCTCCTTCCTGACGCCGGACCGCTTCACGGATGCCGGCATCGGCAACATCGCCAATGCCGGGAATTACGAGCCGGGCAAGCACAAGTATTACGGCCGCTTCAACCAGGGCGTGGTGACCATCAACCTCCCCGACGTGGCCCTCTCTTCCGGCGGCGACCTGGACAAGTTCTGGAAGATATTCGACGAGCGGCTGGAGCTGTGCCACCGGGCCTTGATGTGCCGCCACGAGCGGCTGAAGGGGACGGTGTCCGACGTGGCCCCCATCCTGTGGCAGTACGGCGCCTGCGCCCGGCTGAAGAAGGGCGAGACCATCGACAAGCTGCTCTACTACGGCTACTCCACCATCTCCCTGGGGTACGCCGGCCTCTATGAGTGCGTGAAGTACATGACCGGGAAGAGCCACACGGACCCCTCCGCCACCCCCTTCGCCCTGCAGGTGATGCAGCACATGAACGACGCCTGCAAGAAGTGGAAGGAGGAGAGCGACATCGACTTCTCCCTCTACGGCACGCCGCTGGAGTCCACCACCTATAAATTCGCCAAGTGTCTCCAGCGCCGGTTCGGCATCATCGAAGGGGTCACCGACAAGAGCTACATCACCAACAGCTACCATGTCCATGTGACAGAGGACATCAACGCCTTCGAGAAGCTCAAGTTCGAAGCCCAGTTCCAGGCCCTGTCCCCCGGCGGCGCCATCAGTTATGTGGAAGTGCCGGACATGCAGGACAATCTGGAGGCGGTGCTCCAGGTGATGAAGTTCATCTATGACAACATCATCTACGCGGAGCTCAACACCAAGAGCGATTATTGCCAGGTCTGCGGCTGGGATGGTGAGATCCAGATCGTGGAGGAGAACGGGAAGCTCGTCTGGAAGTGTCCCAAGTGCGGAAACACGGACCAGGACAAGATGAACGTGGCCCGGCGGACCTGCGGCTATATCGGGACCCAGTTCTGGAACCAGGGGCGGACCCAGGAGATCCGAGACCGGGTGCTGCATCTGTAAGCACTCTAGGGGGGGACTGCGTCCCCCCCCCCTAGATACGCAAGGGCGCGCCGCTGTGCGGCACAGCCCTTGCGATGGCCCCCTCGCCCGCTCGCGGAGCGGGCGGATCCTCCCCCGAAAGGCAAGCCTTTCGGAGGAAGGGATGCGGCTTGCCGCGCGCACTCGCTGCGCTCGCACATTTGCAAGCCGAGCGGTGTTTTTCCCGAGGTGCAGGACCCCGGGAAAAACGATTGGATTCTGTTACGTGTCTGTGGACACGTAATTGGGAGGACCACCATGTACTACGGCGAGATCAAAGACTGCGACATCGCCAACGGCGAGGGGGTGCGGGTGAGCTTGTTCGTCTCCGGCTGCACCAACCACTGCAAGGGCTGCTTCCAGCCGCAGACCTGGGCCTTCGACTATGGGCAGCCCTTCACGCAGGAGACGGAGCAGCAGCTGCTGACCATGCTGGCCCCTAGTTATATCAATGGACTGACGGTGCTGGGCGGTGAGCCCTTCGAGCCGGAGAACCAGCGGACGCTGGTCCCGTTCCTGCGGCGGGTGCGGGCGGCTTATCCGGAGAAAGACATCTGGGCGTTCTCCGGCTTCACCTATGAGGAGCTGACCTGTGACGGCAGCCATCCCCGCTGCGAAGTGACGGATGAGATGCTCTCTTTGCTAAACGTGTTGGTGGACGGACGCTTCGTGGAGGAGCTGAAGGACATCTCCCTGCGCTTCCGGGGCAGCGCCAATCAGCGGCTCATCGATCTGGACGCGACGCGCCGGACAGGGGGGCTGTGCCTGCTCCCGGAGAGGGACCGGGGGAGAGGATGAGCAGCAGACAGGGCAGAGGAGCGGCAGCATTTTGCTGCCGCTCCTCTGCCCTGTCCAGCGCCTTCCTTGCTTACGATCTCCCGCTGGACGGGCGATGCGGTGCTGTCATCAGGATAAGAGACATCCGACAGCAGATAGATGGCAGTTCTATATTTTATATAATGTATAATGTAATGTGCCATCGAACAGGGACGATCCCTTTGCGATGGGAACATGTCCATGGCGGGAGTCCGTTTTGCCGGAGCGATCCATCAGAGATATCCCGGATTGTCATCCGGGCTCCTGGACGGACCTGGAGCGTCCCTCGTGCCGCCTTGCGGCGTATGTTGACGAAGTGGAGGCCGCGAGATATTGGCCATACACAGCAAGCGGCAGCCCTCCAAAGGAAGGAGGCTGCCGCTTATCAGATACCCAGTGCGCTCATGTCATGCTGCGGTGCATCCCGTGTGACCCTGCGGGAAACGCCGGTCTTGAGGCCGCCCATCAGCCTTCCTGCTGGATCTGGAGGACGCTCCGGTGTGCGTCCGATGAGCGGAGAGCAGGCGGGCTGCCTCAGCCGCCCAGATAGGCCTTCTTGATATCGGGGGAGGCCAACAGCTCCGCGCCCGTGCCAGAGGCCACGACGCGCCCGGTCTCCAGCACATAGCCGCGGTCGGCGACGGACAGTGCCGCTTGGGCGTTCTGTTCCACCAGCAAGATCGTGGTGCCCGACTTGTGGAGAGAGCGGATGATCTGGAATATCTGCTCCACCAGGATGGGGGCAAGGCCCATGGAGGGCTCATCCAGCATCAGCAGCTTGGGATGGCTCATGAGGGCCCGGCCCATGGCCAGCATCTGCTGCTCGCCGCCGGAGAGGGTCCCGGCCACCTGCTTGCGCCGCTCCTGGAGACGGGGGAACTGTTGGTATACGCGGTCCAGGTCTGCTTCCAAACTGGCGCCGGGCTGGGTATAGGCGCCCATCTCCAGGTTTTCCTGGACGGTCATCTGCAAAAAGACCCGCCGCCCTTCCGGGACCAGGGCCAATCCCTTGGAGACGATCTTATGGGGCGGCACCTTCCCCAGCGGTCCATCCAGGAAGGAGATGGAGCCGCTCCGGCTGTGGAGCAGGCCCGCGATGGTGTTCAGGGTGGTGGATTTCCCGGCGCCGTTGGCACCGATCAGCGTCACGATCTCCCCCTGCTCCACTTGGAAAGAGACGCCCTTGACCGCATGGATGCTGCCGTAGAAGACGTTGAGGTCCTCGACTTTCAATATCGTTCCCATGCCTTACGCCTCCTTCTGCTTGCCCAGATATGCCTCGATGACGGCTGGGTCAGATTGGATATCCGCCGGACTGCCCTTTGCGATGATGCGGCCGAAGTTGAGCACACAGATGCCTTCGCAGATGTTCATCACCAGGTTCATGTCGTGCTCGATGAGCAGCACAGCGATCTGGAACATGTCGCGGATCTTGCGGATGTTCTCCATGAGCTCCGCCGTCTCTGAGGGGTTCATGCCTGCTGCCGGCTCATCCAGCAGCAGCAGGGAGGGGTTCGTGGCCAAGGCCCGGACGATCTCTAGGCGGCGCTGAGCACCGTAGGGGAGAGAGCCGGCCTGGACGCCCGCCAGATCCTGCATATCGAAGATGGAGAGCAGCTCCAAGGCCCGCTCGTGGGCGACCTTCTCCTCTTTCCAGAAACCAGGCAGGCGGAAGATGCCGCTCCACATGCCATAGTGCATCTGAGCGTCCATGCCCACTTTCACATTGTCCTCTACAGAGAGTTTGTCGAACAGGCGGATGTTCTGGAACGTCCGGGCGATGCCCGCCCGGTTCACCTGCGCGGTGTTCATGCTGTGGGTGTCCTGGCCGTCCAGCAGGATGGTGCCCTTGGTGGGCTGATAGACTTTGGTGAGCAGGTTGAACACTGTGGTCTTGCCGGCACCGTTGGGGCCGATGAGGCCGGCAATCTCCGTGCGGCCGATGGTCAGGCGGAAATCCTCCACCGCTTTCAGTCCGCCGAAGGTGATCCCCAGGTCGATGCACTCCAGGATGGGGGACTTATCGACGTCCCGATCCGGCACCATGGCGCCGGAGGGGACAGGGACGAGCTTGGAAAACATATCAGAGCGCCTCCTTTCCAGGCCGCTTGCCAGAGAGGGCGGCCAGGATCCTGTCCCGGTATGCCCGCAGGGTGGGGTCGTTGGTGAGCAGCATCACCAGGATCAGCACGATCGCATACACCAGCATCCGATAGTCCGCGAAGCTCCGCAGGGCCTCAGGGAGGATGGTGAGGGCCGCGGCGGCCACGATGGAGCCCAGCATGTTCCCAAGGCCCCCCAGCACCACGAACACCAGGATGAGGATGGACGTGTTGAAATCGAACTTCGTAGCTTGGAGAGAGGAGAAGTTCAGGCCATACAGAGCGCCTGCGGCACCTGCCAGGGCGGCGGAGGTGACGAAGGCCATCATCTTATAGCGCGTGAGGTCCAATCCCACGCTCTCAGCGGCGATGGCGTTGTCCCGCAGGGCCATGATCGCCCGGCCGGCCCGGCTGCTGCGCAGGTTCAGGACCACGAACAGCGTGATCATCACCAGGAGGAAGCCTGCGGTGAAAGTGGCGATGGTGGTGACGCCGGCGCTTCCCTGGGCGCCTTTGATGATGGCGATCCCGTCTGCCTCCAGGCCCAGGTCGGCGATGGTCTTGTTCCCCGTGAGGTTCAGCGCCAGATGGAGCCCGTGGCTGTCCCAGCCCACCAGCAGGCAGTTCACCAGCTCTTTGATGATCTCACCGAAGGCCAGCGTCACGATGGCCAGATAGTCGCCCCGCAGCCTCAGCACCGGTGTGCCGATGAGGACGCCTGCCACGGCCGCGGTCCCGGCGCCTACCAGCATGGCGACGGCCAGCCGGAGGGGGGCGGCGGGGATGGCGCTCTGGAGGCTCATGGCCGCGATGACGCCGGAAAAAGCGCCAACGCTCATGAAGCCCGCATGGCCCAGAGACAGTTCGCCCAGGATGCCCACGGTCAGGTTCAGGGACACCGCCATGGACACATAGCAACAGATGGGCACCAGCTGTCCGGTCAGAGAGCGGGAGAGGTGGCCGCCGTCCCGCAGCACCAGCAGGACCACATAAGCGAGGATGACGGCTCCATAGGTGAGGAGGTCCATACGGGTGGAACATTTCATCGTCAGTTTCTTCATGATGGCCACCTCACACTTTCTCTGGCACATATTTGCCCAGCAGGCCGGCCGGGCGCACCAGCAGGACCACGATCAGCACGGCGAAGACGATGCTGTTCGCCAGGCTCGTGGAGATATAGGCCTTGGCCAAGGCCTCGATGATGCCCAGCAGCAGTCCGCCCAGGAACGCACCGGGGATAGAGCCGATGCCGCCGAACACTGCGGCGGTGAACGCCTTGATGCCGGGCATGGAGCCGGTGGTGGGCATCAATGTGGGGTAGGAGGAGCACAGCAGCACGCCTGCCACTGCCGCCAGCGCGGAGCCGATGGCGAAGGTCAGGGAGATGGTGGCGTTGACGTTGATGCCCATGAGCTGGGCGGCCCCCTTGTCCTCAGAGCAGGCCCGCATGGCCTTGCCCAGCTTGCTCCCGCTGATGAAAGCGGAGAGGGCGGCCATGATCACCAGGCAGACGGCGACCGTCAGGATCGAGGCATAGGAGATGCTGAGCTGACCGCCGAAGAGCTGCAAAGCGCCGCTGACCACCGACGGATAGGACTTCCCGCCGGCGCCCCAGAGCAGCAGGGCAGCATTCTGGAGCAGATAGCTCACGCCGATGGCCGTAATCAGCACCGCAAGGGAAGGGGCGGAGCGCAGCGGCCGGTAGGCCAGGCCCTCGATGACCACGCCCAGGACCGTACACACCAGCATGGCCAGCAGCACTGCGACGATGCTGGGGAGCCCCAGGTAACTTATGGCGCAAAAGGAGATGTAGCCGCCCACCATGATGACGTCGCCGTGGGCGAAGTTGAGCATCTTGGCGATACCGTAGACCATGGTATAGCCCAGGGCGATGATGGCGTACACGCTGCCCAGGCTGACGCCGCTGATCAGATAGGAGAGGAATTCCATAAGATCACACCTCTTTACACAGATTGGATAGCCGGATCTATGGCAGAAATGTGGACGGCGCATGGGCGCGCCGTCTGCATTTCCGCCATAGAGGAGGCGGAAAGCGGCAGGGGAGCCGGCCGGGAGATGGAGGCCTCCCGGCCGGCCATATGGCCCTGTGGGGATCCGCTAGGATCAGGGGAGCACATAGACGCCGTTCTCGATGACCACGGCCATGGGAGCCTTGGACACGGCACCGGAAGCGTCCCAAGTCATCCCGCTGCCGGTGAGGCCGTCCACCGAGAGCGTAGGCATGACTTCCACCAGCTTCTCACAGATCTCGGCGGCAGACATGTCGGCTGTGCAGCCGGAGGCTTCCAGAGCGGCTTTCAGGATGTACACAGCGTCATAGGCGTCGGCGGCGAACTGGTTGGGGATCTCGCCGAACTGGTCCTGATACGTCTGGACGAAGGTCTGGGTGCGCTCATCCTCGGCATCCGCGGAGAAGGGGGTCAGCAGCATGACGCCCTCGGCCAGAGACGTGTCGAATCCCTCCATGGTCAGGATGCCGTCCATACCGTCCACGCCGAAGAAGGTGGGCGCGTAACCCATGGCATCCGCCTGATTGAGGACCAGAGAGGCCTCCTGATAGTAGAAGGGCAGGAACAGCGTATCCGCGCCTGCGGCCTGGGCAGCGGTCAGCTGCACGGAGAAGTCAGTGGCAGTATCCTTGGTGAAGGTGCCCTCCCAGACGACCTCCAGGCCCTGGACGCCCGCTTCCGCCACGAACGTGTCCCGGATGCCCTGCGAATAGGCGCTGTCGTTCTGATAGATCACGGCCACTTTCGCGCCCGCCATGTTCTCCGCCATATAGTCAGCGGCGGCGGTGCCTTGGTTGGGATCGGTGAAGCAGACCTGGAAGACATTGTCCTTCCCGTCGATGACATCAGTGGAAGAGGCGGAGGGCGTCAGCATGAAGGTCCGGTCCGTATAAGCCACGGCGGAGACCGCCTGCGCGGGGCCGGTGGTCGTGGGCCCGACCAGCATCTGCATGCCGTCATCCATCAGCGTATTGTAAGCGTTGACAGAGGCCTCCGGATCGTTCGTGTCATCCTCGCTCTGGATCTCGAACTGGATATCGCCGCCGGCGGCGTTGATCTCATCCACCGCGATCTTGGCACCGTTGGCGACGGCCTGCCCATAGATGGCGGTGCCGCCAGTGAGGGGCCCAAGGGTGCCGATCTTGAAAGCTGTGACGGTGGAGGACTCGTCAGAGGTGCCGCCCTCATCGGCGGCAGGCGTGTCAGAACTGCCGCATGCGGCGAGGCCCAGGACCATGGCCATGGCTGTCACCAGTGCAAAAAATTTCTTCTTTTTCATCGCTTTTACTCCTTTTTTCTGAAAGATCATACAAAAAAGCGGCCCCGCCATCGAGCGGGGCCGCTTCACTGTATCCAAACAGTCATAAGCGCCTTCGCATCTTTGGCGTATAAGAGGGCTCCGCGATCAGCAGGACGGCCAACAGTACCAGTACCACTACCAGCAGGGAAACTGCCAGGAGGGACAGGAGGATGCTGCAAATAATAATGGCGCAAATAATAATGGACGCCATCAAGATGGCGTCCATGGACAGGGAGACGGCAGTATGGGCGGTGCAGCGCGCGCAGGAGGAAGCCTCTGCACGAGCGGCAGACGCAGCATGAGACATCATCCGATCGGTGTAAGCGGTGGCAGTCATCATGTTGCTCAGCTCCTTTCTGCGGGATGCCCCGTCTGGAAGTTGTGTTCCATTTTAGCGGACTGGCGGACGAATGTCAATCCGGGATATGACGGGAGATCGCACGGAAAATACAGGAAAGATGTGGACCTGGTCTGGATGATCTTCACAAAAATGCGCGGATCCAGCAGGGGGCTGATCGTACCCAGCCAGCCTGGGGAACGGAGATAAGCGCATATAACGCACGGACGCTATCAAAAAACGGACGAGACAGATGGGCGCTCCGGCGTGAGCGCGGTGCGCTGCGGGACATACTAGGGACAGCCACATCCACCGGGGAGGACGCCATGGACCGACAAAGACGAAAGCTGGATACTGTCCAGGTCCTGGCTCTGAGCTTCGCCGGAGCGATCGTGGCCGGAGCGGTGCTGCTGGCACTGCCTGTGGCCTCGCGAGACGGCCGCGGCCTGCCGTTCCTGGACGCGTTGTTCACATCTGCCTCCGCCTCTTGCGTGACGGGACTCTCTCTGTACGATACCGCCACGCAGTTCTCGTCCTTCGGCCAGGCGGTCCTGCTGGTCCTGATCCAGGCGGGGGGATCAGGCGCTGTCACGCTCTCCGCCCAAGTAGCCGTCCTCTTGGACCGCCGCATCGGCCTGCGGCAGCGCACTCTGCTGACCGACAGCGTGGGCGCGCTGCAACTGGGCGGCGTGGTGCGCCTGGCCCTCCGCGTCCTGCGTATCACCCTGATATGGGAGGCGGCGGGCACTGCGGCACTGGCGGTCTGGACGGTCCCGCGGTACGGGTTGGGGCAGGGGATTTGGATGGCGGTGTTCCACGCGGTCTCCGCCTTCTGCAACGCGGGCTTCGATCTGCTGGGGACGGGCCGTTCCCTGGCCTCTATCGCCGGTGAGCCGCTGCCGGTCCTCGTGACGATGCTGCTCGTCATCGCGGGGGGCCTGGGGTTCCTCGTGTGGGAAGACCTGCTGACCCATGGCCGCCACATCCATCGCTGGCGGCTCCACAGCAAGCTGGTGGTGACAGCCACGGCGATCCTGCTGGCAGGCGGGACGATCGGTCTCTTCCTGCTGGAACGCCGCCAGGCGTTCGCAGGAGCGCCGCTGGGACAGCAGCTCCTCATGAGCGCCTTCCAGGCGGTGACCACTCGGACCGCGGGCTTCAGCACCGTGGACCAAGCCGCCCTCAGCAGCGGCGGGACCCTGCTGACGATGGCGCTCATGTTCGTTGGCGCGGGCTCCGGCTCCACCGGCGGGGGCATCAAGGTGAACACGCTGGCCGCCCTGGCCCTGGCAGCTGTGGCCCATGTCCGGCGCCAGCGGGACGTGGAGGCCTTCGGCCGCCGTTTGGACGAGGCGTCCCTCCGCCGGGCCCACGCAGCCGTGTTCCTCTATGCCGCGGCCGCCGGCGCCGGGAGCATGGCGCTGTGTGTCCAAGGCATCCCGCTCTCTGCCGCCCTATTCGAAGCCGTCTCTGCCATCGGGACCGTGGGCCTGACACAGGGCGTCACACCGCTGCTGTCCCCTGCGGGGAAGTGGACGGTGATCGGGCTGATGTTCGCCGGGCGGGTGGGCAGTATGTCGGTGGTGATGGCGCTGACGCCGGATCGCCCGCCATCCAAGCTCCGGAACGTCCCGGAGAAGATATTGATCGGATGAAAGGAGGAGAGGATATGCGCTCGTTCCTCGTGATCGGCTTGGGGCGCTTTGGCCGCCATTTGGCTCTCCGGCTCATGGAATTGGGCGGAGAGGTGATGATCATGGATCAGGACGAAGAGCGGGTGGCACAGCTGGCAGGCGCGGTGACGGCTGCGGGCGTGGGGGACTGCCGGGACGAGCAGACCCTTGCGGCCCTGGGCGTGCGGAATTTCGACGTCTGCTTCGTCTGTGTGAGCGATGATCTCCAGACCTCGCTGGAGGCGACTGCGGCCCTGAAAGACTTGGGGGCCCGGTATGTCGTGGCGCGAGCGGACCGGGAGAAACAGATCCGGTTCCTCCAGCAGATCGGGGCGGACCACGTCATCCACACGGAGATGGACATGGCCTGGCGGACGGCTATGCGGTTCTCCGCCCGCAATGTGTTCGATTACTTCGAGCTGACTCCGCGGTACGCCGTGTTCGAGATCGAGACGCCGGAGGAGTGGGTAGGCCGGACGGTGGAGCAGGTGGATGTCCGCCGCCGGTACGGAGTGACCGTCCTGGGCCTCAAACACGGAGAAGAGCTGGATCCCGTGCTGGACCCTGCGTACCGCTTCCAGGCAGATACCCATCTGTTCGTGGCCGGTGACAAAGCGGCCGGCGTGCGGCTGATGCGGAAAGGATGAGCCGGGGCGGGATGCACGCTTGTATGGTCCGGCCGTTTCCGACACAAACTGAGCCGGGAGGTGATATCATGCCGGAACGGAAAGACGCGCCTCATGCCCCTCCGGACCGGACGCCGCCTTTGCGTCTGGAGCCGGAGAAGCGGATGTGTCCGCTGTTCGACCCGGCGTCGATCGCGGAGTTCCCTGTGGCAGCGCCAGGCGAGATGGGATACCGGGTCGTAGATAATTTCTGTGAAGAGCACATCCAATGACCGTTTGCCCCGGTGATGAGACACCGGAGGGACAGGAGGGGCCGGTCCTCACGAGCGGGAGGGACGGCCCCTCCCGCTCGAGTCAGGAGGATCGGCATTTGCCATACCCGCCGGATCGTGGTACACTGTCAAAAAATGTCTCGACAAGGAGGCGCTCTCCATGGACCGCTGTTTCATCTTCGCCGCCGGTACGTTCTATGGCCTGCGGACCGCTCCCGCGCCCGGCGACTTGGTCATCGCCGCAGATGCCGGCTATCATGCCTGCGAGGCTGCCGGCGTAGTCCCGGACCTGCTCTTGGGGGATCTCGACTCCATAGGGGTCCCGCAGGTCTCCGTCCCGATCGAGCGGCTACCGGTGGAGAAGGACGATACGGATACGTTGGCCGCCGTGAAGCTGGGGATGGCAAGGGGGTACACGTCGTTCCATATCTACGGCGGCACGGGCGGCAAGCGGGCAGACCATACCCTGGCCAATCTCCAGACCCTGCTCTATCTCCGCCGCCGGGGCGCTCGGGGCTGGCTCTATGACGACGACTTCCTCTGGACCGCCATCGAGGACGAATCGCTCACCGTGCAGCGCACCGTGGAGTGGGGACTGTTCTCGGCCTTCTGCCTGGGAGACCGGGCCGAGGGCGTGTACGAGACGGGCTTCCAGTATCCCCTGGAGGACGCGGTCCTCACGCCGGACATGCCTCTGGGCGTCAGCAACCATATCCTGGAGCCCTCTGCCGTGATCTCGGTCCGCCGCGGTGCGCTGGTCGTGGGCTGGCAGCTCCCACCGCTATCCGGGAAATAGGATAACGAAACTGCCAAAGTCCCGTTGCGCAGATGCGGGTTTTATTGTATAATAAAGCAAACTGGAAAGGTCGACCTTTCTGGAGACACAAGTGACGAGACCGTGGGACCGCGAGCGGGCACGGATGCTGAGGAGGTCATCATCATGTCGACATTCACCGTGAACGGCCGGTCCGTGACGGTAGACCGCGATCAAAAGCTGCTGCGCGTCTTGCGGGACGAGCTGCACCTCACCTCTGTGAAGGACGGCTGCTCTGAGGGGGCCTGCGGCACCTGCACCGTGCTGGTGGACGGCAAGCCCACCCGTGCCTGCGTCCCCCGGACCAGCAAGCTGGAGGGCAAGGAGATCCTCACAGTGGAAGGGCTGACGGATCTCGAGAAAGCCGTCTATACCTATGCCTTCGGGGCGGCCGGGGCAGTCCAGTGCGGGTTCTGCATCCCTGGCATGGTGATGTGCGCCAAGGCCCTGCTGGACAAAGATCCCGCGCCTTCGCGGGAGGCGGCGGCCCACGCCATCCGCAACAACATCTGCCGCTGTACCGGATATGTGAAGATCATCGACGCCATCTTGCTGGCGGCGGAGACGTTCCGGACAGGGAGCATCCCGCCACCGCCGGAGGACTGGTCCCTGGGTGCGCGCGTGCCTCGGGTGGATGTGGCGGAGAAGGTCTGCGGCACGGGACGCTATCCGGACGATATCTATCTGGATGGGATGCTCTACGGCAGCGCCGTACGCAGCGCTTATCCGCGGGCCCGCGTCCTGGCGATCCATACGGAGGAGGCCAAGGCCCTGCCCGGAGTGGCCTGTGTCCTCACGGCGGCGGATATCCCGGGGGAGAACAAAGTAGGCCATCTGAAAAAGGACTGGGACACGATGATCGCCGTGGGGGACATCACCCACTATCTGGGCGATGCCATCTGCCTGGTGGCGGCGGAGACGCCGGAGATCTTGGCCAAGGCAAAAGAGCTGGTGCGGGTGGAATACGAAGAGCTCCCCATGGTCCGCAGTCCGCGGGAGGCCATGGCGCCGGACGCACCTCTGGTCCACCGCTCCGGCAATCTGCTGGCACACAAGCACATCCAGCGGGGCAACCCGGCGGAGGCCATCGCCAAGAGCAAGCATGTGCTGACCCAGCGGTTCTCCACCCCCTGGACGGAGCACGCTTTCCTGGAACCGGAGTGCGCGGTGGCCTATCCGGACGGAGCGGGCGTGATGGTCCTCTCCACAGACCAGGGAGCCTATGACACGCAGCATGAGATCATGGGGATGCTGGGCCTGCCGGCGGAACTGGTGAAGGTACGCAACTGCTTGGTGGGTGGCGGCTTCGGTGGGAAGGAAGATGTGACGGTGCAGCACCACGCGGCCCTCATCGCCTATCTCACCAAACGCCCGGTGAAAGTGAAGCTCACCCGGGCGGAGAGCATCCTGATCCATCCCAAGCGCCATCCCATGGAAATGGAGTTCTCCATCGGATGTGACGAAAACGGCATCATCCAGGGCGTGGCCGCCGAGGTCATCGCTGACACGGGGGCCTATGCCTCTTTGGGCGGCCCGGTACTGGAACGTGCCTGCACCCATGCCGCTGGTCCCTATAACTACCAGAACTTCGAGATCGACGGCTGGGCCTATTATACCAACAACCCTCCCGCCGGGGCCTTCCGGGGCTTCGGGGTGACCCAGACATGCTTTTGCATCGAGACGCTCCTCAACCAGATGGCGGACATCGTGGGGATCACGCCCTGGGAGATCCGCTGGCGCAACGCCATCCGTCCGGGGCAGGAGCTGCCCAACGGACAGATCGTGGACGGATCCACTGGTCTGGCAGAGACGCTGGAGGCGGTGCGGCCCTATGTGGAGAAGGAGAAGTACGTGGGCCTGGCCTGCGCCATGAAGAACGCAGGCGTGGGCGTCGGGCTGCCGGATACCGGCCGCTGCCGCCTGGTGGTGGAGGACGGTGCGCTCCACATCTTCGCCGGTGCCTCCTGCATCGGCCAGGGCCTGGGCACCGTCCTGACCCAGATGGTCTATGACCAGACTGGCATCCCGCGGGAGAAGATCGTATACGAGCGCTCCAACACCTACTGCGCGCCCGACTCCGGCACCACTTCCGGCTCCCGCCAGACGCTGTTCACCGGCGAGGCGGTGCGCCGGGCCTGCCAGGACCTGAAGGAGGCCATGGGGGACGGCGGACTGGATGCCTTGGAGGGCCAAGAGTTCTATGGAGAGTATCTGGGCAAGACAGACCCGCTGGGGGCCCCAGTGCCCAATCCGGTCAGCCACATCGCGTACGGCTATGCCACCCAGGTCTGTATCCTGGGGGAAGACGGCCGCATCCGCCAGATCGTGGCGGCCCACGATGTAGGCAAGGCCGTGAACCCCATCTCCATCGAGGGACAGATCGAGGGGGGCGTGGTCATGTCGATGGGCTTCGCCTTGACAGAACACTACCCGCTGACGGACTGCAGGCCCACGGCCAAGTTCGGGACACTGGGACTGTTCCGGGCCGATCAGATCCCCAAGATCACGCCCATCATCGTGGAGAAGCCGGGCCTGGACGTCGCCTGCGGCGCCATCGGCATCGGTGAGATCACCGCCATCCCCACGGCGCCCGCCATCGCAGACGCCTATTACCGCTATGACGGCCGCCGGCGGACCAGCCTCCCCCTGGAGGGGACGCCCTATAGCCGCACATGAGTTCGGACTGGCCGGCGTGCTGCCGGTCATGCCCGTTCCTGGATCGTCACATGGATGCTGTCTCCGGGGCGTTTGCCGATCTTGACCCGGATATCCTTCCGCACGCCCAAGATGTGCCCGGGCGTCCCCATCCGCACCAGGCTCCCATCATAGGGGACGCCATCGAAGGTGGCCCGCACCTTCACGCGCCCCCGGCCAAAGACCGCGGGCACGTCGAAGGGGATCTCGATATAGGCCCCATCCAGGTCCGGCACCTTGCGCAGGACGGCGTCGAAGGAGAAGATATCCGGCTTCATCCGCGTGCTCCTTCCAGGGCTGCCAGCGCCTCCGCCGTATCCACGTCGTAGAGCTCCGCGGCGTCCGTCTCCAGCAGGATCAAGTCTTCCTCGTGCCGCCGGATGACCGTGTTCCCCCCGTGGTCTTCCCGCAGGGCCATCAGCTCCGGGAACAGCCGAGCCGGGAACACGCAGGGGTTCCCGCGGACACCGCCGTGGCCAAGGGCCGCGATCCGGTCCGGCTGACGCCGCCAGAGGTCCACGAGCCCCGCTATGCTCTCGCGGCGCAGCAGCGGCTGATCGGACACCAGGAACATGACGCCGTCACAGTCCCGCAGTGCCGTCAGGCCCAACTGGATGGTGTAGCTGATCCCATAGTCGGGGTGCGGATCGTACAAGGCCGCGAAGCGGAACTCCCCGGCAAGGTGCATGACCTGCGGATACTGGGTCACCACCACCACGGTGTGGAAGACCTCTCCCGGGACCGCCTCCAGCGCCCGGCGGATGAGGCTCCGCCCTTCGAGTTGGGCGGCCAATTTGTTGTCTCCGAACCGCCGGGCATTGCCGGCGGCCATCACCACGCAGCCGAGCTGCAAGGACGTGTCCATACGCGACGCTCCTCTCACCTGTTTTTGATAGTATACCCTGTCCCAGCGAGAAATTCTACTGCATGAAGGAGGAATGTCCGATGAGCAAGAGCGTTGGCAAGAGCGTCGTCCGCGTGGACGCTTATGAAAAGGCCACCGGGCGTGCCAAGTACACAGATGACTTATGCGACCGCAGCGCCCTCATCGTCAAGATCTGCCACTCCACCATCGCCCACGGCTTCGTGCGCTCCATCGATACCACGGCGGCGGAGGCCATCCCCGGCGTGGTGCGGGTGCTGACGTGTTTCGACGTGCCCGATATCCCGTTCCCCACGGCAGGCCATCCCTGGTCCACGGATCCAGGCCATCAGGACGTGGCGGACCGGCTGCTGCTCAACCGTCATGTCCGCTATTATGGAGACGAGGTGGCCGCCGTCATCGCAGAGGACGAGGTGGCCGCGGCCCAGGCCGTCCGAGCGCTGAAGGTGGAGTATGAGGAGCTGCCGTTCGTCTTGGATGTGCAGGAGGCCATGGCGCCGGGCGCGCCGCAGATCCATGAGGACTGCCCCGGCAATGTCTTGAAGCACACGGACATCCGCAAGGGCGACTACCAAAAGGCAATCCAGGAGCCAGGCCTCATCAAAGTGGAGGGCTGGTACGATACGCCCACTGTCCAGCACTGCCACATCGAGAACCACGGATGCTTCGCCTACATGGAGGCGGGCCGGGTGGTGGTGGTCACCTCCACGCAGATCCCCCATATCGTCCGCCGCGTGGTGGGGCAGGCGCTGGGCCTGCCCTGGGGGAGCGTGCGGATCGTCAAACCGTACATCGGCGGCGGGTTCGGCAATAAGCAGGACGCCCTTTACGAGCCGCTGTGCGCGTGGTGTTCTACCCAGGTGGGGGGACGGCTGGTGAAGCTGGAGTGCACGCGGGAGGAGACGTTCGTCTCCAACCGGGTGCGCCATGCCATCCGCACGCACATTATCTCCTGGGTGCGCCCTGACGGCACGCTGGTGGCCCGGAAGTTCGAGGCGTTCTCCAACCAGGGGGCCTATGCCTCCCACGGGCACAGCATCGTGGCCAAGGGCATGGGCGCCTTCCCGCAGCTCTATCCCTGTGACAACTTGGAGTGCGACTGCTGGACCGTGTATACGGACCGTCCGGCGGCCGGCGCCATGCGGGGCTATGGCATCCCGCAGGCCATGTGGGCCGGGGAGTGCCACATCGATGATATCTGCAAGGCGATCGGGATGGAGCCCATGGCCTTCCGGCGGAAGGATCTGATGCCCATGGGCTTCACGGACGCCTTTTCCAAGAACGAGCTGTATTCCGACACGTTCGAGCAGTGCATGGACAAAGGCATGGCCCTCATCGACTATGAGCGGAAGTATCGGGAGTACCAGCATCAGACTGGTCCCATCCGCCGGGGCGTGGGCCTGGCGGTGTTCTGGTACAACACTGCGGTCTGGCCGATCTCTCTGGAGTCCTCTTCCTGCCGGATGGTGGTGAACCAGGACGGCTCTCTCCAGTTCCAGACCGGAGAGACGGAGATCGGACAGGGATGCGACACCGCCTATTCCCAGATGGTGGCGGACGCTGTGGGCGTGCCTCTGGCGGACGTCCATGTGGTCACTACCCAGGACACGGACGTGACCCCCTACGGGACCGGCGCTTATGCCTCCCGGCAGACGTACATCGGCGGATTTTCCATCGTGCAGACCGCCAAGGCCCTGCGGGAACGGATCCTAGCCATCGCCCATGAGCAGACCCGGATGCCGGTGGCAAATCTGGATCTGGTGGATGGGAAGATCGTCCGCAGATCCGACGGCCGCGTCCTCAAGACGCTTGGCGACCTGGCCACTGAGAGCCTCTATTCCCTGGAACACAGCCAGCACATCACCGCGGAGACGACGGCGCAGATCAAGTCCAACGCCTATTCGTTCGGCTGTTCTTTCGCAGAGGTGGAGGTGGATATCCCCATGTGCAAAGTGGAGCTGGTGGATATCGTCAATGTCCATGACTGCGGGACCCTCATCAATCCCGCTCTGGCGGAGGCACAGGTCCACGGCGGCATGTCCATGGCCATCGGCTATGGTTTGAGCGAAGAGCTGCGGTTCGATGAGAAGACCGGCAGGCCCCTCAACGGCAATCTGCTGGACTATAAGCTCTCCACGTTCATGGATCACCCCAGGCTCCAGGCGGCCTTCGTGGAGAACCCGGAACCCACCTCGCCTTATGGGACCAAGGCCCTGGGCGAGCCGCCGGCCTGTTCCGGCGCTCCCGCGATCCGCAACGCGATCCTCCAAGCGACAGGCGTCGCGTTCGATGCCTGCCCCATCACGCCCCACGTCCTCTATCGGAAGTTCAAAGAGGCCGGGCTCATCGAAGACTGAGGGAGGGGACTACAGATGTATGATATGAAAGCCCTGTACCAGGCCACGAGCGTCGCAGACGCCGTGGCGCTCCGGGTGGCCCATCCCGAGGCCCAGATCATCGCCGGCGGCTCTGACGTGTTGGTGCAGATGCGGGAGGGGAAGCGGGCCGGCGTGGAGCTGATTTCTATCTACGGGTTGGATGAGCTCCGGGGCGTGTCCCTGGAGGCGGACGGCACGCTGCGCATCGGCAGCCTCACGAGCTTCTCCCACATCACCCGTGACCCGCTGATCCAACAGTACATGAACGTTTTGGGAGAGGCGGTGGATCAGGTGGGCGGACCGCAGATCCGCAACATCGGTACGATTGGCGGCAACACCTGCAATGGCGTTACCTCCGCGGATTCTGCATCCACGCTCTTCGCCTATGACGCACGCATCGAGCTGACGGGCCCAGCAGGCGTGCGGCATGTGCCTATCCAGGCGTTCTATATCCGCTCGGGCGTGGTGGATGTCCGACCCGGTGAGATCCAAACGGCCATCCTCATCCAGAAAGATGATTATATCGATACTTTTGGTCATTATATCAAATATTCTATGCGCAATGCCATGGATATCGCCACGCTGGGCACTTCCGTCAACGTCCGCTTGAGCGCGGACAAGCGGCGGGTGGAGCGGGCGCGGGTGGCCTTTGGCGTGGCCGGGCCTGTGCCGCTGCGGGCCGCACATGCGGAGGCCGCGGCGGCGGGAGAGGTGCTCTCCGCGTCTCTAGCGGATCGATTCGCCCAGGCCGTTAAGGAGGACAGCCATCCCCGGGATTCCTGGCGGGCCGCCAAGGATTTCCGGATGCACATCGCGGTGGAGAGCGCCAAACGGGCATTCATCCGGGCGGTAGAGCTGGCGGGAGGTGAGTTGTGATGGCGGAAAAGCATGTGGTGCAGTATCAGACAGTCCATTTCCAGCTCAACGGGAGAGCCGTGGAGCGCACCGTGGACGTGCGGGCCAGCCTGACGGACATGTTGCGCAACGACTTCCGGATGACCAGCGTGAAGAAGGGCTGCGAGGTGGGCGAGTGCGGTGCCTGCAACGTCCTCATCGACGGGGAGGCGTTCAACTCCTGCATCTATCTGGCGGTCTGGGCGGAGGGGAAACAGATCCGTACGCTGGAGGGGCTCCTGGGGCCCAATGGCGAGCTCTCGGATATCCAGCAGGCTTTCGTGGATGAGGCAGCCATCCAGTGCGGCTTCTGCACGCCGGGATTCATCCTGACAGCGGTGGAGATCCTCGAAAGCGGCAAGCTGTACACAGATGCCGAATTGCGCAAGCGGCTCTCCGGCCATCTGTGCCGCTGCACGGGATATGAGAACATCCTGCGGGCAGTGAAGAAGACCATGCACCAGCGGCTGGGCGTGCCTCTGCCGGAGGAGGCTGCAGGCCATCGAGTTCCTTGACGATCTGTGCGGACCAGGCGAGATGCCGGCGGGAGATGTCGCTCCCGCCGGCTTTCCTGTCTCCTGCGTGGAGGGAGCCGGCCTGCAGTTTCGTTTGACGATTCCACAAAAAGGGATTATAATGGAAGCAACAAGGAAGGAGGGATATCCATGAAGACCATCATCACCATCGGCCGGCAGTTCGGCAGCGGTGGAAAGGAAGTCGGCATCCGTGTCGCCAAAGAGCTGGGGATCCCGTTCTATGACAAAGAACTGCTGCGGGCTGCGGCGGAGAAGAGCGGCTTATGTGAGAAGATCTTCGAGAATTTTGACGAGCGGCCCAAGAGCCTGCTGTATTCCATCGCCATGGATTCCTATATGTTCAGCCTGCCTGGCGCGGGTGCTGGGGATTCGTTGGAGCAGCAGGTGTATCTGGCCACCTTCGACACCATCCGCCACATCGCCTCCCAAGGCCCCTGCGTGATCATCGGCCGCTGCGCGGACTATGCGCTGGCAGACGATCCGAACCTCCTGAGCCTGTTCATCCATGCACCGATGGACGTGCGCATCCAGCGGGTCGCGAAACGCCAGTCTCTCTCGCCGGAGAAGGCCAAGGCCTTGATCGTCAAGACTGACAAGCGCCGCGCTTCTTATTACGAGTACTATTCCTCTCGGAAATGGGGCGCTGTGGACAGCTATGACTTCTGCATGGACTCCAGCTATCTGGGGTTGAGCGGCACTGTGGAACTGATCCGCGCTATGGTAGAGCATAAGGAACACCCTGTCCCCAGCCCTACCGAGGAAGATCCCACGCAGGCTGGACAGTGATGGGTACGAGAGCGTATCAAAGGAGCGGACCGCTCAGCGGTCCGCTCCTTTCTGTCCTGTCCCAAGTCCGGATCCGAAGGCTTCTTCGAACCGGGCACGGCTGTATGCCTGGACATCCGCGCAGTACGCGTCATAAGCCGCCAGCAGCTGCACGGCCTGGTCCGTCAGCACCGCGCCGCCGCCGCCAGCTCCACCGATGGTAGAGGAGAGCAGCTTGCAGCCGAAGACGGACTCGGCGGTATGCACGATCCGCCACGCCTTGGAGTAAGCCATCCCCATGGAAGCTGCCGCCGCCCGCAGGGATCGGTGCGCTTCCACCCGGTGCAAGAGCGTTGCGATACCGGGACCGAAACAGCGCTGATCGTCGCCAGAGTAGATCCGTATCGTCAGCTTCAGGTGCAGGTCCTGTCCCATCCCATCGCCTCCTTCACAGGACCGGAGCGAGACGGCCGTCTCGCATCTCATAGGACTCGACCACCGGTGTCTCACCGCTTCCGCTCCAGTCCATCACGTCCCATCCCTCCAGGACAAGGGCACCAGTCTCGTCTGGGGCGTAGTGGTCGGGATAGTCCACACCGTTCTCGTACTGGTATGTCGCGATGACCGCCGTCTCGTCCACAGACGCGCCCTGGAGACACAGCGCGAACGAGAACGCCTCCGCTCCGCTGTCCCACATCCAATGATAATGGGGGACCGTGTTGCTGGCAGGGATCCAGCCGACAAGATCCAGATCCTTGCTCCCGTCGAAGTTCATGTCCAGGACGGACATGGCCTCTTCTGCAGACCAACAGGCGGTATAGCCGGTGCCGATGCCGTCCATGTCCCCGGCGTCGATGGCCTCCTGGATCGGGATGGCCTGGAGCAGGACATCCCCTTCAGATATCCGGACTTCCCAGACGCCCCAGAGATCCATATCCGCCTGTTTTTTCCAGACCGTTTCCAGCGTCAGCGTACGGCCGCCGTCCACAGTGGCCTCCCGCGTGGTGAGCACGTGGTCCTCCGTCTCAGAGACGGCTCCAGCGTCTGCTCCCGGAGCCGGGACTGCAGGTACTTGCGGGACCTGGACCGCTGGCGCTCCCGGGTGTACAGGAGCAGTCTGGCCGCATCCGGCACATGGCAGCGCCAGCAGGATCAGCGCCGCGGACCCCTTTCCCATCTCGATGGCCTCCTCGCTATCGTTTGATAGGGACATCATACCACACCCGGATGGATTTGCAAATGGAGGAAAATGGTGGTATGATGATCCCATCAGGACAGCCGCCGGACGATTTGCGCGGCGAACAGGAGGGATGACATACGGAAATGATCAGATTGGGCAGGACAGAGCTCTTAGTGAGCCATACGGCCTTCGGCGCCCTGCCGATCCAGCGGATATCCAAGGAGGACGCGGTGAGACTGGTCCGCCGGGCCTATGACGCTGGGATCAACTATTTCGATACCGCCAATGCCTACACGGACAGCGAAGAGAAGCTGGGCGCGGCCCTGCACGACGTGCGCCAGAACGTGGTGATCTCCACCAAGAGCGGCGGCAAGGACAAGGCGAGCGTCCAGGCCCACATCGAAGAGAGCCTGCGCAGGCTCCAGACAGACTACATCGACCTCTTCCAGTTCCACAACCCGGCCGAGCTGCCAGATCCGGAGGATCCGGATGGGCCGTTCGCGGCCGCACTGGAAGCGAAGGAGAAGGGATATATCCGGCACATCGGCATCACGAACCACCGCCTGAAGGTGGCCGATGCGGCTATCGCCTCCGGACAGTTCGAGACGCTGCAGTTCCCCTTCTGCTATCTGGCCGCACCGCAGGATCTGGAACTGGCGGAACGCTGTAAGGAGGCAGACATGGGCTTCATCGCCATGAAAGGCCTCTCCGGCGGATTGCTGAACGACGCCGAGGCCTGCTACGCTTTCATGCGGGAGTATCCGCATGTGGTGCCCATCTGGGGCATCCAGCGGGAGGAGGAGCTGACGCAGTGGCTGGAACTGACCGAACGCGACCCCCATATGACGCCGGAGATCCAGGCCATCATCGAAAAGGACCGAAAAGACCTGGCGGGGAACTTCTGCCGCAGCTGCGGATACTGCCTGCCCTGCACCGCCGGGATCGATATCCCCCAGGCGGCCCGGATGAGCGCGCTGCTGCGCCGCTCCCCGTACCAGCCGTATATGAGCGACGAGTGGCATGCCAAGATGCACAAGATCGAGGAGTGTGTCCACTGTGATGCCTGCAAGTCCCGCTGTCCCTACGGGTTGGACATCCCGGCGCTGCTGCAGGTGATGCTGGAGGACTACGATGCGTTCTATGCCCAGCACCACGGTGAGCGATGAGGAGGGCCCATGCTGTTCCATGACCAAGACGCCAGCTTGAAGCTGGACATCGTGAACTATGAATTCCCACCAGACAGCGGTGACCCCACCAGCGACGACCGGAACTGGCTGGTCCTACGGTGTACCTGGAACGATGGGGACGGGAACGTGACGAAGGACTCCAACAGCTGCCTTCTGACCTATGAGCTCCGAGAGATGACCGCTGGACTGAAAGTCCTGAACGCAGGCATCCGGGACTCGTATACGAGCGATTTCGTGGAGCCCTTTTTCTCCCTGGCGGTCCGGACGGCAGGGGAGGGGTTCCTGGCAGAGGTATCGTTTTATCTGCCCAACACGATGGACGGCAACGATACGGCGGAACTGGAGGCTCCCATGACCAGGGAGGAGATGGCCAGTTTGATCGACGAGCTGGATAAGCTCTGCGCGAAGTTCCCGGACCGGCCATGAGCGTGTGCCGGTGCCTCGGCCGGAAGGAAGGTGAACGGTTTGAACTATAAGATGAGCTATTGGCTGATGCGGATCTTAGGTGTGGGCGGCATCCTGGTGATGCTGATCGGCGGAGCCACCGGCCGGACTATGCTGGGCGGCATCGGTGTCGTCTGTGTGCTGGCGGGGACCATCCAGACCAGCTTCTTCTACCACTGCCCCCACTGCAAGCGAGACCTGCCCAAGCGGTCTCTGCCCTCCAAGTGTCCTTACTGCAAAAAGCCACTGGGCTGAGCGGAGAGCGCTATGGACGAGCAGAAGAGCTATGGACTGATGTGGGTGGGGGCGATCGCTGAGCTCGCCCTGATGCTGGTCGGCGGCTCACTTGCGATCGAATGGCTGCTTGTACTTGGAGGCATAGTCTTTATAGCGGGGGCCTTCCAGACGCTGCTTTTTTCCGCTGCCCATACTGCAGCGAGTTTTGGGATACCCGCGGCGGCATCCCACACGATTGCCCCCACTGCGGAGAGCCCATCCGGTGAGCGGAGTGGATACGGGATGGGATGTCCTGCCTGTGGTGCGGAGGTGAGTGGCGGCCGTCTCTACGCCGGCGGCGGAACGCGTGGTCTGTCGATGGAAAAGGATCGGCTGATTTGGCAGAGCCGGGAGCGAGTGGCAAGAAAGAGCGGCTGAGATATCTGAAGGGTGTCTCGGCCCCGAGGGCCCTATCACCGCCCGCCTGCCGGTCTGCTACGGCGGAGAGGATCCTTGCGCGCCCGGTCCGGGCGGCGGGATGCAGCACAGCAAAAACAGAGCCGCTCCGTGGAATGGAGCGGCTCTGCTTATACCTTATGAGGAGCTCCCTTCTTTCCTAGGAGCAGATAGCAGTACGGCGTGAAGATGGAGGGCAGGACCACCGGCACGGAGACCTCGTCAAAGATCCATATCAGAAGCTGTGTGGCCCAGGACATGGCCGTCTGCGTGGCGTAAAAACGGTGTACCCACATGGAGTAGCCGCCCATGGCCTGGCTGAGCTGCTCCCAGACCAGCAGGATGCCCAGCCACACCACCATGATGGTGGCGGAGAAGAATATCTGCTTCCGGGTCAGCCCCCGGACGAACTTCCAGCCGGCGGCCCAGAAGAGGAGGAAGCAGAGTAGGTCCAGGAACGGGGCCACCGGTCCGACGGAGAGCGTATATGCCCCGGTGGCCGGGTCCGGCCCCTGGGCGGTCTGCACGCGGGTCCAGATCAGGATGACGATGGACCGCAGTACCCGACAGAGAATGCCGGTGAGAGCCAGCACCAGCGGCACCCGCAGGATAGGCTTCTTCAGAAGTTCCATGGAGCTCCCCCTCTCCCAAGTCCGGTCACTGGTTTCAGCATATCACGCCGGGGATGGAAAAGCAAGGAAAACGGGCCGGGAGCACCACTCTCGGCTCGTTTTTTGGAAAAGAAGACCACCGGCTATGCCGGTGGTCTTGACCCATGGCATGATGGGACGGCGGAGCGGCAAGCTGCCGCTCCTAAAGGGATGGCGCATCCACTCCACTGCAGATGGCTCCGACCAGCCCGCTGCTGGTCCGATGATCCGCATCCGGGTGCAGGCCGTCAAGCAGCGGGCCCCCGGACCGGGAGAAACGCGGATAGCGCCCCGCTGATGCCCTTGTCGCTGGTACGATCTCGGGGACGATGGGCTATCCCCCGGGACGGCCGCCCGTTTGGCCTGTCAGCTTCTCGAATTCGGAAACGACGTATTCCGCGATCGCACAGTCCTGTTCCTCTGTACCGCCGCCAACGCCGATCCCTCCGGCGATCTTCCCACCCACGAAAAGCGGGTATCCGCCAGAGACAAGTGTGATCTTCGGGTCGTTCGACTGGATCGCCATGAGCGGAGCGCCCTCTGCCGCGGCTGCGGCCACATCTTTCGTCTTGCATCGTGTGACAGCAGATGTATACGCTTTCCCCGGTACGAGGGTGACGCTCAGCACCAATGCTTCGCCATACCGGCGGTATACGCGCGGAAGTCCGGTTTCGTCGCTGATCGCGAAGCTGATATCGATGCCGATCTCCTTGCTTTTCTCTCTGGCCGCAGTGCACAGCTCATCGCACAACTCGTCTGTCAAGATCATCTGAAGACCTCCTTATCAAAGATCGATGGGAAACGTGCGCTTTTCCTATCGATAGATAGGATATCAGAGGATGGATGGGCCCCGCTTGCCTATTCCTCTGAAAAATTTGCCGATCCCTTCAGCTGTCTCTTGATCGTGGAGATATCTTCTTTTGGGGCAGCGCCAAACAGTTTCCGATAATCCCGGATGAATTGCGAAAGGCTTTCGTATCCCACCTCCATGGACGCCTCAGTCACATTTTTGCTTTCATCCAGCATCAGCCGCCTGGCTTCGGTGAGACGCAGACGCTTCTGACATTGCAGCGGCCCCATCCCAACAGCGCGCTTGAATTTCTGATGGAAGAGAGACGCTCATATTCCTTTGCTCCGCCAGTTCCTCCACGGTGAAGGGATGACGGAAATTCTCCTTGATCCAACTGTTTGCCTGGTAGATATCATCCGCCTGTCCAACGTCGGCGATGCTTTGGAGGAGCTGCTTCCCACGAGAGACGCAGAGGACGTAATAGATGACTTCCTGCAGGATGGCCTTCCGCAGAAACTCGGATCGGACCGGCGTTTTCATTGCGGAAAAAAGCCTGTGGACCGACTGGATGACCGCTTCGTCTGACAAGGCCATATCCTCCATGTCCAAGTGTCCGTTCAGGATCTTTTGGATCAAGTCATCGTCCAGACCTAAAACAGCTGTTATGATATCGTGGACTGCAAACACAACGGAGAGCGCCAAAAGATCGCGCCGGTCCGAAAAAGCTAGGACCGTCCCTGACAGCGGGGTGTCGATCTTAGATATCGCATATTGCCCCTGCATGCAGTCGACGATGCCGGATGGGGTATAGAGCCGGAGCGCGCCATCGAGCACGATATAGAGATACGGGTCGCCTGTTTGGGGCATTTGGACCCTATCGCCCGTGAAATGCCAGACCGTTACGGAAGGGATCCCGCTCGCACTGCCGCCTTCCGCAAGGGAGAGCTCCCGTATCGCATCGTTCATATCTTGGATGATCGTATCCATAGATCCCACCATCATACGTCCAAGAACGTTCCTTTCTATCACGGGACAAGACCCAGCCCTTTTCCACACGATGAGGTCGGAACGCGCCACGAGCATATGCGGCTCGTCAGCGCTCCTTGATCGGCACCCATTGGGGAAAGGCTCGCCTCTGAGCTGGATCGGCGAGGATGCGGCAAGCGCGCTTGCCTGGATGGCCTGTACAGGCATACGATCGACAGAAAGGACGCTCTATCTTCCAAGAGCGTCCTTTCTGTCTGTATGGAGGTCACAGGCTGTTGGCTTCAGCCACCACCTTGCTGATCGCAGCGGCGGCGTCAGCGGGCAGCTTGTTGAAGCCGCCCTCGACGGTATCCAGCTTCTCTACATAGTCCAGACGGTCCTGCATCCGGGCCTTCAGCTGGGCTACGTAGGCCTTATCCGTCAGGTCGGGCACGAAGCCCGCCCACTCGAAGATCTCGATGTCCTCGAAGGGGCCCCAGGGCTTGAACTGGGCGCGCCCCTCCACCACAGCCTCCAGGATGCCCAGAGTATCCTCCTTCTGGACCTTCTTGCCCATGAAGTCGCCGGTGTTGATGATGTAGCAGGCCACATCCTTCTCTGCCACCAACTTTTTGAACTTCTCATAGTCGTTCACCAGGGGATAGGTGCGGAAGGGGTTGGCATAGGGCTCCACCACCAGGGCGTTGGGATCCACGCCTGCCTTGAGCCGCTCGGCGGAAGAGCGCTTGGTGGCGAGGGTCGCCCCCATGACAGAGGCCAGAGACGCGCCCTTGAGCCGCACGATGGGCGGGATGGTGGGATCCTTCATGATCCAGAAGATGGCGTTGACAGGAGAGTCGATCTTATCCACCCGGTTGGGGGACCACAACTTGGACTTGATGGCCCGGCCGTTGCCGTTGCGGATGTCCTCCGTGACGCAGACGATCTTCCCGTCTTCATCCAGCGTGGCGGAGCAGTTCTGCACCGTCAGCAGATATTTGTTGTCTGGCGCATCCACAGGATAATCGGAAGTCTTGTCGAAGTAAGTAGGCTCCAGAGCGATGGAAGCGCAGGTATCAGAGTTGATGATGAAAGCGTCGTCATGGAGCACTTTGATGGCGGGATACTTACCGCCGTGCTTGGCGTGGGTCAGGGTGGACTTGCCAGAGCCGCTCAGGCCGAATACCGCCGCCACGTATTTATTGCCGTCTGCCAGAGTGTACTCCTTCTGGCCGCCGTGGCAGGCGGCATAGCCATTCCGGTCAGCGATGGCCCAGGCCAGGGTCAGCGTGCCCTTCTTGTGTTCGCCGAAGTAGCGCATGCCCAGGATGGCGGCGCAGTTGGTGTCCGTATTGAAATAGCACAGGCACTTGGGGTCGCACACGTCCTCGTGGCCTGGCGCCCCGGTCCACTGGGGGTCGGAGAAGATGTAGATGTCCGGCTCCTTCCCATCGCCAACGGGCTTGGAGCGTTTGTACATCTTCACGTATTCGTCAGACAGGTACTGGAAGTTCAGCATCCAGTTGTAGAGGAGGTTCTCCTCCCCCTCGGGGATCAGCAGGTGGGCCTTGACCATGAATTCCTCGTCCAGGCCGATGAAGACCTCAGCATGATACAACGTCTTCCAGCGGGTATCGTATACGGCGTCCATGAGGATCTTGTCCAGCGCTGCGCAGTCCACGCCTTCCTTCCCGGCGATGCGGCGGGCGGGAGCATAACGGCCGGTGATGGAGCCGTCATTGAACAGGAGCACTTTCGCGTCCGGCTCCAGGCCGAACTCCTCTCCCCGGTAGACGGGCATATCGGTGACCACGGTGCCGGGAGAACGTTTCGCCAGGTCATACGCCTCTCGCAGAGAGTTGACTTTCACCACATTGTTGCCATAGAAGGGCGCCTCGATGATAGAACGGGACTTGGAGAAACCGGCCTTTCCGGGGCCGATCTCCGAGCGGGGGAAATAGGCTTTGGTGGACATGACGTTGTACCTCCTGTCGAACGTGGGGGCAGTTGCCGCCCTCGATCTTGTTCTAAGTGACTATCATGATAGCCGAATCCGGCAGGGAATGCAAGTGGGAAAATGTCATCCCTCGCCTCCCAAGATGTCGCTCAGGCGGGCAAAGTCCTGCAGCGTCAGCCGTTCGCCCCGCACATCAGCAGGGAGACCGCACGCCTCCAGAGCGGAGAGGACCTGTCCTTTCCCGATGCCGGGCAGCGCAGCGGCCAGGGAATTGGCCAGCGTCTTGCGCCGCAGCAGGAACGCCCCCCGGACCACGCGGAAGAAGAAGGCTTCGTCCGCAGGACACACGGCGGGTCGGTCCCGCCGGATGCACCGCAGCACGGAGGAGGTCACCTTGGGCGCGGGGAGGAACTTCTCAGGCGGTACGTCGAAGAGGAGTTCCGCCTCCATATAGTACTGGAGGAAGAGAGAGAAAGAACCGCCCTCTGATGAGCCCTGCGGTGCCGCCAGGCGGCGGGCCACCTCCCGCTGGATGAGCACAGTCACGCTCTGGAAACAGGAGGCCTCTATCAACTTCGTCAGTACTGGCGTCGTGATATTGTAGGGGAGGTTGGCGCACACGATCGGCCGCAGGCCGGCGAACTTCTCCGCCGCCAAGGCCTGGAGATCCAGCTTCATCACATCTCCCGGCACGATCTCCACGTTGGGATAGGGGGCCATCGTCTCCGCCAATACGGGCAGCAGTGACTTATCCAGCTCTACGGACACCACTTTGCCGGCCCGCTGGGCCAGCTCTGCAGTCAGCGGGCCGATGCCCGGTCCGATCTCCAGGACGCCGCATGCCGCATCCGCTTGAGAAGCCGCCGCGATGTCACGAGGGACTTGCGGGTCGATGAGGAAATTCTGCCCCATGGACTTGGAGAAACGGAACCCATGCCGTCCCAACAGCTCTCGGATGGTATCATGATTACAAAGATCCATAAGTCCCTCCTGTGATGCGCGATGTCGCCGTCCTCACTATAACACATCCGCTCCTCGATGAAAAGCCCGCTTGCAGGTGCAGAGAGGACGTGTTAAGATGAGAAAAAACGGGAGAGGAGACAGACGATGCTGCGCACCATCTTGTTCGACCTGGACGATACCTTACTGGACTTTGCTGCGGCAGAGGCATCGGCCCTCCGCCGCGCCTTGACGGAACTGGGCCTTCCGGCTGGAGATGCCGTGCTGGAGCGGTACCATATCATCAACCGGCGTCAGTGGGAGCTGCTGGAAGACGGTGTGCTCACACGGGAAGAAGTCCTGGTGGGACGGTTCGAGCGACTGTTCCAAGAGCTGGGGATGGATGCCTCTGCGCTGGAGATCTGTACGCGCTACGAGCGATATCTGGCGCAGGGCCACGATCTCGTCCCCGGTGCGCTTGAGCTGTTGGCGGAGCTGGCGCCTCGATACGACCTGTATCTGGCATCCAACGGCACGGCTTCCGTCCAGCACAGCCGCCTGGCGCTCTCTGGGATCGGACGCTGGTTCCGCGGGATCTTCATCTCGGAGGAAGTGGGGTGGGACAAGCCGCGTCCGGAGTTTTTCCAGGCCTGCTTCGATGCCATCCCCGGCTTTTCCCGGGAAACGGCCCTCATGGTGGGAGACAGTCTCACCTCCGATATCCGGGGCGGTATCCGAGCGGGCATCCGCACCTGTTGGTTCGACCCTGCAGGACGCCCGTCGGCACCGGACATCCAGCCTGATTATACGATCGGCCGCTTAGCCGATCTCCCGCCCCTGCTGGAGACCCTGTGAAGCCCTGGCAGGAGGTCTCTCAGCGTGAAAAGAGCGCCCTCCTTTTTGGAGGGCGCTCTTCGCGTCATCTCGGATATGCATTGGCTGGAGCACCACAGGAAACCAGGCTCACAGTCTGTCTGCCCGCGCAGCGCCTCCGCCGCACGGGGGCGTCACTCCAGGATATAGACTGTGCAGCTGCGTCTGCCGAAGTTGATGCACTGCTCATACGTGTCATAATAAAGGTCCACTTTGTTCCCGCGCACGCCGGTGTCCTCCGCCACAGCCAGGCCATAGACCACGCTGCCGTCTTTGGAGACGATATACATCCGGGTGCCCAGAGGGATCACGTTCTTGTCGACGGCCACGGTGCCCACCTGGACGATGGTCCCGGTAGCGGTGGTGTAGTCCGCGCCGCCATGCCCGGCCGTATAGGCGGTGGCGGTCATATCCTTGGCCTGAGAGAACGCCAGCGTGGCACCGGACTGGAAGGTGAGCACACCGCTCCCGTCAGCATTCTTGGTGACCTTGGCGATCCGGTCGGTGTCGGCGACGGATTTGGCGCCGGTGCCATAGACGATGATCTCATCCACAGCGGTGCTGTCCAGTTCCTCCACGAATTGGCGGGACACCTGCTCGCCGCAGGACCACACCACCTCGTAGATGGAAGTACGCACACCGTCAGACCCGGCCTGGACCACCTGCTCCGTACCGGCAGGCAGATCGGGATCGGCCACCCGCTGGGTCTGATAAGAGACAGGTTCTTCCACTTTCTCATAGAAAGTGATCTGGTCGTCCACGGTCAGCGTCACGCCGCCGCCGGACAGGTCCACGGCTACCATCTCCAGCGGGCCGACGGTCACATCCAGCCGTCCGAGGAGGGAGGTGACCGACTCCTTGCGGGACTGCGCAGTGAGTGTCTGGCCATCATGATAGACAGTCACGGGCTGTCCGGCCGTCAGCGTCACGTTATACCCCGAGGCGCCGGAGGATACGTCCACCAGCTGCGAAGAGAGATCCTGGACCTGGGCATCTCCCTCCAGCACGATGGCGTCTGCATCCTCATCGGTCAGGATATACAAAGCGGCGGCATGGTCCATAGAGATCCAACTCACGCAGACGACGGCCGCCATGACGAACAGCTGCGGGGCATGGCGACGCAAAGAGCGGCGCAGCGCCGTCCATAGGTGATGACAGTTCAAATCGTTACCTCCTGCAATACGTCCGATCTCCGCACCGGTGGTAGCCTCGGAGGAGTCCACAGGCGGCGGAAACAAGTTGTAACTTTTGTTACCAATCAAAAAACTGGGCTTAGTATACACCTCGTTCCCACTTTTGTCAAGTTTTTGGCTGGAAGGAAGCGTTATGTCTCCCACTTTTGACGTGCTGCGGCAGAGGACGCCAGGAAACGACTGTAAAAATGGTATAAAGAAGTAACAAAACGGTGACACGCCGGAAGAAAACGATACGCCCTGCACCTTTCTCGGGTGCAGGGCGTATCTGCCGGGGATCGCTGGTCACTGGACTTCCGGAGAGAATCCCAGATCCTCCAGTTCGCTGACGGCAGTCTTGACGCAGTTGTCACAGCCGTCGATGGTCACGGTCTTGTCCGCCAGGCTCACCTGGAACTTGAGTTCCGCGGCGGTCAGGGCGTTGGTGATGCGCTTGACACAGTTCTCACACATCATGTCGGGTACGGAGATCGTAGTCATTGGAAGGTTCCTCCTCAAAATATAGAATAGACGAATGGCAGATGCTGGGACGAGCGGGAAGGGGGATGGAGTCACTTCATCAGCTTCTGGACGGTCTTGAGCAGATCGTCCACCACATCCAGCTTCCCAGCCTGGATGTCTTCCACCACACAGGTGCGGATATGATCGGCCAGCAGTTCCCGGGAAAAGGCGCTCAGAGCGGACTGGATGGCGGAGACCTGGGTGAGGATATCCGTGCAGTAACACTCCTTCTCCAGCATGCCGCGCACGCCTCGGACCTGCCCCTCGATGCGGTTCAAGCGCCGCAGCAGGGCGTCATACTCCTGGGGAGGGCGGTGCTTGTGACGGCAGCAGTCCTCCGCTGGGATGCTGGCGGCAGACGGATGGGACAGCGGTCCCGCGTTTGGATCGCAGTGCATGACAGATGCCTCCTTTCACAGTTTCGCCCGGCCAAGGCGCAGGGCGTTGCCCACCACGCACACAGAGCTCAGGGACATGGCCGCGCCCGCGAACATGGGGGAGAGCAGGGGACCACCGAACAGGTACAGCACGCCGGCCGCGATGGGGATGCCGATGGTGTTGTAGCAGAAGGCCCAGAATAGGTTCTGCTTGATGTCTCGCAAGGTCAGACGGCTCAGGCGGATGGCCCGGCTCACATCTTCCAGGTCCGAGCGCATCAGCACGATATCAGCGGACTCGATGGCGATATCACTGCCGCTGCCGATGGCACAGCCCACCTCCGCCTGGGTGAGGGCGGGCGCGTCGTTGATACCGTCACCTACCATCATAACGGTACGGCCCTGCTTTTGCAAGTCCTGGATGACACCGGCTTTCTCCTCCGGCAGCACTTCCGCGATCACCTGATCCACGCCCACCAGGGCGCCGATGTGGTCCGCAGCGGCCCGGTTGTCACCGGTGAGCAGCACCGTGCGGATGCCCTGCGCCTTGAGCTTGCCAATCGCGGCGGCACTGGTCTCTTTCACGGGATCTGCCACGCTGATGAGACCCAGCAGCACGCCATCCCGCGCGAAATACATGGGCGTCTGTCCCTGACCGGCAAGACGCGCCGCGTCTGCCTGGAGGGGCGCGGTATCCACGCCCTGCTCCTCCAACAGCCGGCGGTTGCCCGCCAGGACCGTCACGCCGTCCAGTGTGGCTTTCAGGCCCCGGCCGGACAGGTTCTCGAAGGCCTCAGGACGCTTGGAGGAGTCGAAGCCCCGCTCTTTGGCGTAAGCACTGATGGCTGCGGCCAGCGGGTGACCGCTGGCGGCCTCCACTGCGGCGGCCGTGGCCAGGAGGTCGTCTTCGCTGCACTGGTGAGGACGGACTTCGGTGACGGCGGGCGTCCCCTCGGTGACGGTGCCTGTCTTGTCCAGGACCACCGTATCCACGCTGTGGGTGATCTCCAGGATCTCCCCGGAGCGGATCAGGATCCCATGCTTGGCGCCTAAGCCAGTGCCCACCATGATAGCAGTGGGAGTGGCCAGACCCAAAGCGCAGGGACAGGCGATCACCAGGACAGAGGTGAACACGCGCAGCACGAAGGAGAAGGGCTCGCCCGCCACGGCCCACGCCACGGCAGCGAGGAGCGCGATGCCCATGACCACGGGCACGAATACCCCGGCCACCTTGTCGGCGGTCTTGGAGATCGGGGCCTTGCGGCCCTGGGCATCCTCCACGAAGCGGATGATCCTGGCAAGAGTAGTGTCCTCGCCAGTGCGGGTCACTTGGACATAGAGCGCGCCGTTGAGGTTCACGCTGCCGCCGATCACTTCACTGCCGACGGCCTTCTCCACCGGCAGGCTCTCTCCGGTGAGCATGGCCTCGTTGACGCTGCTCTCGCCCTGGGTGACAGTGCCGTCCGCAGGCACGCGGGCGCCGGGCTTCACCAGTACCACGTCGCCGGGCTTGAGGTCTTTCGTGGGGACCTCACGGCCGGAATCTGCCAGGATGGCGGTGTCCGGCGCCAGCTGCATGAGGGCGGTGATGGCGCCTTTGGTCTTCTGCATGTTCCGGCTCTCCAGGAACTTGCCCAGGGAGACCAGCGTCAGCACCACGGCGGCGGATTCATAATAGAGGTTGTGGACATAGGTGTGAGGCGCGTCGGAGATCAGGAACGTCATCACGACGCTGTATGCGAAGGAGCAGGCGGAGCCGATGGCCACCAGTGAATCCATGTTGGGATTGCGGTGGAACAGGGCCTTGAAGCCGCTGGTGAAGAAATGCCGTCCGCAGTAGAGGACGGGGATCGTCAGCAGGAGCTGCAGGATGGCGAAGTTCACCGGATGGGTATGCATGGAAAAGATATCCGGCAGTGGCAGAGCGGGCAGACCAAAGGGCAGCATCTGGCCCATGGACACGTACAGCAGCACCAGGGAGAACAAAGCTGCCGCGATCAGCTCCTGTTTTTTCCGCCGCAGCTCCGCCGCTTCAGCGTCCTGCTGGTCTTTGACGGTGGGCGCCTTGTGCTCGGCATGGAGGACCGCGCCGAAGCCGGCTTTCTCCACCTTCGCCACGATCTGCTCCGGCGTCACCTGAGCTTCGTCATAGGAGATGGTCATGATACCTGTGGTCAGGTTCACCTCGCTGCGCTCCACGCCGGGGAGCTTGCGGGTGACCCTCTCAACGGATGCGCTGCATGCGGCGCAGTGCATCCCGGAGATGTCATATCGTTCTTCTCGCATCGGGACCTTCCTTTCTGGAATACCCCTGGGGGGTATCTTGGATCGTGAGGTCAGTATATACCCCTGGGGGGTATTTGTCAAGAGGCTTTTCGTGTGGAAGATGCAGGAAAAAGGAAATTTTGGAAAATGCTTGACTTCCTGGCCGGGTATGATATGATGACAGTAAGAGCTAATAAAAATTTTTTTAAGCTAAAAATTTTTGCATAAAGGTGATGACGATGAAAGAGACCATCAAATGGACAGCCAACACCATGCCCGGGAGCGGCGACAGGGAACTGGCACGGATGTCCCTGGAGAACGTGGCCAGGGCCCGATCCTTCCACCGTAGTTTTCCCCAGTATTCCATCACGCCCCTGGCCCGTCTGTCCGGCATGGCGGACTATCTGGGCCTGGGAGGGCTCTATGTGAAGGACGAGTCCTATCGCTTCGGCCTCAATGCCTTCAAGGTGCTGGGCGGGTCCTTCGCCATGGCCCAGTATATCGCGCAGCAGATGGGCCGTGACGTGAGCGAGATGACCTATGATTATCTCACCAGCGAGGCGTTCCGAAAGGACTTCGGCCAGGCCACCTTCTTCACCGCGACAGACGGCAATCACGGCCGCGGCGTGGCATGGGCGGCCCACAAGCTGGGACAGCGGGCAGTGGTCCATATGCCCAAGGGCAGCAGCCGGGCCCGGTTCGAGAACATCGCGCGGGAAGGTGCGCAGGTCACCATCGAGGACGTCAACTACGACGAGTGCGTCCGCATAGCTGCCGCGGAGGCCGCTCAGACCGACCATGGCGTCGTGGTCCAGGACACTGCCTGGGAGGGGTATGAAGATATCCCCACCTGGATCATGCAGGGATACGGCACCATGGCCAACGAAGCCGCGGACCAGCTCCGCCAGCTGGGAGTGGACCGGCCCACCCATGTGTTCGTCCAGGCAGGTGTCGGTTCCCTGGCAGGGGCGGTCATCGGCTATTTCGCCAACCTCTTCCCGCAGGATCCGCCCAAGTTCGTAGTGGTGGAGGCACAGGCGGCGGATTGCCTGTACCGCGGCGCCCTGGCCAATGATGGCAAGCCCAGGATCGTGGACGGCAATCTGCAGACCATCATGGCGGGTCTGGCCTGCGGCGAACCCAACACCATCGCTTGGGACATCCTGCGTGACCACACGGACGCCTTCGCCTCCTGCCCGGATTGGGTCACGGCCCGCGGGATGCGGATGCTGGGCGCGCCGGTCAAAGGGGATCCCACCGTGATCTCCGGCGAGTCCGGCGCGGTGGGCATGGGACTGCTCTCCGCCATCATGGAGATGGACGCGTATGCGGACCTGCGGGAGCATCTGGGCCTCGGCCGCAGCAGTCAGGTGCTGCTGTTCTCCACTGAGGGCGACACCGACCCCGAGAAGTTCCGCAAGGTCCTCTGGGGCGGAGAGTATCCCACCGTGTGAGCGGACCGCCCCGCACGGCAGGTTGCCTTGAGGCTGCTCCATCCGGAGGCGGCTGGCGCTGCATCCTGCGCGGCCCTTAGATAAGTGGATCGTCAAACGAGGTGCAGCGGGAAAAGAGTCCGAGGTCTCATGATCTCTGGGCGGAATGGATGGGATCCTAAGATTTTACGAGGCCTGGCGTCCATCGACGCCAGGCCTCGTTTTAGTGTGGCGGGAGCGACCCCGGATAGATCCATGCCCTTCGGATAGAGCTCCCGGAGCAGGCCGTTCAGATCCTCGTTTGTCCCTTTCTGTCAGGCACAACGGGGGGGGCGGCAGACATCGTAATGCAAGCCGCTCTTCGCTCTTGCGCCAGTTCGCAGATCCCGCGCCCCGGTGGTCACAAGTGATCCTCTCGACCAACTGAAGGGGGAAGGCGGCTGTGCCAGTGCAGCCTTGCAGGCCCAGAGCCTAGAACGCCGCCTTGAAAGTGTGGCACAGATGAGGGCTTGTTTTCCCTATGAGTCAGATCCGCGGCCATCAAACAGAGCAATGGGACCATTTCCTTGGGTAGAGTTTAGCTCTGAACGGGACTCTCCTTATTTGCGCCGCGCCATCTGGCTGGCATCTACAGTCGCCGTCCAGTACGATCCAATGTTCCGCGCTTACTGTGAAAAGAAAATGTCCGAAGGGACGCATCACATGGATATGATCGGTCATGTCAGCAGGAGAATGACTGCTGTGATTTTCACTGTTCTCCGGGATGGCGACCGTGCCGACCTGTGCTGCAGAATGCCGGATGACCCGACCACACATTTCAGATGGACTCCCCAGAGGTCTGGGCCACTGCGTCCTTTTTTCAGATATACTCTTATCCACGTGAAATACAAATGTATCCCTTGACAAGACCATAGCCGACTGCTTCTTCTTTCGTCCTCTGCAAATCCCCGAAACGTGGTCCGACCTTGCCTCGAACGGGGAGCCAGGTGCTGGCTGCCTCTCCTGAAAGAGGGCGCGCAGCGGCTCACACGGCCAAACAGGGGCTGTCCTCTTTGTCAACGCCATCGCAGTTCCATCCGCATGCAGAATGGTTTTCTCTGCCTTTGATAAGGACTCTGGCCCGAGCGTAATTCTCCGCATTCCATAAGCTGGCTCCCGTTCTATTTTCATCCGCTACCTGATACATGGAAACTGTTGTGTCGGCAATTCGGTTGCTCTTACAGCTCTCGTAGACGTATTCGGATGGATATCCCAGCTCCGGCACTGTAACGTCCGGCAGGTACTCCTGCAGGTCCCGCACATTAGCAAATGTTGACTTGTAGTCCTCAAAATGTACCAACATGACATGAATAGCAGACTAAAATTAGCTCTTGTAATCTTTTTTATAGCCTAGCAACTCTGAAATTTGTTCCGCAGTGTATTTAACAGCCCTAATCAGTTCCTCTCTACGTACATCCACACGACTAGAGGGGCCGCTAACACTAATAGCGGCAACTACATTGTTATTCATGTCATAAATTGGAGCGGCAATACAACTCAAATCACAAAGAACCTCTCCAATATCCAGCGCATAACCAACACGCCGAACTTCCTGCAAAGCGGTACGCAATTCCTCAGGGGTACGGATCGTATTCGGTGTAGGAGGTTCCAACGTGCCCATATGTTTACAATATTCTTCAATAAATGTTGGCTCCTGAGCGGCCAGCAAAACTTTTCCGACGCCGGTAGCGTGGGCAGGAGCTAGCGTATTAAACTTAGTACCGTAGGTCAGGGATTGTGTTGGCTCCACGCGATCCAAGTCGAAAATATTAAAGCGGTTCAACATGCACAGGTTGACAGTCTCGCCAAGTGACCGTGCTAGAGATTCAAGCAGAGGATGCGCAATACGGCGTAAATCGTATTGCCGAATGACTGCGCTTGAAAGTGATAGTAGTCGCGGGCCCACCTGATATCTCTTAGTTCTAGTGTCCTGTACTAATACTCCCATTTCTTCCAACGTGGTTATTTGGCGGAACACTGTACTTTTAGGCAGACCTAAATGTTCAGAGAGAGAACGTACAGACCAATTCATTTCTTGGTCGATGAAGCATTCTAAAATTTCAAAAGTCTTTACGATACTGGAGATACTCTCTTTTGGCATAAATAATTCCTCCTAAAATTTTTTAAAAATAAAATAAAAAGACTTGACAAATTATACAAACTGTGTCATTGTCATATTAGAACCCATATTTCGGGACAACGTCCCGTTATTCGGGACAACAAACAAGACCGTGTCCACCTATACGGGACATTAATAATGTACCACGTTTCATACAAAAGTCAAGCTAGCAAAAATGCTCATAAAGAGCAGGAAAGAGGAGGAATACAATATGAAAGCGATACAGAAATCTTGGATCCTTATCTTCGCACTTTTTATGTTCGTTTGTATCCTAGTTGGTTGCAGTAGCGACACAAATTCAAAAACGGTTGAAGAAAAAATAGATGGTGCGCAAGAGCCTGTTATTATGAAGTTTGCGACAGAAAGTACTGATGCAGACACGCTCTCCCAAGCATTTCGATATTGGGCCGAACTAGTTGAAGAAAAGACAGATGAAGTCGAATTCGAGTTCCATTACAATGGTTCTGTTGGGACCAACACTGAACTAATGGATGCCATGCTGATGGGCGAAGATTACATCATTGTTGCCGATCCTAGCTATTTTAAAGATTGGGTACCTGAATGGGACATTTCTTGTGGGCCTTATTTTTTAGAAGAAGAATCCGATTATTTGTTACTGACTCAGACCGAATGGTGGTTCGATCAGGTACAGCAGTTAGAAGATGCTGGTTTCATATTGATGGGCGGCGACTTCTTATACAGCTATCGACAAATTCTCGCCGATAGAGAGATCCGAAATCCAGATGATTTGTCTGGCGTCAAGATGCGTGTACCAACCACAGATTTGTCCATTGCTATGGCGGAATGCATGGGTGCTGTCGCTACCCCATTGCCTTTTTCTGAGATGTTTACTGCTCTTTCTTCTAAGACAATTAATGCCGTAGAAAACCCCATTTCTACGTTGTATAATGCGAAACTCCATGATGCTGCAAAGTATCTAAACCTAACGAATCACCAGGAAATGCTTATTACTTATATCTGTGGCGCCCAAACTTGGGAAAAGTTGTCCGAGGAATGCCAGAATATTATTTTAGAGTGCGGTAAGGAAGCTGCCGACTATTATAACAATACCTTGCTGAAATCCGCTGAGGAAGAGTGTTTGGAGGCCATGATTGAGGAGGGCCTGATTATTGTAGATGATGTAGATATAGACGCATTTAAAGCTTCCTGTGAGACCATTTATGACGGTAAAACGATTCCTGAGTGGCCCGCTGGACTCCGTGATGAAATCGTGGCCCAAGTGGAAGCACTAAAGTAATTTTCTGGGTTTATAGGTTGGTTATGAGTAAAATGAAAAATTTTTTGCGCGATTTTGATTCACTGAAGGAGGGATTTTTTTGAGTAATGTATCTCAAAAAGTTTGGAAAATTATTTTTAATTTTCCGGAATATGTCTGCTGGATCGCCTTAGTAGCATTGATTATTCTAAATTTTTCTGGCGTTATTTTTCGGTATTTCTTTAACAGCCCTTTTAAGTTTGGTGAAGAAACCACCAAATTTCTGTTTGTGTGGCTAGTAATGTTGGGAACCGCGTATGCCGCAAAACGAGATAAACACGTATGCTTTGATTTGTTGGCGAATCGGCTGTCTCCAAGTGGTCAAAAAGTTTTGAACATTGCGATTATTTTAGTGCAAATCGTTTTGTATGTAGTCCTAATTTATATTTCAATTCTCTTGTGCAGCATTACTACCCAACGTACTCCTGTTTTTAAGTTAAACTACCGCTACATCTATTCCAGCGTAGCCGTGTCTGGGGTCTACTTTATTTGGTATATGCTGCTACGCTTGAAGCGTGTATTTAAAGGGCAACCACAGGATTTGGACATAATCCCCAACCAGAGTGCATCAAGGGCAGAGAAGGAGTCTTTTGAATGAATATTGTAGCAATTTGCTTTATCATGATGCTTTTACTTTTCATGCTAAAGCTACCCATTTATATTGCGATGTTGATTCCCTCTGTATTTTATTTCATCGCAGAAGACATCAACATCGCAATCATGGTTCAACGCATGGTTTCCGGCCTAGAATCTACTTCGATCGTCGCAATTCCATTTTTTATGCTCTCTGGTGCCTTAATGAACTATACCGGCATCACAAAGCGTATGATTGCTTTTGCAGAGGTAGTTACCGGTCATATGCGCGGCGGCCTAGCGCAGGTCAACGTGTTGTTGAGTACCTTGATGGGAGGTCTGTCCGGTTCTAACATTGCGGACTGCGCAATGGAGGCTAAAATTTTGGTTCCCGATATGCTGAGACAAGGTTACAGCAATGGCTTTTCCACAGCAGTTACCGCATTTTCCTCGCTGATCACACCTCTTATCCCTCCCGGATTGTGCCTGATTACCTACTCTGTTGTTGCTAATGTTTCTGTTGGTAGGATGTTCGCTGCGGGTCTACCGATTGGTTTGCTGACCTGTGCCATGGAAATGCTATTCGTTGATCAAATATCTAAGAAAAGAGGATACAAGCCCATTCGTGAGAAAAAGGCCAGCGGAAAAGAAATCTTGACTGCCTCTAAGACAGCCATCTTCGCACTGATTTTGCCTGTTGTTCTAATAGGCGGGATTCGTGTCGGTATTTTTACTGCTACCGAAGCTGGCGTTGTGGCAGTCGTATATGCACTGCTGATCGGTGTGGTAGTATACCATGAGTTAAAGTTTACCCATTTTAAAATTGCTCTGAGCGAAACAGTAGAAACCACTGCAATGGTCATGGCTATTTTTGCTGCGGCCAACTGCTTTACTTACTTTGTCAGTAACGAGGGTGTTGCTGAGATGGTCTCTACACAGCTCTTTGCCTGGATTACCGAACCTTGGCAGTTTTTCTTGATTCTAAATATTGTTCTGTTGATCGCTGGCATGTTCATGGAAGGTGGTGCACTGACAATTCTATTGGTCCCGCTGTGCATGGGGGTCGTCGACCGACTGGGCATTGACTTGATTCAATTTGGCTGTGTATTCTGCTTGAATGTTTCAATTGGAACGCTGACTCCCCCTGTTGGCACGGTCCTGTATACTACCTGCCAAGTTACAGGTTGCCGAATTGAGGAGTTTTTCAAAGAAGGATGGTCGTTCTACGTAGCTATGTTGATTTTGCTGGTCCTAGTCTCTGTGTTTCCTGGCATCTCTACTTTTATACCTAATTTGATTTATGGCTGATCGTGGTGATATAAAATGGATACTGTGAATATGCAAGCTGCATATGTTGTCGCCAAGGAAGATAATGTCGCCACAGCACTCGGAGAACTCGTGCCTGGCATAGTAATACTTAGAGGAGCAAGAAATGACACCGTTTCAGTAGTTGAGCGAATTCCATTTGGGCACAAGTTCGCTTTATGCGAAATTCCTGATAAATCACCGATTATTAAGTATTGCTATCCTATAGCCGTTGCTACGCAAATAATCCATACTGGTGAATATATTCATATTCACAACGCAAAAAGTTATTTAGATATTCGTTCCAATAACTATAAGAGTGATGTGAAACGAGTGAAGGAACGGGAGAGTGGCCATGAGACCTGATTTTTCGATTTGCCATGGATATCTGCGCCAAGACGGGCGAAAGGGCATCCGTAATAAATTGTTGGTAATTTATACTGTAGACTGTGCAGCATTTGTGGCAGAGGAAATTGCTCGTTTTTTCAAAGTACGGGACCTAGACGTGGACTGGTTGGGTAATCGCTCATGCTTTGATAATACAGTTATGCAGCGGCGGATACTCAGTTATATTGCGCATCCCAACGTAGGTGCCGTCCTAGTGGTTGGTCATGGTTGTGAGTATATGCAAGCAGATGCACTTTGCAACTTTGCTATTACACAAGGTAAACCGGCTGATTATCTGTTACAACAAACCTCTGGTGGTACAGCTAAATCCATTACAACTGGTATTTCCAAAGCCTGGACCTTACTTCACAAGTTACAGGCAATGGAACCTATACCATTTTATTGGAAAGATTTAACCGTAGGTAGTCAGTGTGGAGGTTCAGATTTTACCTCTGGCCTGATTGGAAACCACATCGTAGGTAACTTTTTTGACTATTTGATTGAGGCTGGGGGGAGTTGTGTGTTCCAGGAAATTGCCGAATCGATTGGTCTTCGAGATTATATGGTCAATAGAGGCGCTACCGAGCAGGCTAAACACGATATCGGTGCTGCCTATGACAAGAGTGAATCCATCTGCAAATCTTGTGGGCAGTATTCAATTTCTCCGGGCAACTTTGACGGAGGCTTAACCACTATTGAGGAAAAAAGTATGGGCGCCACTATTAAAAGCGGCTCAAAACCCATCCAGGGTGTTTTAAAAATTGGCCAACAGGTTCCTGGACCGGGTCTATGGCAACTAGATTCGATGCAGGACTTGAATTATTCCATTGGTTTTACTAATGTGAGCGATGCCTCCGATTTGATGGATACAATATCTACGGGCACGCTTCTGAATCTTCTTGTAACAGGGCGGGGCCACGTCCAGGGGACCCCTATCGCTCCAACGATCAAGATTACCGGGAACCCCAAAACTTATGAGGCACTACCGGATGATATCGATGTTAACGGTGGAAAGCTTTTATTAGGGGTATGCACCCAAGAAGAAATAGAAAAGGAATTGCTGGAGTTGGTACAAGCAGTATGTGCTGGAAAAAAGACAAAGGCAGAGCTATTGGGGCATCAGGAATGCGAAATGACTTTTAATTATCAGATAACTGCCAAAACCGCATGTTATTCTTTGTAAACACTACATCATTTTGAAAACCCAAAATACTTCTATTAAGGAGGATCAGCTATGAGTTTGAACTATAACCAGATTCAGAAAGACCTTTTTTCTGCTGTACTGTGCGATATTCTGGATGAGCTAGGCTATCGTTATCAGGCTATGGATGCTGCAATTCGTCCCCTATCCGAAAGCGATGTTGTTTGTGGTCCTGCATTTACTATCCAAGGTGTAAGTGTAGCTTCCCCCAGTAAAAAGCCTTTCGAGGTTGAATTTGAGGCCATCGATAATATCGTAAAGGGCAGTGTTCTGGTTATCGATGCCAATGATGCTGTCTGCGGCTTTTGGGGTGAACTGCTGACTGCAACTAGTCACCACCACGGTGCAGTTGGCTGCGTTCTGGACGGTCTGACCCGAGACCGCAAAAAAATTCTAGAGACTGGTTTTCCTGTTTTTGCCAAGGGCTACAATCCGCTGGACTGTTTGGGGCGTGGCGAGATGATCGACTATCAGCGTAAGATCAAATGTTGTGGCGTTGAAGTTAATCCTGGGGACATGATTTTCGGCGATGTTGACGGCGTTGTGGTCGTTCCTGCAGCTGTGGCGGAGGAGTGCGTTGCCCGCGCTTACAAGAAAATCGAGGATGAAAAGATGGTTAAAAAAGAATTTCTTTCTGGCCGTTCTGCTTCCGAGGTCTGGAATCAGTACCATATTCTGTAGTCTTTTTGGGCTATTATGTAGATAATTCCTATTTCAGTATCTTTTCCTGGGACAAAATGACTCTTGGATGTCCCTGCCCTGCTGATGGGTAAGGTTTTCAAAAGCGTTGGACCTACTTTAAAAACTTGCAATTCTGATTCTCTATTGTATTGTGAAGACGGACTAGCTACAGTGGATACAAACTTCTATTCACAGCTACATTGCCTGTTCTTGTGGCACACTTAACGTTGTACATCTCCCGCAGAGGAAAGTTTTCCTTTGAAGAAGCCATTTTCGGTCATAGAAATCGCCAGTAGTAATCTGCTTTATGGCCCCTCGCTTTCATTTCTCTCCCTGCCCCAGAGTTCTGCCCCATATTTGTCAAGATCCTTGTGGAGCGGAGAGGGAAATCTCCGGTTTTTGGGGTTCTTAGGCCACAAAAGACCTGGAAAGTGTTGCAGTGTAGCGGATAGAGAAACCGGCCGCGGCGCATGGCCCGGAGGTCATTGACTCACGTCTAGGCCTCTGTGACCACTGCCTAACTTTGCAGAAATTAGACAGCTTTTATTTGCTCCTTGTCGAAGAGTCCGTCCCCAATTTGAGGCGTTTTCAGCCGACTCAGATTTTGGACCATATGGGGGAAATGAGGCCGGGACGCGGCGTTTCCGCGTCCCGGCCTTCTCCTATTTTGTGGCGTCAAAGGGCCTACACCGGAACGTTTCCCATAGTTTTCGCCGCCTTGTCAGCGACACGCCATACTACGACACCTGCGCGATAGCCATGGAGTAACGGCTTCATTGCCCCTGTTTCGTGTCCGGGACGACGCCTTTTCAAAATCCCGCAACTGCCCGCCGTGTGGGCAGTTGCGACCGCATTTCGGCCCACAGGCCGTTCAAAGCAGGTGTGGGCGCGTGCCTGTAAAAAGTGTTTGGCTGGCAGTGGAAAGTGGGACGCTCTGCTTGCTATGCTGAAGCGGCAGGACGTTTCTTTAGAAAGTCCACTTCATGTCCCATAAAATTTCTTTTCATTCCCCCGAAACGATGGTACCCTGATCTACGAATATACCTATGGAAGGCGGTGAGGCAGTGGAACGAGAAGCCAAATGGATCCGGGACATCCAGAGGAGGGGATCTCGGGAAGCGGCGGAGCAACTGATCCGGGCCTACTATGACGAGATCTACCGCTTCGTCTACCGCCAGACTGGAAACAAGGACGACGCCATGGACCTGACCCAGTCCATCTTCATCGCTGTCCTGCGGGCCCTGCCCGGCTACCGGGCGGAGCGGGCGTCCTTCCGCACCTGGCTGTACCGCATCGCCGCCAACAAGGTCATCGACGCCCGCCGCCGGACCCGGCCCATTCCGGTCCCCATCGAGGAAACGGAGGTCCCGGCAGCGGAGGACTTCGCCGCTCGGGTCCACGATCGGGCGCTGCTGGAGGCCATCGAATCGTATGTCTCCGGCCTGGACCCCGGCGAGCAGGCGGTGTTCCGCCTGCGGATCTACGGAGAAAAGACGTTCCCGGAGATCGCCGCCGCCCTGGAGGAACCAGAGGCGGCGGTGAAATCCCGTTACTACCGCCTGATGGGGCGGCTGCGAAAGGAGTTTGGTGCAGATGGATGACCGGTATATCCCTATGCCAACGGAGGAGGAAAAACAGCGGTCCATTGCTCACATCTTGGACAAGGGCCTGTCCCGCCAGTCGAGCCTGGGACAGGAGTTGCTGGAGACCCTGCGAATCGTGGACGCGTCGGCGCTGTTCTTCGGCACGTGGGACTGCATCGCTCTGTCCCTGCTGATCTGGACGCTATGCCTGCTGCCAGCGCTTTTTGTGGCCAGCTCTACCGGCTCCCTGGCGCCGGCGCTGTTCCTGTTCTCTCCTCTGCTCTATGCCGCCCTCTCCCTGCTGACCGGTTGGAAGGACCTCCAGACTGGACTCTGGGAGTGGACCTGGACTTTCCGGGTCTCCGCCCGGATGGTGGCGGCCCTGCGGATGCTGTGCTTCGGTGGCATGTCCGTGCTGATGTGTGTCCCGGCAAATATGTTGCTGTGGGTCCTCACCGGACGGGAGATGCCCCTGGGCTGGATGCTGGCATTATCCTTGTCCAGCCTGTTTCTGTACGGTGCGCTCTCCCTGCTGTGCCAGC
>CALXDL010000052.1 GCA_944387055.1 uncultured Oscillospiraceae bacterium
CAGCGAGCCCGTAATGAAGGAGTTGAAACAAGCAATGAACGCGATCATCATGACCGGTGGCAAGCAGTACAAGGTGGCCGAGGGCGATGTGGTCTACATCGAGAAGCTGGATCAGGAAGCCGGGGACACCGTGAAGTTCGATCAGGTCCTGGCCATCATCGATGGCGACAAGGCTACATTCGGCACTCCCGTCGTGGAGGGCGCCTGTGTGGAGGCCAAGATCGTCAAGAACGGCAAGGGCAAGAAGATCCGCATCTTCAAGTACAACGCGAAGAAGGGTTACCGCAAGCGTCAGGGTCATCGTCAGCCTTACACCAAGGTCGAGATCGGCAAGATCTCTGTGTGAGATGACCACTGTCACGTTCCGCATGGAGGGCGACCGGATCACCGGTTTCGACTGTAAAGGCCACAGCGGCTATGCGGAAGCGGGCGCGGACATCGTCTGCGCGGCCGTCACCAGCTCCGTGCGTCTGGTGGATGCCACTGTCAACGATGTGCTGGGCCTGGCCGCTTCCGTGAAGATCCGGGAACAGGATGCATCCATCTCCTTCCGGCTGCCTGGGGGCTTGGCGCCTACAGCTGAGAGCACCTGCCAGTCTCTGCTGGCGGGCCTGATGGTCTATCTGACAGCGCTCCATGACGAGTATCCCGACAATATCGAAGTTTTGGAGGACGAATGAAAGCCTCCCCGTCTAACGATTCTTCAGAAAGGATGGTCCGTATCATGATCCGTATTGGTCTTCAGTTCTTCGCCCACAAAAAGGGCGGCGGCTCCACCAAGAACGGCCGTGACTCCGAGTCCAAGCGCCTGGGTCCCAAGCGCGCGGATGGTCAGTTCGTCAAGGCCGGCAATATCCTGGTCCGGCAGCGCGGCACCCACATCCACCCGGGTGTAAACGTCGGCATCGGCAGCGACGATACCCTGTTCGCCACCACCGACGGTGTGCTCCGCTTCGAGCGGCTGGGCAAGGATCGCAAGCAGGCTTGCGTCTATCCCGCCGAGTGATGCACAGGGAAAGGCTCCGGACTTCCGTCCGGAGCCTTTTTGTCACATCGTCCGGCTGTCTCCGCGTGCTGTGGGCCGGACATCCCTTGACGTTCCCGTTCTTTATGACTAGAATAGACGCGACTGGAAAACTTATCGACAAGACGACACGAGAGGTATGAGATGGCAGCTTCATTCATCGACAAGGCCCGTATCACGGTCCGCGCCGGCAACGGCGGGAACGGCGTGGTCTCTTTCCATCGGGAGAAGTATGTGGCCGCAGGCGGACCGGACGGCGGCGACGGCGGCCGGGGCGGCTCCATCATCTTGGTGGTAGACGACAATCTGTCCACCTTGATGGACTTCCGCTATAAGCGTAAATATGTGGCTCCCAATGGAGCTGACGGCCAGGGCGGCCGGAAATTCGGCAAAGATGGGACGGACCTGACGATCAAAGTCCCCCGCGGCACGCTGGTGCGGGACGCGGAGACAGGCGAGATCATCCAGGACATGTCCGGCAGTGAGCCCTTTGTCCTCTGCAAAGGCGGCCGGGGCGGATGGGGCAACATGCATTTCGCCACCCCCACCCGTCAGGTGCCCCGTTTCGCCAAGGCGGGCCTGCCCGGTGAGAGCCATGATGTGGTGTTGGAGCTCAAGCTCCTGGCGGACGTGGGTCTGGTGGGCTTCCCCAACGTGGGCAAGTCCACTCTGCTGAGCGTGGTCTCCAAGGCGCAGCCCAAGATCGCCAACTATCATTTCACCACCCTGTATCCCAACTTGGGCGTGGTGTGGGTGGACGACGGCGTCAGTTTCGTCATGGCAGACATCCCCGGCATCATCGAAGGTGCCAGCGAGGGTGCCGGGCTCGGCCACGACTTCCTGCGGCATGTGGATCGCTGCCGTCTGCTGGTCCATGTCGTGGACGTCTCCGGCAGTGAGGGCCGGGATCCGGTGGCGGACTTCGACGCCATCAATGCCGAGCTCAAGCAGTACAGCCCCGCTCTGGCGGAGCGCCCCCAGATCGTAGCCGCCAACAAAGTGGACATCCTGGAAGACCGGACGCAGCTGGAGCGCCTGCGCACGCATGTGGAGGCACAGGGCTACACGCTCTGTGAGATCTCCGCAGCAGCCCACCAGGGCACCCGAGAGCTGGTGAAGAAGATCGCCGGGATGCTCTCCGTCCTGCCCCCGGTCACCGTGTATGAGCCGGAATATGTGAAGCGGCCTCCTGTGGTGGACGTCTCCGCACCTTTGGACATCCACCGCGCCGATGACGGCACATGGATCGTGGAAGGCCCCTGGCTCCAGCGCCTCATGGGCAACGTCAACTTCGCGGACTATGAGAGCCGCATGTGGTTCGACAAGACCCTGCGGGGATCCGGTCTTTTCCAGCGGCTGGAAGCGCTCGGCATCCAGGATGGAGATACGGTCTCCATGTATGATCTGGAATTCGAATATCAGCGCTGAACATCGACGAGCGGCGGGCATAGCCCGCCGCTCGTCCGTCATTGGGTGCCCCGCCGCCTGCGGGACGCCCATCCCCCTCCGCTCAGATGTCCAGTGTAGGAGTCGCCTTCAACACCCCGTCGTGCGGTCCCGACCGGAACCACTCCACGATGTCCGCCAGGGCTTCCTCCTGTACGAGATCGCCGCCATTTTGGAACACGCCCATCATATCCCGCTCTTCCTCCGTAGCAGCATCGCCTTTGGCCTGGATCTTCTTGATGACAGCGTTCGCCATGAACCGCATCAAGAGCCGGTCCACTCTCCCCAGCTTGTCCGGTGCATAACCGCCCCGGAGGTAGAAGAGGCGGGCGCCGCTGTCGCTGAAGCCTCCATTGATCTTCGCCTCCGTCCAAAGATCGCCGTTCCCAGCGGGAGAGATGCCCACGATGGCCGCCCCCCGGATGGTATAGCGCTCCATCGCCCCGGCCAGGCCTGATACAGAACCTGCGCGCAGCCACCCCATGTAGAAGACCTCGCTTCCCCGCGGCAGCCGTTTGCTGGCCTCCTTGGCAGGATAGGCCGGTACGCCTGTGGCCTTGGACAGCATCTGCGCATAGCGCTCTGTGCTCCCAGTCTTGGATGTGTATACGATGGCTTTCATCTGTTCTCCTCTCCTTGCCGCTCGTCCGCCTGTCCTCTCTCCGGCTCGCTCTGGATGTCCTCCAGTATCATGCGGAAATTGCTCATGAACAGCAGCCGTATCAAGGCCAGCAGACCCTCTCGCGTCTCCTTGTCCAGTTCTTTCATCGCCTTCACCATAGCAGCGACGGCCTTGAAGCTGTCGTCCCGCAGGTCTGTCAGCGTCTCTGCGCCGGAGGCCTTCAGCACGTGGGCCAGCGCGTCCACGAACTGTCTTCGCTGCTGGGCGCTCATCCCGTGGACCCATCTGCGCAGCGCCAAATCGCTCATCTGGGCCTGCCGTGACACTTGACGCAGGGTGATGAAATGGTCCCCCATCACCTGCCAGGAAAAGCCGTCGTGCTGTAAAAAGCCAAGCTGGTCGCTGTCGACCACCGTATAGCTCTCCTCATGTTCCAGCAACATCCCCACCACTGAAGATTTCGGCACGATGGAGTGGATGCGCTCTTGGATCCGCCGGTGGGCCGGATGGTCCAAGAGGTCCTCATAGAACCCGGGACCATCGTTGGACCAGATGGCTTCGATCCGCCGCTGGATGGATGCCGGGCAGAACGTCCCTGCGTACACCGCCAGGTTCCCGCCCTTGGAGTGCCCGCCCAAACGCAGTTTGCGCCGCGGATGGTGTTTGGCTACGGCGCGTACATACTCCACCGCTTCCTTCTGCGCCGGGACCTCCCGCGCGCAAGCCAGCTCCAGATCCTCCAGCCAGCCCGCCAGCGTATCGTCAGTCCCCCGGAAAGAGAGATAGAGCGCTCCGTCTCCTGTCTCCACCGTGAGCGCCGCGAACTGCCCGCCCCGCTGCGGATCTGCCACATCCACGCAATGATCGAGGCGCATGGTCCGGAACCGGGGCGAATCCGCCATCTTGCGCAGCATGTCTGGGATCGTGTCCGGAATCAATACGCCCATATCGATCCTCTCGCCTGCGGGAAAACGTGCGAAAAAGGCCTCTGCCGCCTCCTCCAGCGTTATGCTCCGTCCTTCCCCGGGGCCAGGTACGATCCCCAGGAAGTCCACATAGGACAGCTCCGCCAGGATCAGGTTGTCCACTTCGTTGAACGGTGCCTGCGACATCGTCAAGTCGCCCCGCCAGTCCAGATAATCCATCAGCCCCGCCATGTGCGCTCTCCTCTCCAGCAGGAGCCTTCTGCGCCTGCCTTCTCAGTATATGCGTCCTGCCGCCCGTTTACAAGCCGCCCGGCAGTTATTGTACCGGTCCTGCCTGCATCTGATGGTCTATCCGGGACGTGCCGTTCATACAATGCAGCATCATGACCGTGAGGTGGACGATATGACGACACGTGCGCAAAACGAGGTGTTGCTGGAGGGTACGGCGCTGGACACGCCGAGACTATCCCACGAGAACCATGGGACCCGGTTCTATCGCTTCCTGCTGGAGGTGCCCCGTCTGTCCGGGCAGGCAGACGTGCTGCCCATCCTGCTGCCAGAGCAACTCCTGCCCGCCGTCGCAAAAATGGTGCCTCTGCGCATCCGCGGGCAGCTGCGCTCTTTCAACAACCGCAGCGGTGTAGGCAGCCGTCTCGTCCTGACCGTCTATGCCCTGGAGATCTTCCCAGGGATCGAAGAGGCCTGCAACCAGATCCTGCTCACCGGCAGCCTCTGCAAGCCGCCTGTGTTCCGCCGGACCCCTCTCGGCCGCAGCATCTGCGACCTGATGCTGGCGGTGAGCCGCCGGTATGGGCGTGCAGATTATCTGCCGGTCATCGCCTGGGGCCAGCTCGCCGTACGGGTCAGCCATCTCCAGGTGGGGGATGTCCTGGCCCTGGAAGGCCGCGTCCAGAGCCGTGTCTATCAAAAAGTCACCAGTACCGGGACAGAGGAACGCGTGGCTTACGAGGTCTCCATGATGCATCTGCTTTCCGACGGAGACGGTGCCCCCGCGTGATGGCTCGACCCGCCGCCGGTGCCGGTCAGGTCATCAGCGTGACCAGGAGACCGGCGGCGATGGTAGCCAGGAACGTGACGCTCGTGAACCCTGCCAAGATCAATTTCGTGGCGATCTGGTCCATGAGGAACGCCCTCTGCTCCCCATCCTGTGTCATCCCGCCGATGATGTCCTGTGAGATCATCAGGTTCAGCGGGAACCCGATCATGACCTGCATCCCGATGGCCACGCTCATGGCGCGCGAGGTATGGAACAGCTTCCCCAGCAAGAGGGAGAACAGGAATATCCCCCCGACCTCACAGGCGAGGATGCAGCAGAAGGGAGCCAGCACCAGCAGAAGCCGCTGCGGCGTGATGCTGGCGAACCCGGAGAAGATCACCATCATCACCACCAGGATGAAGAACCCTTCGCTCTGCGCGTTTTTCAGCTCATCCCGCCGGAGCCACCCCACCTCTGCGGCCAGCACGCTCAGCAATAGGCAGAGGACATATCGGGAGATGCCCGTGAGCATCTCCAACCGGGTCGCCAGCCACATGCATACCAGCAGGCGGAGCAGAGAGAAGTTGATGGAGCCAGAGGCCGTTTTCCGAGCGGGTGCGCCGCCTGCCACCGTGACATGCATCTGTGAGGCATCCAGCGCGCAAAGCCGGGCCGCCTCCTTTTTGACGCACAGGGCGACTACCGGGCAGGCGATGGTCCCCTGGATGGAGACGATGAGCACGGAGAGGATCACCAGCTCTTCGTGCCCCAGTGCCCTGGCGCGCTCTTGGACGATGAGCGCCACTGCAGATCCTCCAGGCAGGCCACTGACGGCAGTGTTCAGATCGAACACCGTCCCCACCACCAGGAACATGAAGAGCACCTCTAGGACGAAGCATCCGGCAGAGAGGGCTACCACTCTCCAGTTCCGGGCCAGCTCCCGCAGGCTGCTGGTCGCGCCCATGTTGACGATGACCATCATCATGGCCAGAGAGGTGAGCGTCGGGAGCCCCGTACGCTCGACCAGGTCTTCTGGGAGGAGCCCCGCCCAGATCCCCACCAGGAAGAGCGCGCCGGCGACGAGAGCCGTCGGGAAAATGGCTTTCATCTTCTTGGAAAGGAACTCTCCTGCCACCAGCAAAAGCAGCACGACCATCGTGCTCTGTATCGTGTCGAACTCCAGCATAGCGCTCTCCTCTCCGATCCACCAGGTCCTGCCGCCCCGCCCATCCGGCAGGCGGACCATATCTTGGACATTATAGCACGTTTCTCCCGCTGCGGCTACCCTCCTTTCTGCGGTCCTTCCCTGCCCATGGGAAAGAGCGGCCGCCTGGCAGGCAGCCGCTCTCTCTATCAGTTCTCTTTGTCCAGGATACGGATCGCCTCATAAAGGACGTCCGCACCGCGGGCCAGGGCCTCCGGGGAGGTGTATTCCTTTGGACTGTGGGTATAGCCCTCATGGCTGGGGATGAAGACCATCCCCATGGGCCAGACCTTCGCGAAGATCATGGCGTCGTGACCAGCGCCGGAGGACATCATCTTCCAACCGAGCCCCAGCTCCTGTGCTGCCGTGCGGATCGCCGACACCACCGCTCCATCACTGGGCGTGGGCGGCGTGTTGGAGAACACCTCCTGCTCCACTGTGACGCGATACGCCCGCTCTACCTGAGCGATCTCCTCTTCCAGCCAAGCGTCCAGCTCGTCGAAGCACTGCTGCTGGCCGCTGCGGAAGTCCAGGGAGAACACGGCACGAGAGGGGATCGCATTGATCTCGTCGGGATGGAACCGCATCTTCCCACAGGTGACGGTCGCGCGTCCCTGATAGACCTCCTCGACATGGCGGGAGATGTCCGTGACGATGCGGCATGCTGCCAGACCTGCGTCCTTCCTGCGCTCCATGGGCGTGGAGGGATGCGAGACCTCGCCCCGGACCGTTATGGTCTTCCAATAGCAGCCGAAGATGCTCTCCACCACGCCCACATCCAGGCCCTCTTCCTCCAGGATGGGCCCTTGTTCCATGTGCAGCTCCAAGAAGGCTTTGACAGGCTCTCCGCTGCGGTCTACCCCGTCCAGCCTGCCAGGGAGCCCATAGGACTGCATCGCTTGGCGGAGCGTAATCCCTTCTGTGTCGCGGAGCTGGTCCAGGTCCTCTTCTTTGAGCAGGCCGGCCGCCAGCTTGCTGCCCGAAAGGTTCGGGAAGCGCGCCCCCTCTTCCATCGGGATGGCAGCCACTTCGAAGTCCCGTTTGAGCTGGATGCCGCTCTCCTGGATCATCTGGGCCGCCTCCAGCGCGCAGATGATCCCCGCTTGTCCGTCATAGAAGCCGGAACAGCGCACTGTGTCCAGATGAGAACCCGAGAGGATCTTGGGTGCGTTAGGATCAGTCCCGGGAAGACGGCCCCAGATGATACCTGCGGCATCTTCTCGGACCTGGAGCCCCACCTCTTCCATCTGGGCTTTCACATAGTCCGCCGCGCGGCGGTATTCTGGGGTATAGCTCAGACGCGTGGTCCCCTCCTCGTTCTTCTCCGAAAACGCGGAGAGCGTCTTGAGCCGGTCATAGATCCGCTTTGCGTCCGCCATTTTGGCATGCACTCCTTTCTTTATGCGCGAGATGTTATCATCATACCACATCGGGCTCCGGATCGGATCTGGCCATCTATCCAGATCTTTGTTACTGTTTTTGTGACCTCAGACGGAAACTGCTCCGGGAACATCTGTTCCCAGAGCAGTCTCTCACTTCGTCGGGAATCCGAACGTCTCCCGCATCGCGAACAGGAACCGCAGGAATCCGGCCGGATAGGGGATGAAGCGGCCATCGGCCGTCATGGCCTCCGCCTCCTCCAGCGTCACCCAGTCCACTGCGCTCACCTCTTCCGTTTGGAGCACGAGATCAGACGTGTCCAGGTCCCGCACCGTCAGGAAGAAGTCATCGAACCCATCGGGGAAATCCACGGTCAGCGAGGGCCGCATGTCTCCCAGGTCCAGATCTATCCCCAGTTCTTCCCGAAACTCCCGCTCTGCCGCCTGACGGCTGGTCTCTCCGGCGTCTACGCCCCCGGCGGCGGATACGTCCCACCGCCCCGGCCAGATCGTCTTTCCCGGCGCACGCTGCTGCACCAACATCCGTCCCTGCCGGTCGAATACACACACATGGACTACGATCCGATACTCTCCAGGGCCTTTCTTCCCGTACCGCTCCGCTGTCTTGCCCAGCGGGACACGCTCTCTATCGTATAGATCCACCAGTTCCATCGCGCTCATCTCCTCACTGCCGCCGGGCGGTCTCATAGTCGTCCCCGCGGCGGTAGAAGGGGCACGCGTCATTGGCGCTGCGGAGGAAACGCTCCATCTCATCTTCATCCAGGTCCATCGTACAGTACCAGATGTCCAGTTCTTCGTCACAGTCGAAGTGGACACACTCTTCACAGTTGCCTGCCATCTCCGTCCCTCCTCACAGCCACATCGTGTAGAGCCCATCCACGTCCAACCGCTCCCGGATGAGCAAATCCTCTATCCTCTGCCGCTCTTCCAGCGGTGCAGACCAGCACAAGCCGCACCCAGCCGTGATAGCCCGAGGCACGGGGATCAGCCGGCCGGGGACGTCTCCAGCCCGGCAGATGCCTTCCATGGCCATAGCGGCCGTAGTAGAAGGGAACGTCACGAGGAACCGCTCCTGCCGTGTCCGCATCAGCATCCCTCCTCCGTTAAGATGCGGACCGCCTCTGCCGCCGCATCCGTCTCCATCTCCGTATTGGCCCAAGACCAGGAGAAGCGCACAGCGCCCCGTTCCTGCGTCCCCAGGCAGCGGTGGAGCCGGGGCGCGCAGTGGGCACCCGGGCGCACAGCGATGCCGAACCGCTCCGAGAGCGCATCGGCCACCACCGCCGGATCTTCCTCCCGGATGTTCAGCGTCACGATGGGAGCGCGTACCTCCGTGGAGAAGTCCCCATAGATCGTCACCCCGGGCAGCTGCCGCACCGCCTCATAGAACCGGCGGGCAAGTGCCGTCTCGTGGGCGCGGATGGTCTGTGTGCCCACACGGTCCAGGAACGCCAAGGCTGCGTGCAGTCCAGCCAACCCATGGCTGTTCAGGGTCCCAGCTTCCAGCCGCGTGGGGTAGGCTGCCGGCTGACGCTCGGAAAAGCTCTGTACTCCTGTTCCGCCCACCGCCAGAGGACGGATCTCTATGCCTTCTCGGATACACAGCCCTCCGGTCCCCTGTGGTCCCAGCAGGCTCTTGTGCCCCGTGAAGCACACCACGTCGACCTGATCTTGCTCCATCTGGATGGGGAACGTCCCCGCTGTCTGGGAGGCGTCCAGCACAAAGAGCAGCCCGTGGGCCCGGCAGAACGACCCTACCCGGCGGATGTCCACCAAATCCCCAGTCACATTGGACGCGTGGGTGCAGACCACAGCCCGCGTCTCCGGCCGCAGCAGGCGCTCCAGATCTCCCAGGTCGATCTGCCCCCGATGGTCAGCTGGCAGCATATCCGCCGCCACGCCTTCGGCCTGCAGACGGTAGAGCGGCCGCAGGACAGAGTTGTGCTCCAGGTCCGTGGAGATCACATGGTCCCCTGGTCTCAGCAGGCCGGAGATGGCGATGTTCAATGCCATGGTGGAGTTTGGCGTGAAGGCCACGTGATCCGGCCGTGGACAGCCAAAGAGCTTTGCCACTGCGACCCGCGTCTCATAGATGGTGCGCGCCGCAGTCAGCGCCTTTGCATGGGCACCGCGGCCGCTATTGCCGAAGGTCGCCATGGCCGCCGCCACGGCCGACACGACCTCCGGCGGCTTTGGGCAGGTGGTCGCCGCATTGTCTAGATAGATCATGGTTTGATGACCTTCTCCGCACTCGTAAGGATCTCTGCGATCTCATACATGTTGGTGACGCTCCCCACGGCCAAGCGGTCTTTCAGGCCATAGTGATCCAGGCAGGTCCCACAGGTGCGCACTGCTGTCCCCCGTTCCTCCAGGTGCCGCAGGTCCCCCAGAGCATCTGAGCCCTCCACCGTCAAATGGGCGCCCCCATTGTAGAAGAGGATGGTATCCGGTACCTCCGGGAGCTGACTGAGCGCGAAGAGGAAGCCTTTCATCAAGACCCTGCCCAAGGACTCGTCTCCCCGTCCCATGGTCTCTGTGTCCACCGCCACTACATAGCGCCTCGCTGTCGGCTGGGGCAGGTCGCAGGCAGCCGGCTCCGGGACGGCAGGCCCCTCCACCGGGCCTTCAGCCGTCATGATCACCGCCCGGACCCCTCCCGGCAGCTGCACTGTCTGCACAGGCAGCCGGTTCCCGGCGGCCAGACGCAGCAGGTTCTGGACTGCCACGTCGTTGTCCACCCGGACCTCCAGCTCACAGGGGCCCGTCACTGTCCCCAAGGCCCGGGCCGCTTTCACCACCGGGATGGGACAAGCCTCTCCCACTGCATCTACGAGGATCCGCTCCATCACGTTCCGCCTCCTATATATCCATTTTCATTTATCCTATAGACCCATTGTAATACGCTCTTCCGGGGAACACAAGGTCCCTTTTCCGCCCGCCCGCTCCGGCCGCTCGCTCCCGCTTCGCCCAAATTCCTTGACAGAGTGGGTCGAAAGCTCGTACAATGAAGTCCCCGGCCGACGAGGCCGTCTCATCTTGTACGATCCGAGGTCTGAGCTATGAAAAAGCCATTCGTCGACAAAGCGCAGTTGGAAGCCATCGCAGCCCAGTATCCGACGCCGTTCCACCTCTATGACGAGCACGGCATCCGGGAAAACGCCCGCCGCCTGCGTGCCGCCTTCTCTTGGAACCCCGGCTTTCGGGAATACTTCGCTGTGAAGGCCACTCCCACCCCGGCGATCTTGAAGCTCTTGAAAGAGGAGGGCTGCGGCTGTGACTGCTCTTCTCTGGCAGAGCTGCTGATGGCAGAGCGGTGCGGCATCACCGGTGAGGATATCGTATTCTCCTCCAATGACACTCCCGCAGAGGAGTTCCAGCTGGCACACCAGCTGGGTGCCATCATCAACTTGGACGATCTGACGATGGTCGACTATCTGGAGCGCGCCATCGGCTGTGTCCCGGAGAAGGTCTGCTGCCGCTACAATCCCGGCGGCATCTTCACCCTGGGGCAAACGCGGGAGGGGTTCCAGGTGATGGACGATCCCGGGAGCGCCAAATATGGCATGACGCGGGACCAACTCTCTGAGGCGTTCCGGCTGCTTGCCGCCAAAGGTGCCAAGGAGTTCGGCATCCACGCCTTCCTGGCCTCCAACACCCTTTCCAACGAATATTATCCCACGCTTGCCCGCATCCTCTTCCGTCTGGCAGTGGAACTGCAGGAAGAGACCGGCGTCCATATCACGTTCATCGACCTCTCCGGCGGTATCGGCGTGCCCTACCGCCCTGAGCAGCCCGCCAACGACATCGCCGCCATCGGCGAGGGCGTGCGCCAGGCTTATGAAGAGATCTTGGTCTCTGCCGGTATGGGAGACGTCGCTTTGTATGCGGAACTGGGACGGTTCATGCTGGCCCCCTATGGGCACTTGGTCACCCGTGCTATCCACGAAAAGCACATCTACAAAGAATATATCGGCGTGGATGCCTGCGCCTGTGACCTGATGCGTCCAGCCATGTACGGTGCGTATCATCACATCACCGTCATGGGCAAGGAAGATGCGCCCTGTGACCATCGATACGACGTGGTCGGCGGCCTGTGCGAGAACAATGACAAGTTCGCCATAGACCGGATGCTCCCCAAGATCGACTTGGGCGACCTGTTGGTGATCCACGATACGGGCGCCCATGGCCACTCCATGGGGTACAATTACAATGGCCGTCTCCGCTCAGCTGAACTGCTGCTGCATGAGGACGGCAGCGTGACCTGTATCCGCCGGGCAGAGACGATAGAGGACTACTTCTCCACTGTGGTCTGGTGACTCCGTCCACAGTGACATCTGGACGGGCTTGGCGCCTGCTGACTAGCAGGCGCCAAGCCCGTCCGTCCATTCCCGCAGCCCTCACGCCGGCTGCCCCGCATCACACTGTATCGTTCTCCCGTTCCGCCGGGAAATAGACGGTGAAGCGGTCGCCCGTCGTGCCGTCGTCGAAATACTCCTGATAGGTGATGGAGAACTCCGCGTATCCGGCAGGTACTTCGTACACCAGCCAGCCTGTGCGCTCCTCGTCTGCCTCCAACGTATACTCCGCAGGGAGCTGCCCTTCCAGCAGGCCCTCGGCCAGCGGGGACCGATGGTCCGCCTCGTCCTCCGTTCCCCAGCCGGCTTGGAAGTCCACGTCCCACATGGGCACCTGCGCTTCTCCTGTATTCTCCACGACGATCTCCACTGCCAGGAGCTCTTTGTCCTCTGCAGGCACGTATCCCTCCAGCTCGGAGCAGAGATAGGCGCGCTCCACCGTATAGTCGAAGAAATAGGTGTGCATGGTGTCGCCCAGGGCGCCCTCGGCATATCCGTCCTGCGGATGGCCCGCCTCGCCGCAGCCGGCGAGCGTCAGGATCAGCAGCACCGCGCATATGGCCCGCTTCATCGTCCCTCTCCCCATCCGTGCTCACCGGGTGGGGACGATCTCGATCCAATATCCGTCTGGATCGCTGATGAAATAGATCCCCATCGCGGGGTTCTCAAAGCAGATGCACCCCATCTCCGCGTGCTTGGCATGGATGGCCTCATAGTCGTCTGCCCGCAGCGCCAGATGGAACTCACATTCGCCCAGGTCGTACTTCTGCGGATGGTCTCGCAGCCACGTCAGTTCTAGTCTGAACCCGGTCTCTCCATCCCCCAGATAGACGATGATGAAGCTGCCGTCGGCCGCTTCCTTCCGCTCGCCCACGGGCTCCAGCCCCAGCGCTTCCTTATAGAAGCGCAAGGACGCCTCCAGATCCGTCACGTTGAAATTGAAATGGTTGAATGTCAACATACGATCACCTCGCCCTTGAGTATAGCATGGCCTATCGGCCGCCGCAAGGACCGCTTTTCCAACTTTCACAAAACTCCTCGGAAACTTTGTAGGCTTTTCCTACAGTTTTTGATTTGACGAAAAATGTTGTTCGTGGTAAACTTTCAGAGTTAGAATATGCTAACTTTTGGAGGACCTGCTTATGACACTCGATCAATTGCCTCTTGGTCAGGATGCTGTCATCACCCAGGTGGGCGGTGTGGGACCGCTCCGCTGCCGGCTGCTGGATATGGGGCTCATCCCGAAGACCACTGTACGAGTAGAGAAGGTCGCGCCTCTGGGCGATCCTATCGAATTGCGCGTGCGGGGCTATTCCCTGTCCCTGCGCAAAGAGGATGCCCGCAACATCGAAGTGGAGGTGCGTGAGCCATGATCTTCGCTCTGGCAGGCAATCAGAACTGCGGCAAGACTACGCTCTTCAATCAGCTCACTGGCTCTAACCAGCATGTGGGCAATTTCCCCGGTGTGACGGTGGATCAAAAGTCCGGCGCCATCCGGGGGCAAAAAGACTGCACGGTGGTGGATCTGCCTGGCATCTATTCCATCCGCCCCTACACGCCGGAGGAGATCGTCACCAGGGACTTCATCCTCGAGCAAAAGCCCGACGGCCTCATCAATATCGTGGATGCCACCAATATCGAGCGGAACCTCTACCTGACGCTCCAGCTCATGGAGATGCATATCCCCATGGTATTGGCGCTGAATATGATGGACGAGGTGAGCGCCGGCGGCGGCACCATCGATGTCAAGGGTCTCTCCAAGGCCCTTGGGATCCCGGTGGTCCCGATCTCCGCAGTGAAAGATCAGGGCGTAGACGAGCTGGTCCGGGTGGCGGTCCGTACGGCAAAGGAACGGATCTATCCCACGGTATACGATTTCTGTGCACCTGGTCCAGTCCACCGCTGCATCCATGCGGTCGTCCATCAGATCGAAGACCACGCCCAGGCTGCAGGGCTCCCTGTCCGCTTTGCCGCCACCAAGCTCATCGAGGACGACCCAGACGTCATCCAGCGGTTGGAGCTGGACCAAAACGAGCTGGAACTCATCGAGCACAGCGTCCAGGAAATGGAAGCAGAGCACGGGATGGACCGTAACGCCGCTTTGGCCGACATGCGCTACGACTTCATCGAGCGGGTCTGCCGGGACACGGTCGTCAAATGCCGCCAGTCTAAGGAGCGCCAGCGCAGCGAGGCCATCGACCGGGTGGTGACCGACCGCTATCTGGCGCTGCCGCTGTTCTTCGGCATCATGCTGGCGATCTTCTATCTGACGTTCAATGTGATCGGTGCCTTTTTGTCGGATCTCCTGGCAGCGGGCATCGATGCGCTCACCGCCGCTGTGGATGCGGCACTGACCGCCTATGGCCTCAACCCGGTGGTCCAGAGCCTGGTCATCGATGGTGTATTTGCCGGAGTGGGCAGTGTATTGAGCTTTTTGCCCATTATCGTGGTCTTATTCTTCTTCCTCTCTATTTTGGAGGACACTGGATACATGGCTCGCGTGGCTTTCGTCATGGATCAGCTCCTGCGGAAGATCGGTCTTTCGGGCCGGAGCATCGTGCCCATGTTGATAGGGTTCGGCTGTTCCGTGCCCGCCATCATGGCCACCCGCACCCTGGCCTCTGAGCGGGATCGGCGGATGACCATCCTGCTGACGCCTTTCATGAGCTGCTCGGCCAAGATCCCCATCTATGCGGTCTTCTCCGCCGCCTTTTTCCCCGGCTACGCGGCCTTGGTGATGATCGGACTGTACCTGACGGGTATCCTGGTGGGCATCGTGGCCGCCAAGGTCCTGGGAGCTACCGCTTTCCGGGGCAATCCTGTGCCCTTCGTCATGGAGCTCCCCAATTACCGGTTCCCCTCCGCGAAGAGCGTTTGGCAGCTGTGCTGGGACAAGGCTAAGGACTTCCTGACGCGGGCTTTCACGATCATCTTCGTCGCCACCATCGTCGTCTGGTTCCTCCAGACCTTCGACACGCGGTTGGACATCGTCTCTGACAGTGCAGAGAGCCTGCTGGCCACGGTGGGGGCTTGGATCGCACCGCTGTTCGCGCCTCTGGGCTTTGGCGACTGGCGCGTGTCGACAGCCCTCATCACCGGCTTCATCGCTAAGGAATCCGTCATCTCCACCTTGGGGATCCTCACCGGCGCCTCCTCCGATGTGGGCGCTGCTCTGGGCGGGTTGTTCACTCCAATCACCGCTGTCAGCTTCCTGCTCTTCACGCTGCTCTACACGCCTTGCGTGGCTGCCATCTCCGCAGTGAAGCGGGAGCTCGGTTCCGGCTGGAAGGCCGCGGGCGTGGCGCTTGGCCAATGCCTGATCGCATGGGTCGTATCGTTCCTGGCCTATCACCTGATGCTGTCGATCGTGTAAGGAGATGATCGGGATGCTGGAAGTGATGATCTTAGCGGCCCTTGGGCTCTGGCTGGTCCTGGCCCTGCGCGCCTGTACTTGCCGGAAAGGCGGCTGTGAGGGCTGTACGAAGTGTCGCTGCGGTCAGAAAGACTGTTGGAAATGAAGAGGAGCGGCTCCATCATAGGGGCCGCTCCTCTTTTCCCTGCTCTCGTGTGTACCGCTTCTCCCCCTCTCCCTCCCGGTGTCTCAGGTCGGGATATCCAAGTCCACGATGGATATCCCTCTCCGCATGGCATACTCCACCGTATACCGTGTACCGCCTGCCGAACCATCGAACGCCGCGATCAGCAGGGATGCATGGTCCACCATATAGCGGTCCCGCCGCTGCATACAAGATGCCGTATACTGCTGGGAGACCAGCGTCTCGAAGTCACAGCGCGCCACGAGATGCTCATACCGCTGCCGCTGGAGCGGGGGCCAGGCATCTGGCTGGGATGGACAGGGGATCGCCGCCTCCACTGTCACATCTGGCCGCCGCTCTCGCAGCTGGAGGACACATTCGCAGAAATAGAAGTCACAGCCCATGGCCATGCCGCACAGGAAATGGCGGTATCCTTCCTCATAGGCCGCCTCCACTGCGTCTGCGATCCTGCCTTTCAGCAGTACGCACCGGGGATCTCTCTCGTCATATCTCCACGGAAGCTTGCTGGGACGGTGTCCAGTGAAACAGCAAGTGGATGGTCTTCCCCGCATAGGCGCTCCCCCTTCTCCATAAGTCGTCTCCTCCAGTATAGGATGGATATCCTCGATCGTAAAGAGCAGAAAATCTTCGATAGGGGGTTGCATTTCCCATCGGAGTGTCGTATACTAACTGCAAGTAGAAAGCAACTGAATACTTTGTCTTCAGGGCGGGGTGCGATTCCCCACTGGCGGTATAGTCCGCGACCGGATGCGTCAAGTGTCCGCTGACCCGGTGTGACTCCGGGACCAACAGTGATAGTCTGGATGGAAGAAGATGAGTGCGGCAGAGCGCCGTATCGTTTCGATACGCTTCTTTGTTGCTTGGTTCACCTTGGAGGAGTCAAAGCATCCAGGGTGTTTTCAAGCAAGAAAAGGAGTGTATTTTTTATGTCCGATCCCAATGTCAACGCCATCAAGTCCGCCGCCCGTCCCAGGAGCAATGTCAAGACCATGACCTCTCTGGCCATGCTCTCTGCGATCGCCTATGTGGTGATGCTGCTCTCCAAGGCCTTGCCTCAGGTGATGGGCTTCTTGCAGCTGGATCTGAAGGACACGATCATCTGCATCGGCGGCTTCGTCTTCGGTCCTCTCTCCGCTGCCATCATCTCCATCGTCGTGGCCACTGTGGAGATGTTCACCGCCAGTGATACCGGCATCATCGGCTGGATCATGAACATGTTGGCTACCTGTGCGTTCTGCTGCACCGCTGCTTTCGTTTATAAGAAACTGCACACCAAGAAGGGCGCCGTGATCGGTCTGGTCCTGGGCACCGTCTGCCTCACGGCTGTCATGCTGCTGTGGAACTACCTCATCACCCCCCTCTATATGCCTGGCTACACCCGGGATATGATCGCCGCCATGCTGCCCACCGTGTTCCTGCCCTTCAACGTGGTCAAAGGCGGGCTGAACATGGCCGTGGTGCTGCTGCTCTATAAGCCTGTGGTCACGGCCCTCCGGCGGGCCCGTCTGGTGCCTGAGTCCCAGTCCCTTATCGAAGGCAAGGGCAAAGTGAACGCTGGTTTCCTGCTCTTCTCCCTGGCCCTGCTGGCCACCTTCGTGGCCATCGCCTTGGTGCTGATGGGAATCCTTTGATCTTCGTCCATACCATTTGCTCTAGGGAGACCGGCGGCGTGCTTGCCCACGCCGCCGGTCTCCCTATGTCCTGCCTCTTCCCGATCACGAACAGATGTGCTATCATAGAAAAAGCATGCAGCCCCTGCTGGGCGCATCCCCGGCGAAGCGGAAGGAGGGAGCCAGATGGAACGCATCATCCTGCATTGTGACCTCAATTGTTTCTATGCCTCTGTAGAACTGTTGAGCCACCCGGACCTGCGGGACGTACCGATGGCCGTATGCGGTGATCCCACCTCCCGTCACGGAATCATCCTGGCTAAGAACGAGCCGGCCAAGCGCTGTGGGGTCCAGACGGCGGAGACCATCTGGAGTGCACGGAAAAAATGTCCAGGGCTCGTACTGCTGCCGCCCCACCATGCCCTGTACCGGGAATTCTCCCAGAAAGTCAATGATATCTACGGCCAATATACCGACCTGGTCGAACCCTTTGGCATCGATGAAAGCTGGCTGGACGTGACCCACACGCTCCACCTCTTCGGTGGGGACGCGCAGGCCTTGGCAGATACGCTGCGAGAGCGGATGAAGCGGGAACTGGGATTGACCCTCTCCGTCGGCGTCAGCTTCAATAAAGTCTTTGCCAAGCTGGGCAGTGACTACCGAAAGCCGGACGCCACCACGGTCATCTCCCGGCAGGATTGGCAGCAGATCGTCTGGCCGCTGCCGGTGGGAGCGCTGCTGTATGTGGGCGGCGCGGCGAAACGGCTCTTGAAGCAATATGGCATCGAGACCATCGGGCAGCTGGCCGCCTGCCGGCCCTCCATGCTGGAGACGCTTTTGGGCAAGATGGGCGCTCAGCTGCATGCTTATGCCAACGGGGCTGACCAGGAACAGGTCCGTTCTCGATTCCAGAAAGAACCGGTGAAGTCCGTGGGCAACGGCACCACTTTCCCACAGGATCTGACCACGCGGGCGCAAGTCCGCAGCGGCGTCGCTGTGTTGTCGGACGCTGTGGCCACCCGCCTGCGCCATCTGGACCTCTATGCCTGCGGTGTCCAGGTGACTGTCCGGGATCCGGCCTTCCACGACCGTTCCCGCCAGATGCAGCTCCCCGGCCCCACCCATCTCATCCGCGACCTGACTGCGGCCGCCACGACCCTGGTAGAGCAGTTGTGGCGGCCCCCTGCGCCGATCCGCGCCCTGACCATCACAGCCATCCATCTGGTGGAAGCGGAGGACGCCTATGAACAGGTAGACCTGTTCACCGTCCAGGCGGCTCCGGCCAAAGAGAGACACGAACGGTTGGAAGCGGCCATGGATCGCATCCGCGGGAAATACGGTCAAAGCGCCATCGCCTTCGGTGCAGCGGTACCAGAGAAAGAGGAGGATCCATTGCCATGACGAAAGCGGAAGAGAAGCAGCGGCTCCGCGCTGCGGTCCGTGCTCTGGAGCGTCAGCTGCCGGAGCGCTATAAACAGATGGCGGATCGGCGCCTTTCTGCCCATCTCCTTGCCATGCCGGAATTCCAGGCCGCCGGGACGCTTTTTTGTTTCGTCGGCACCCCACACGAGATCGACACCCGCCCCATCCTGGAGGCTGCTCTGGCCGCCGGGAAAGTCTTGTGTGTCCCGCTTTGCACGGGGCCCGGCATCATGGAGCTGCGGCAGATCTGCTCTCTCAGGGAACTGGTCCCAGGTCCCTATGGCATCCTGGAGCCCCCGCCGGAGAGTCTCCGCTTGTCTCTGGATGCCGTGGACTTCGCGGTGATCCCCTGTCTCACCTGCGACCGCCGGGGACATCGTCTGGGACAAGGCGGCGGCTTTTACGACCGCTTCCTGGCCCACTACCGGAGCGGGACGGTCCTGCTCTGCCGGGAGCGGCTGCTGCGAGACGAGATTCCTCTGGAGCCCCACGACTATCCGATTCCCTGGATCCTGACGGAGCGGGGCTTGTATGAGGACGGGATCCCCGCACGGCTTGGCTGAGACCGTGCGCTGCAAAGTACGAAAGTGCATCATTTCTCCATTGGTATCACCGTTTGCCCTTGACAGGTCCAGATCCGTCTGCTACCCTGGGACTAACGTGACGTCCGTCCACGCGAGAGGATGCTCCTCGCCTCAAGGACGGGCGGAGCATGGGCGATCGGATGTCCTCCTTTCGGGGGAACAGCCGAGTACCGGGCCTTTCTCGTCAGATCACAGGCCCACATGCCCGATCGATCAGAACATCTTGATGAAGGAGGACCCACCCCATGATCCAGGAAACTATGGACTACCTCTCTCAGGTAGACCCCGAGGTCGGGGCATCTATCCGAGAAGAATTTGCCCGCCAGCGCCGCAACATCGAGCTCATCGCCTCTGAGAACCTCGTCAGTCCCGCCGTCATGTTGGCCATGGGCACCTGCCTGACCAACAAATATGCGGAGGGCTATCCCGGCAAGCGTTATTATGGCGGCTGCTATGCTGTGGATGTCACAGAGGAGATCGCACGCCAGCGGGCTTGCCAGCTCTTCGGCTGCAAGTACGCCAATGTCCAGCCGCATTCCGGCGCCAACGCCAACTTGGCAGCTTTCTTCGCGCTGCTCCAGCCCGGTGATACTGTGCTGGGCATGGATCTGGCCCATGGCGGCCATCTCAGCCACGGTAGTCCGGTGAACATCTCCGGGAAGTACTTCCATATCGTCTCCTATGGTCTGGATGCCGAGACGGAGACCATCGACTATGACCGCCTGATGGAGACCGCGAAAGCCTGCCGTCCCAAGATGATCATCGCCGGAGCCAGCGCCTATCCCCGCATCATCGATTTCGCCAGGTTCCGGGAGGTGGCAGATGCCGTCGGCGCCTATTTGATGGTGGATATGGCCCATATCGCCGGCCTGGTGGCTGCAGGCCTCCACCCATCCCCCATCCCCTATGCGGACGTCGTGACCTCCACCACCCATAAGACGCTTCGTGGTCCTCGGGGCGGACTGATCTTGTGCAACGATGAGGATATCTATAAGAAGATCAATTCCGCTGTGTTCCCCGGCACGCAGGGCGGCCCGCTGGAGCATATCATCGCTGCCAAGGCTGTTTGCTTCGGTGAGGCCCTGAAGCCTTCCTTCAAGACTTACGCCCAGCAGATCCTGAAGAACGCCCAGGTCTTGGCCGAAGCGCTGGTGGAGCAGGGGTTCCGCCTGGTCTCCGGCGGCACGGACAACCATTTGTGTTTGGTGGACGTGCGGAATTTCCACATCACCGGCAAGGAGTTCGAACATCGTCTGGATGAGGTCCAGATTACCGTCAATAAGAACGCCATCCCCAACGACCCGGAGAAGCCCTTCGTCACCAGCGGCATCCGAGTGGGTACCCCCGCTGTCACCACCCGGGGCTTCCAGGAGCCGGAGATGCTGAAGATTGCTCAGTGGATGGCCATGGTGGCCAAGGACTTCGATGGCTGCAAAGAGCAGGTCCGCGCCGAAGTCGATGCCCTGTGCGAGCAGTTCCCCGTCTACGGATAAAAACGATCACGAGGCCGTCAGAACATCTGACGGCCTCGCTCTTTGCTGGTTGATCCTACAGTCTTGCAGGCGGTCCTCTCTGCCTTCCGTCCACGAACAGTCTGCGCATCTCTCCTTCGGGCCCACCTGCGCGCTCTGGCGCCCAAGTGCCCGGTGCGCTGTCACAGCGGGATGCCAAATCCCAGCCAGAGGATATTGCGCACCGCACAGTTGGCCAGGAGCAATCCAACCAGCATCAGCGGCCAGCACGGATCATAATGGAGGACCCACCCTCGCCTGCCACGGAGCCTCCAGATCGTCTGTGAGAGCAGATACGTCCCCGCCGCACCTACGATCACAGGCACCGCCGGATGGAAGTAGAACGCGCGCAGCAGCTGACCGCGGAAAAGCGCCTCTAGGGCGCGGGTGCCGCCGCATCCCGGACAGTAGACGTGGAAATTGGCCCAGATCCAGCAGCCGCTGATCGTCGGACTCCCCAGGATGTCCCGCCAGAGCAAATAGCCCACTGCCAGGATCGCCGCAGTGATGCAGAGGGCCGGATAGACCTCCCGATCCGTCATGCCCTTCCTCTCCATCGCATCCTCCCTCTTTTACAGAAAAAGACCGCGCCATGGCGCGGCCTCTTGCCCATTCATTTCAGCAGCCTGATTTGTCCCAGGAGCGGGACCTCTCTCCTCGCCATTGATGGCCGAGATGCACCCCATCACCGCGCAGATGAAGCAGAATACCCCCCAGAGCCAGCCGACGCATGGGACCCACCGCAGCAGTCCCGCCAGCCAAATGACCAATGCCTGATTCAGATGGAACTTCGCTCCCTCTCGGTCGCCCAGCACCAATGCGATGATCAGACCGATCCCTGTGAGATAGGCAACGATACCTGTCGTCTTCTTATCCATCTGATCCCCTCTTTCTACGCTTTATAAAGCTAGTATACCACGTCCGTCAAAAAATACAAGGTGCAGTGTGGGAAAGGTCAAGAGGGGGAAAAAGAAGAGCGGCAGTCTCTCGACTGCCGCTCTGCAGTGTTGGCACTACCTATCTTCCCGGGCCGTCGCCAGCCAAGTATTGTGGGCAGGAACGAGCTTAACTACCGTGTTCGGGATGGGAACGG
>CALXDL010000053.1 GCA_944387055.1 uncultured Oscillospiraceae bacterium
CCTCTCCCAGTTCCAGTCGAAGCAGAGCCATCGCGCGCCGCTGGCGGGTGGCCACAGTACCCTGGGGGATGTCCAATACCTGGGCGGTCTCTGCCTGGGTATATCCGGCAAAGAAGCGTAAGATCACCACCGTCCGCAGATCCTCCGGCAGACGGCGGACCGCCTCTTTCAAGGGCAGGGCGTCATAATCATCCGGCCCGGCGCCATCCGGGAGGGCATCCTCTCCGACCAGTCGCTTCCGGCGGCGGAGTTCCCGGTGGCACTCATTCAGCACGATCCTGGTGAGCCAAGTCTCAAAAAACGCAGGCTCCCGCAACTTTTTCAGCGCCCGCAGTGCCTGGAAGACTCCTTCGTCCACCGCTTCCAGTGCGTCGGCCTCATTGCCCAGATATAGATACGCAGTACGATATAAACGCGAGCGCAGTGTCTCGGTACGGACTACGAATTCATCTCGATCCATGAGCAGCCCCCTTCCTGTCCTCTACTGATTAGAGTCTTGAGCGGCAACGATCGTTTTATGGACAATGAAATTTTTCTTAGTGCGGAAAGCAGCCGGCGCGGCTGATCCGCACCGGCTGCTCGATCTGCATTCACGCTCTCGGATGTGCCTTCTGGTACACATCCTTGAGCTGCTTCTTCACTACATGCGTATAGATCTGGGTAGAGGAGATATCCGCATGGCCCAACATCTCCTGGATGGACCGCAGATCCGCACCATTTTCCAACAGATGCACCGCGAACGAATGGCGCAACGTATGCGGCGTGATATCTTTCTCGATGCCTGCCTTTTCTTGGTAATATTTGATGATCTTCCAAAAACCTTGTCGGCTCATCCGCTCACCATTCATATTGACGAAAAGCGCGGGCTCTCCATTTTGAGCGATGAGTTGAGGACGGATATCCTCCACATAATCGCGGAGCGCTTTCACTGCGGTATGATATAGTGGGATGATCCGCTCCCGCCCTTTGCTCCGGCACCGGATGAATCCGGCCGCCAAGTCCAGATCCTCTACGTTTAGAGAAATCAGCTCGCTCACACGGATCCCGGTAGCGTACAGCATCTCCAGCATGGCATGGTCCCGGAATCCCTTGGCGTCCACACATTGCGGCTGTTCTAAAAACAATTCGACTTCTTTGGAGGTGAGTATCTCCGGATATTTTCGCTCCACTCGAGCTGCCGTGATGCCTTTGGCAGGGTTCGTCCGCAGGACTCCAGAACCGACCATGAAGGTATAGAAAGACTTGATGGAAGCCAAGAAACGAGTAACAGAAGCAGCCGACTTACCGTGCCCCTGCATCCAGCTCATATAACTGCGCACCATCTCTGGCTCGGCGCTATCCAATCCACATCCCAGATGTGTTTGGAGATATGCAGAGAACTGTGTCACGTCCCGCAGATAAGAGCTGACAGTGTTCTCGGAGGAGTGACGCACCTCTGTGAGATACGCACTATAATCCGCGATGTAGTCGTTAGGCAAGGGGCTCCCTCCTTTCGATCAGATCAGGATGCGCTCCAAGACCAGCTGCAAAAACAGCGGTGAAAGGAACAACTCTAAACACACACCTAATAACAATATCCCAAAGGCTACTGCGGCTCGGAGCCAATAGCTCCGGCCATAGATCACCGGCGCGCACCGCTGTCCCCTCCCAAAGGACACGGCGGCAAGTCCGGCGGAAGTCCCTAGGGCCGGGACCGCCAAGAGGAAATAACAGGGAAGCGTCACCAGACACCGCAGCCCGAACACAGCCAGCGCCAATAGCACACCGTCTGGACCAAATGTAGCGGTAAAGCAGCACACGGAAAAAGATAAGAAGAAACCGTATGCGACAGTCAGACATGGAAGCAGCACGACCCCCAATGATGCAAATCCCAGCAGGAATGCCAAGACCGGATACCGCAAATAGATCACCAGCGCGGAGAGCGCCGTCCGAGCAGTGGACTGGACGTCCCGCTCTAGTTGTACGAAGCCGGAGAGATATCGCTCCAGTTCTGCCCCGGTGGAATCCGGGACTCGTCCTGCCAGGACCTGTCCCAAAATGACGCCGCCAAAAAAGAGCAGCGCCAGGAACAGTAGGCGGGGCAGGGACGACGGCTCCCCCCGGCCCCGTGTCTGCTTCCAACCACTCAAACCGCTCACCTCGGTGCATCCTATGTCCGAGGCGCGTAGAATATGAACTGGTTGACGTAAACTTTCTTTCCTTATATTATAGCAAATCGACAGATCAATCAAGGAATTTACCGGTTTTTTCCGTATTTTGTCAATTATGACAAAATATTATGTAAATTTGATTATGTAAACTCGAAGGAGCGATGAGGCAAGCGGCGTGTGGTCGCACCACAGATAGGCAATATCTGGTGCTGTCAAAATGCTTGGCCCCAACATATGTGCTCACCCGTTATCTCTGAAGGTGTCCTCTGAGTAAGGACATCTTTTGACAGCTGTATCGCTGATCATCCGATATTTGTAAGATATCACGGATCCTTTCAGCGGCGTTTGGAACGTTTCTTCACGCGACGGCCGCGTTTGCTCCCCAGCAGTCCTGCCAGGACGCCCCCCGCCAGGATGCAGAGCAGCTGGATGCCTCCCTTCCCTGTCCATGAGATGCTGCCCCAGATGCCAAGTCCCGCTGATACCAATACCAGTGCGAAGCCGCAAGCCGCTGCGAGCCCCCCGACCAGAGTTCCCCACGGGACCCGCCCAGCGCAGACCATGCCTCCCGCGAAGGCCGAAAACACACAAGCGCCTGCTATGATCGGGAAGGCGCTCTCTTCCGGTAGCACGCCCTTGACCAGCAGCAGCGCTGCCAACAGCTGGAACAGCAGATAGGTCCCCAATGCCACTAAGATGCCATATAAGATGGATATCCCCGGAGACGTCTGTTTTTTTCCATTCCCCATATAAAGGCCCTCCCTCGTCATATGCTTTCATAGAAGCATATGACGAGGGAGGGCAATCTTATGTGTGGGATCGGTCAGCTGTCTTTCTTCTCTTCAGATTCAGCGGGAGCAGCCGCTTCTTCGACGGGCGCCTCAGCAGGAGCTTCTGCGATGGGCAGGTCGATAGACTTCTCTTCCTTCCCCTCGCTCTCGTCCTTCTTCTCCTTCTTCTTAGAGGGAGATGCGTCAGGGGTCTGACCGCTGACAGTCGAGACGGCCCACTTGGCCAGCTCCATACGGACGCGATCCTCGCTCGTCTCGATGACGATCGTCTCGCCGGTGACCATCACGATCTTGCCGACGATCCCGCCGATGGTGGTGATGACATCACCTTTCTTCAAGTTGTCCCGCATCTCTTGTGCCTGCTTCTTCCGCTTGTTCTCCGGACGGATCAGCATGAAGTAGAAGATCGCGATGAGGACGATCAGCATGATGAGGGATGCACTATCCATGAGTTCCTTTTCTCCTTTGTCGAACAGAATGATACTATTATAGCAGAATAGGAAAGTTTTGCAAGAGCTTTCTTCGGCTCATGCCCGTTCCTCCAGCTTTCCGCTGTACTGTGCCCGGAACGCTGCGAAAGTCCCATCTTCCAGAGCGGCACGGATCCGCGCCATCAGTTCGTTATAGAAGTAGAGATTGTGGAGCACGGCAAAGCGCAGTGCCAGTACTTCGTCTGCCTTGAAGAGATGGCGCAGATACGCTCGGGAGTAGTGACTGCACACCGGGCAGCTGCAGCTCTCACTGATGGGGCGAGGATCAGTCGCATACTTCTCGTTGAGGATGTTCACCGTCCCCTCCCAGGTGAAGAGCTTTCCATGGCGTCCGTTGCGGGAAGGCATCACGCAGTCGAAGAAGTCCACCCCGCGGCTGACCGCCTCGATGATATTGCTGGGCGTCCCGACTCCCATGAGATAGCGGGGCTTGTCAGCTGGCATATAAGGCTCCACTGCCTCGATGATCTCATACATCACCTCCGCCGGCTCTCCCACCGCAAGGCCGCCGATGGCATATCCATCGCAATCCAGTTTGGCGATCTCCTGCATATGCCAAACACGCAGATCCGGGAAGGTCGCACCCTGGTTGATGCCAAAGAGCATCTGACCTGGATTCACCGTGTCTGGCAGGCTGTTGAGACGGTCATGCTCGGCCTTGCACCGCGCTAACCAGCGGGCAGTCCGCTCACAGCTGGCCTTCGCATACTCGTAAGTGGCGGGATTTTCCACGCATTCGTCGAAAGCCATGGCGATGTCGCTGCCCAGGTTGGATTGGATCCGCATAGATTCTTCGGGGCCCATGAATATCTTATGTCCATCGATATGGGAAGCGAAGGTGACACCTTCCTCCTTGATCTTCCGCAGAGAGGCCAGAGAAAACACCTGGAATCCTCCGGAATCCGTCAGGATGGGACCGTCCCAATCCATGAACCGATGGAGGCCGCCCATCTGACGTACGATCTCATCACCAGGGCGCAGATGCAGGTGATAGGTATTGCTGAGTTCGATCTGACAACCCACTTCCCTCAAGTCGTGGGCGCTGACACCGCCCTTGATGGCGGCTTGGGTACCCACGTTCATGAACACCGGCGTTTGGACCACGCCGCCATGGGCGCAAGAGAATTCACCGCGCCTGGCGCGGCCTTCGGTCTTGATGACTTTGAACATAGATGCTCTCTTATCCTCTTATTTATCATATTATTTGGCTAAGGAATCGCCAAGGGCCATTCTCCGCTGTGAAAGCGGGGCCCTGGTCCTATCCCTCTCCTCATGGAAAGGGGCGTCCACTTCAGCTGATGAACATCGCATCGCCAAAGCTGAAGAACCGGTACCGCTCCCGTACGGCCTCCTCATAGGCAGCAAGGACATGCTCCCTGCCCGCCAAAGCGGAGACCAGCATGATGAGGGTGCTCTCCGGCAAGTGGAAATTGGTCACCAGCGCATCCATCACTTTGAATCGGTAGCCGGGATAGATGTAGATATCCGTCCATCCGGCCTTGGCCTCCATATGGCCGTCTTCTGCGGCCCAGGATTCCAATGTCCTGCAGGAGGTAGTCCCCACGCAGATACAGCGTCCACCCGCAGCCTTGGTTCGGTTGATGAGGTCTGCGGTCTCTTGCGGGATGATGCAGTATTCGCTGTGCATGGGGTGCTCTTCGATAGACGCCTCCTTCACGGGGCGGAACGTGCCGAGGCCCACATGGAGCGTCACATATCCGATCCCAACGCCTTTGTCACGGATGGCCTCCAAAAGCTCCTTCGTGAAGTGGAGGCCCGCTGTTGGAGCGGCGGCGCTGCCCAGGACGCGGGAATAGACCGTTTGATAGCGTTCTTGGTCTTGGAGCTCTTCCTTGATATAGGGGGGCAGCGGCATCTTTCCAAGGCGCTCCAGCACTTCCAGGAATATCCCTTCATAGTCGAAGCGGATGAGACGGTTGCCCTCCTCCAGTTCTTCGACCACTTCCGCAGTCAGCTCTCCCTCGCCAAAGGAGAGCTTCGTCCCCTTCCGCATCTTCCTGCCCGGCCGTACCAGGCATTCCCAGACTCTCTCGCCCCGGTCGATCAAAAGCAATACTTCGCATGCGCCGCCGCCCGGGAGACGCTGGCCCCGCAGTCGAGCCGGCAGCACCCGGGAATCGTTCAAGATGAGGCAATCCTTCTCTGTCAGGAAGTCCGGCAGCTCATAGAAGTGGTGGTGCTCCCACGCACCGGTGACCTTATCCAATGTCATCAATCGAGAGCCGTCCCGCCGTTCGATGGGGGTCTGTGCGATCAGCTCCTGCGGCAAGTCATAATAAAAATCGCTTGTTTTCATGGTCCTCCCGTTCTTTATCCGATGGTGACGCCCGTATAATAGAACTCTAATATCTCCTGGTAGCTATAGCCTTGCTCCGCCATGGCCTTCGCACCGTACTGGCTCATGCCGACATTATGCCCATTCCCTGTCCCGGTGATGACGAAACCGCTGCTGGGCGAAGAGGTCCCTCCTCCAGGCGACACCGTGACGGTCCCAGAAGAGGTGAGCGCACTGGCTGTACCGTCGGGCAGCTGGCTGATGGTCCCATCCCCAGAGATGACAGAGATGTCCTCCAGAGATGACACACGGTCGGAACTACCGTTGATGTATACGTTTCCGCCGCCTCCACTGCCGCCGGAGATCGTGAAGCGCATGCTGCGTACGTTCTTGCCGTATGTCGTGCTGTAAAACGCCATGCGTGCCGCATCGCCCTTCACGGTCAGAGACGCACCCGTATCATCCACGAAGGTCACCTTGTAAACATTGCCGAGCGGTGTATATTCAGAGACATACACGTCACGCACCGTGCCGATGGAATATCCGCTGTGTTGGAGCACCCAGGTCAGCTCTGCCGGCGTGTAAGTGACGGTGTATCCATAGCTGGGGATAGTCGTCATCGCCTCATAGGGGTCCGTCTTCCCCTTCAGATAGGGGACGTCTCCGCCCCAGACGTTGGCTGCATCCTCAGTGGCCCCGCCATCCGAGGCGTGATATACGGTCTCTGCCAGTTCTCCGTCGTACCAGACGCACTCCCCGGCCGTGTTCTCCACAGCTCGGTCCGTACTCTCCGTGGCATCGCCCACACCTTCGTACACCTGACAGTCTGTGGAGGCGCACACATCGAAGCCATAAGATGCGAGATGCTTGGTGGTACGGCATGCGAACGTCCGGGCGCATACGGCCTGTGCCTCCAGGGCCGCCAGGGGCCAGTCTCCTCCCATCTCGTGAGGGAGGACGCCCTTGACATAGCTCTCCAGATCTACCACATTGACCACGTTCAGGTTCCCGCCTGTGACCCGGGCATACTCGAAGCCGCCGTTATACTTGTTGCCCCGGAACCATGTCTCGCTCTCCTCTCCGCCGCCATCCGGCAGCACTGCCAGATCCATGGCACCCATGAGATCGAACTCGAAGAGGACCTGCGCGGTCCGGGTCACCGTCACCAGCACACCGGTATCCCCTGAGCGGACCACATCGTCCCCGCCTATGTCATCCAGCGCATCCCAGGCTTCGTCCTCTGTACGATAACAGCCGACGCGGACCACATATGCTCCGTCGATCCAGGCAGGATACGCCTCCTCATACTCGTATGCGGCGTCCTGCGCCTCATCGAAGTCCTCAAAGCCTCCGATCTCCACATGCCAAGGTCCCAAGGTCCGATATCCCCCGGATGGCGCCGTAGCGGAATAGATGCCGCTGGTATCCATATAGATAGGACCAGAGGCAGTCATGGAGATAGCAGTCTCCTCCGTCCATCCGATGGGATGGAAGTCCCTCTCCTCGTCATAATATCCGAACTCATACCCACTCCCGACAGCGTTCTCGAGGTTAGCGGAGAACATCGCGCTGGAACCATACCGCAGCCCCACTTTCACGGTGTCGTTCACGACAGCGGAGGCAGAGCCAGCAGTGAGGAGGAAAAATATCACAACAGATCCAAGCGTCAACAGCCCTTTTTTCATGGAACCTCCCATTCTCCCCAGCCTTGACGGGGCTTCAAAAGTATGGTACGATACCGGATGTGCAGACAAATGTCCGCACACCAAAAACGATCCGATGGTCGACCAGATGGAAGATATTATAGTACAAACGGGCGGCACATTCAACTAAAATCGACAGAGGCCCAGCTTATACGGCCCTCCGTCATACGGTATAGGAGGAAGCGCATATGAAACAGTATAAAGTCGGTGTCATCGGCGGTACCGGTATGGTCGGCCAGCGGTTCATCACCCTGCTGGAGCAGCATCCATGGTTCCAGTTGACAGCTATCGCCGCCAGCAGCCGCAGCGCCGGGAGACCTTATGCCGAGGCAGTAGCAGACCGGTGGGCTCTGGACGTTCCCATGCCGGAGGAGGCAAAAGAGCTGGTAGTCCTGGATGCAGAGGCAGATGCGGAGAAGCTGGCCAGTATGGTGGACTTCTGCTTTTGTGCCGTGGATATGAAGAAAGAGGATATCCGGGCCCTGGAGGAGAAATATGCCAAGCTGGAGTGTCCCATCGTCTCCAACAACTCCGCTCACCGGTGGACCGATGATGTGCCTATGGTGGTCCCGGAGATCAATGCGGACCACTTGGCAGTGATCGAAGCACAAAGAAAGCGCCTGGGTACCCGCCGCGGCTTTATCGCGGTCAAGAGCAACTGCTCTCTCCAGAGTTATGTCCCAGCGCTCCATCCGCTGAAGAGATACGGTCTGGACCGGATCCTAGTCTGTACTTATCAGGCTATCTCCGGCGCCGGGAAGACGTTCGAGCGCTGGCCAGAGATGGTGGACAACTGTATCCCCTACATCGGCGGTGAAGAGGAGAAGAGCGAGCAGGAGCCATTGAAGCTCTGGGGCCGTGTGGAAGATGGGCGGATCGTCAAAGCAGATGGCCCATCCATCACTGCCCAGTGCTTCCGGGTGGCCTGCCAGGATGGTCATATGGCCGCCGTATTCATGAAGTTCGCCGACGGCAAGGCCCCCTCCATGGACCAGATCAAGGCGGACTGGGCCGCTTTCCGGGGCGTGCCGCAGGAGCTCGAACTCCCTTCTGCCCCTAAGCAGTTCCTCCACTATTTCGAGGAGCCGGACCGGCCTCAGACGCGGCTGGATCGGGATATGGAGCACGGTATGGCCGTATCGATTGGCCGTCTGCGGCCGGATACCCAGTATGACTATAAGTTCGTCTGTCTGAGCCACAATACGCTCCGTGGAGCTGCAGGCGGCGCGGTGCTGCTGGCAGAACTGTTGTGTGCCGAGGGCTACATCGACGCAAAGTGACCCCTGCTGTATACGAAAGAGAGCAGATGCCCAAGATATGGGCATCTGCTCCTTTTTGATTAAATCTCGAAAAGGAGTTGGATATCTGTGAAGCGACCGATCTTTACAGGCAGTGGCGTGGCGATCGTGACGCCATTCACAAAGGACACAGTGGACCTCCCTGCTCTAGGACGGCTCCTGGATTTCCAGTTGGGACACGGCACAGACGCCATCATCGTGTGCGGTACGACCGGAGAGGCCAGTACCATGAGCTACCGAGAGCGGATGCGAGCTATCGAGTTCTGTGTGGAACATGTGGACGGCAAAGTGCCGGTGATCGCAGGCAGCGGCTCGAATTCTACAGAGACCGCGCTCGCCCTCTCTCGGGACGCGGAGCGGGCCGGAGCCGACGGACTGCTGCTGGTGACACCTTATTACAACAAAGCGACTCAGCAAGGGCTCATCCGTCATTTCCAGGTCATCGCAGATGGCGTAGACGTCCCGCTGATCCTCTACGATGTCCCTTCCCGTACCGGGGTCACCATCGCACCGGAGACCTATGCAGAGCTGGCGAAACATCCTAACATCAACGGCGTCAAGGAGGCAGGGAGCAACTTGTCCAACATCCAGAAGACCAGGAACCTATGCCCAGAAGACTTCACTATCTGGTCCGGAAACGATGACGAGACAGCGGCCATCTGTATGCTGGGGGGCAAGGGCGTCATCTCCGTGGTGGCCAATGTGCTGCCGGCTGAGATGCACCGCTTGACGGAACTATGCCTCAAAAACGATTTCGTCGCAGCAGGAAAGCTGCAGCTGGAGCTCAAAGACTTCTGCGATGCCATGTTCTGTGAAGTGAACCCCATCCCTGTCAAGACAGCACTAGATCTGTTGGGTTGGGACGTAGGGCCCCTGCGCCTGCCGCTGTGTGCTCCTTCGGAAGCCAGCCTCGCCAAGATTCGGACGGCACTGGAGCAGCAGGGACTGCTGGTGTAATGAGAAAACGCGAGGCGGGAGTTCCCGCCTCGCCGTTTTTTATGCGATTTCCGCCGCCTGCCGGGCGGCCGTCCGGAACCGTTCCAGGTTCTCCAGGTTTTCCCGGAGAGAGCGGGTCTCGTCATAGGGGCAGAGTGAATCCAAGAGGTCCGTGTCCAGCCGGAACTCCGCCCCGCTGCCGCCAGTGCAGAATTTCCCGCCCTCTGTGGAGAGCAGCAAGGTACTTTGATCCAGATAGCCGTGGACTTCCTCCAGGAAATCCGCCAGGGCGGCGGCGTCAAAGCCCTCATGGTAGGGGCTACCGAAGTTGATATCAAAGTCTACGTTGTTCTCCCGGAGAACCTGTTCCGCCCCGGTTTCATCCAGGGAGAATATCTGATAGGCATAGGTAGCGCTCCCTTGCCCCATATAGGGATCGTACCGCAGCAGATAGTCCTGGTCGCCCACTTCCAGGGCGAACAGAGAGGTCCACCCCACGTGGGCCTCGGCGGCCTCCTGGTTCCATAGGAGCTCACCGTCTGCTGTGGTCACCCACAGCTCGTGCCAGGCGGCCCGGTCCCCCTCAGACTCCCATACGGTCACGATCTCCGTGGTCTCCGGCACGCCGTCGTGGTCGAAGTCATAGTCCTCCGACAGCACCTCCGCCGTCTCCTCCAGTACAGAGCCGGTGAGCCGGACGCCCTCGTCCGCTGACATCGAGCAGCGGTATGTATGCGGCTCCTCCCCATCGCCCCGGCCCAAAGTCACCTCCAAGCTGCTGTCTCCCCGCCATCGGGCCCAGTCCTCCGGGAAAAAGACGTACTCCGGGATGGGGCTGCCGTCCGGCAGGGTGAAATCCCAGTCCGTCCAGGTCTGGGTGTCCACGATCTTTGATCCGCTCTGGGTTCGGGTGGAATACGCCAGGGCCAGAAGTCGGCTGTCCGGGGACCAGGCAGCGCTCTGGGTCAGCCAGCCCTGATCCCGCCAGAGCACCTCTCCGCTGTCCGTGTCGGTGACCTGAAGCGTTTCCGGCACGATCAGGCCGCTGATGTATGTCTCCGTCCGGCCGGCGGTCTCCACACAGAACCGCCCGTCCGGCGACAGCGTCTCCCCTTCCACCTGGGCCAGGGACGTGACCTCCAGAAGCGCCCGGTACTCCGCCGCCTCCTGCCGCTCTGCCGCCGTATCGGAGTACTCTGCCTCTACCATTACCGCCGTGATGACTGCCAGGGCCAAAACGCCGAATAGCCTCCCCTTTTCCATAAGGAACCACCCCGCAAGCTGCTTTTGGAAACAGTTTACAGGGTGGCGCTTTCTTATGTCAACTACGATCCGGTAACGATCTCAGCCGTTCAACCGGGAGAGCATCTCCTCTCGGGCTCCGGCGATATATTCGTCATAGGTGCACATCTTGTCGATGAGCTTCCCGTCCACGAACTCCATGATCCGGTCCGCGATGGTCTGGACGAACTCGTGGTCGTGGCTGGCGAACAGGACCACGCCCTTGAAATCGATGAGTCCGTTGTTCACGGCGGTGATGGACTCCAGATCCAGGTGGTTGGTGGGCTGGTCCAAAATCAGCACGTTGGACCCGAACAACATCATCCGGGACAGCATACACCGGACCTTCTCGCCGCCGGAGAGGACCTTGACGGGCTTGTACACGTCGTCGCCGGAGAACAGCATCCGGCCCAGAAAGGACCGCTTGAAGGACTCGGTGTTCTCCTCCGCGTTGTCGGCGGTGTACTGGCCCAGCCAGTCCACCAGATTCAGGTCGCAGTCGTTGAAGAAGGCGGAGTTGTCCAGGGGGAAGTAGCTGGTGGTGATGGTGGTTCCCCACTTGAAGGTGCCCGCGTCCGGCTCCAGCTCCCCCATCAGGATCTTGAACAGCGTGGTGGTGGCGATCTCATCCTCCCCCACGAAGGCGATCTTCTCCCCCTTGTTCACCCGGAAGCTGACGTTGTCCAGCACCTTCCGGCCGTCCACGGTCTTGGTGAGGCCCTCCACCGCCAGGATCTCCTTGCCCGGCTCCCGGTCCATCCTGAAGCCCACGAAGGGGTACCGCCGGGAGGAGGCGGGCATCTCCTCCACGGAGAGCTTGTCCAGCAGCTTCCGGCGGGCGGTGGCCTGCTTGCTCTTGGACTTGTTGGCGGAGAAGCGGGAGACGAACTCCTGGAGCTCCTTGATCTTCTCCTCCTTCTTCTTGTTCTGATCCCGGATCAGCCGCTGCATCATCTGGCTGGACTCGTACCAGAACTCGTAGTTGCCCACATACATCTTGATGCCGCCGTAGTCCACGTCCACGATGTTGGTGCACACGGTGTTCAGGAAGTGGCGGTCGTGGCTCACCACGATGATGAGGCTCTCACACTCCAGGATGAAGTCCTCCAGCCACTGGATGGCCTGGATGTCCAGGTGGTTGGTGGGCTCGTCCAGCAGGATGATGTCCGGCTTGCCGAACAGGGCCTGGGCCAGCAG
>CALXDL010000054.1 GCA_944387055.1 uncultured Oscillospiraceae bacterium
GCTATCACCAAGTATCTGGCTCTGAAGGGCCAGGCTCAGTTCGAGGACTATGCCAGCATCGACAAGGCCCCCGAGGAGAAGGAGCGCGGCATCACCATCAACACCGCTCACGTGGAGTATGAGACCGACAAGCGTCACTATGCCCACGTGGACTGCCCGGGCCACGCCGACTATATCAAGAACATGATTACCGGTGCCGCGCAGATGGACGGCGCTATCCTGGTCATTGCCGCCACTGACGGCCCCATGGCCCAGACCCGTGAGCACATCCTGCTGGCCCGTCAGGTGGGCGTGCCCGCCATGGTGGTGTTCCTGAACAAGTGCGACCAGGTGGATGACGAGGAGCTGCTGGAGCTGGTGGAGATGGAAGTCCGCGAGCTGCTGAGCACCTATGAGTTCCCCGGCGACGAGATCCCCATCATCAAGGGCTCCGCTCTGAACGCCCTGGTGTCCGAGTCCAACGATCCCAACGCTCCCGAGTATGCCTGCATCAAGGAGCTGATGGACGCTGTCGACAGCTATATCCCCACTCCTCCCCGCGATGACTCTCTGCCCTTCCTGATGCCCGTCGAGGACGTGTTCACCATCTCCGGCCGCGGCACCGTGGCCACCGGCCGTGTGGAGCGTGGCCAGCTGAAGCTCAGCGAGGAAGTCGAGATCGTGGGCCTGAGCGAGGAGAAGAAGAAGACCGTCGTCACCGGTATCGAGATGTTCCATAAGCTGCTGGACTTCGCTGAGGCCGGCGACAACATCGGCGCCCTGCTGCGTGGTATCGACCGCAACGGCGTGGAGCGTGGCCAGGTGCTGGCGAAGCCCGGCTCCATCCATCCCCACACCAAGTTCAAGGGCCAGGTCTACGTCCTGACCAAGGACGAGGGCGGCCGTCACACCCCCTTCTTCAACAACTATCGTCCCCAGTTCTACTTCCGCACCACCGACGTGACCGGCGTCATCTCCCTGCCCGAGGGCGTTGAGATGTGCATGCCCGGCGATAACGTCGAGATGAGCGTGGAGCTGATCACCCCCATCGCCATCGAGAAGGGCCTGCGTTTCGCTATCCGCGAGGGCGGCCGTACCGTTGGCTCTGGCGCCGTGACCGAGATCCTGGACGCCTGATCGAAGTATCAAAAAAAAGACTGCCGCAGATGCGGCAGTCTTTTTTTGCGCCCAGCGGCGGGGCGCGCCTACGCTCCGTCCCCGGCGTCCGTCTGGATCAGCGCCGCCTGGAACCCGTCGCTGCCGGGACAGAGGATATCGCCCGCCACCGGCACCTCCTCGCAGACATAGAGGTTCGCCTGGACGCCTTCGGCCCTGTCCGGGTAGTTGGTGACAGTGTAGGTGTAGCGCACCACCTGCTTGCCGCAGGCGCGGGAGAGGTCGTACCCCTGCGGCAGCTGTTGCTGGTTATAGGCGGCGTAGGTCCCGTCCAGCTCCTCCGGTAGCAGGAACTGCAGCGTCTCCACCGGCTCCGGCTCCACCTCCCAGCCCAGAGACTGGAGGTAAGCCACCCGGTCCTCATTGGTGGACAAGATGGTGTCCGTCCCCGCCGGAGAGGGCTCCGGCCGCCCCGACAGGAAGCACACCGCTGCGATGGCCACGGCCAGCGCCGCAGCCGCGAAGGCGGCCTTCCGCTTGGAAAGCCGCGTGGTCCAGATCATCATATCCATCCCTCCTGCACTTTCTTATTCATTTTTCCATCAGATCATGATAGGATGGATGCAGACTGGAGGACAGAGAGGGACCGACATGGGAGAACAACGTTTGGACAAGATCATCGCATCCACGGGGCGCTTCTCCCGCCGGGAGGTGAAGGCCCTGGTGCGTCAGGGGCTGGTGCTGGTGGACGGCATGCCCGCCCGCTCCGCCGACGAGAAGGCCGACCCCGAGCGGGCGGAGATCGCCGTGAACGGCGAGCCGATCGTCTATCGCCGCTATACCTGGCTGATGCTCCACAAGCCGGCGGGCGTCCTCTCCGCCACGGAGGACGGGCGGGGCACCACCGTGCTGGACCTGCTGCCCGAGGAGCTGCGGCGGCAGGGGCTCTTCCCCGTGGGGCGGCTGGACAAGGACACGGAGGGACTGCTGCTGCTGACCAACGAGGGCGGCCTGGCCCACGACCTGCTCTCGCCCCGGCACCATGTGGACAAAGAATACTATGTGCGCACCGCGGGCCGCCTGACGCCGGAGGACCAGGCCGCCTTCCGGGCGGGGATGGTCCTGGGGGACGGGCTGCGGTGCATGCCGGCGGAGCTGCGGATCCTCCGCGCGGAGGAGACGGAGAGCGAGGCTGCCGTCACCCTGCGGGAGGGGAAGTTCCACCAGGTCAAGCGGATGCTGGCTGCCCGGGGCAAGCCGGTGCAGTACCTCAAGCGGGTGCGGATGGGCAATTTGACATTGGATCCGCAGCTGCAGCGCGGGCAGTTCCGCTTTTTGACCGCTCAGGAGGTCTCCGCTTTACGTGGGGACCGGTAAAAAATTTAAGTTTATCAAAAGTTGCCCAAAAAGACATACATTTTTTTGTTGAAAAAAGAAAAAACATCTTGCATTTTGACTATTTTGCCGATATAATGTAGTCATTGACAGATCGCACAATGTTTCCGGCATGATTTTGGGTGAGGAGGGCGGCCATGTCTGGTAGGATTTTTCAAAATGGGGTGCTGCAGCTCAAGGACAATACCGATCGTACCATCGGCGTGATCGATGGGGAGGGGATCGTCATCGCGTGCAGCGAGCTGTCCATGATCGGGCAGCGCTGGGCGGAGCATGTCCCCGCCATCAACAACGCGGCGGGAGCGGTGGTCTCCTCGGATGGGAAGACGTTCAAGGCGCTGGCCGGGTGGGGCAACCAATTCGACTACGCGGCGTTCGCCTTTGGGGACAGTGAGATCAGCCGCACGGTGTGCGCCATGGCCACCGTGGCGCTCAACGCCGCCAAGTCCTATTACGAGGAGAAGCACGACCGCGCCTCCTTCGTTAAGGACATCATCTCGGACAATATCATGCTGGGCGATATCTATATGCGGGCCAAGGAGCTGCGGGTGGCGGCGGACGTGCCCCGCGGCGTGTTCGTGATCCGCTCCCTGCGCAAGGGGGAGTCCGTCCCCATGGACGTGATCCAGACGCAGTTCCCGGACCGGCAGAGCGACTTCGTCCTCTCCGTGGGGGAGGGGGACGTGGTCCTCATCCGCCAGATGGGCGAGGGCAGCGGCCTGAAAGAGCTCAACAAGATCGCCGTGGGACTGGAGAGCTCCCTGCGCGCCGGGACGGATCCCACCGTGGTGGTGGGCGTGGGCACGGTGGCCACCCACCTGCGGGACCTGGCCAAGAGCTATAAGGAGGCCCAGATCGCCATCGAGGTGGGCAAGGTCTTCGACACGGAGAAATACGTCATCAACTATGAGAACCTGGGGATCGGCCGGCTGATCTACCAGCTGCCCACCACCCTGTGCGAGATGTTCCTGCAGGAGGTGTTCAAGAAGAACCCCATCGACGCCCTGGACAAGGAGACCCTCTTCACGATCCACAAGTTCTTCGAGAACAACCTGAACGTGTCCGAGACCGCCCGCAAGCTCTTCGTCCACCGGAACACCCTGGTCTACCGGCTGGAGAAGATCAAGAAGCTGACGGGCCTGGACCTGCGGGAGTTCGACGACGCCATCACCTTCAAGGTGGCGCTCATGGTCAAGAAATACCTGACCTCCCGGGGGATCGACTCCTGAGCGGAGGGCCTGGACGTACATCACGCTCGATCGGGACGAGACGAGGCCCCGGCTGGATAAGTTCCAGCCGGGGCCTTTTGGCGTTCCCGCTCAGGGGCGGCCCGGGGGAGAGAAGATGGCGCTGCCCAACAGGAGCGATCGGAAGACGGGGTACGGGACATCCAGCGCGTTCATGATCCTGACCAATGCTTCCGCCATCTGCCGGTCCCGGAAGAACGGGGCGGTGACGGCGTAGGCCCCATCCTCCTTGGCGGTCGCGAGGATGCCGCAGCTGTCGAAGAAGGCAGAGTAGTAGGTGCGATAGACCGCGGGGCCCATGGGGAGCTCTTGAGGATCGGCATAGGGAACGGGACGATCGCTTGACATGAGTGGAACCACCTTTCTGAAAGCCTGAGCTGATCCCCCGCTCCCCTCTGCCGCAGCGATGGGAGCGGGCGGGATCGGTGCGCGCCCTGCGGGGCAGGGACGCCTGCGGCAGGCACCGGCGGAGAGGGGACTGGCCGGGCCGGGCGGCATCCCGGGGATGCGCGTCCGGTCCGGCCGGTCCAGAGAGAGGTATATGGGGATATGCCGCGTCAGACCGCCGCCGCGGATCCCCCTTGGCTGGGGGATCGGACGGAAGAGGAGCCGTCAAAAGCAGCGGGGGCGGTCCCAGCAGCTTACCCGCGGCAGGTGGCTGAGACAGAGAGAGTCGGATAGCTTCTTCCGGCTACCGTGTAGTCAACGGTCATCGTATATCTTTCTCCGACTTCGACATCATCGTAAGACTCGGAGAAGAACAGATAACCAGTGCCGGAATCGCTCCAGGTCTCCAGACAGGAGCTGCCGTGCCACAGTTTGACAGTCGCGGTAATCCGGTCTGAGATGGAATTGGCAGAAATGTCCACTTCGCAGTTTGCAGTGGTCCCACTAAAGGTGAGCGACGGAGTATAGGTAATCCTTGGGGCGACCGCGCTGACCGACATAGAAAGTGCCAGGATCAGGACAGCCGTCAGTGCACAGATACGCTTTTTCACAAAATTCGCCTCCTTTCAACAATAATACTATTTATAACGATGGGGACCGCGAATTTGGGTCACAGATCCAAAAATTATTTTGGAATATTGATCTGCATGACGCTGCTGGCCATATGCAGAAACTCATCTTTCGTCAGGAATCCAGAAAAATTGAACGCCAGACCGGCTTCTTCGTTCACCCAGATGAGCGAGCTGGGCACTGAACTGTCTGTGGATAGATAGAAATCACCTGGGACGCCATCGACCTCCACAGACTGGCGCTGCATGGATTCCGTTATCATGCCAGTTGTATGGCCGTCCTGCATGGGAACATACGCAAACGTCAATATCTTTCCGTCATTCTCGTTCAAATAGATTACCGTAGAATCAGACGCGTCGATCTCCTCATATCCCTCCGGGACCCAGGCGGGACGGTAGACGCCGGTCTCCTCCGCCGGGACGCCCTGGAAGCGGTAGACGATGTGGGTCTCATAGAACTCCTCCACCCACTGGAAGAAAGCGGTCCGGGCCCGGACGTCCACGGCCAGCCAGGCGGCGGACCCCACGATGGCCGCCAGGAACACCGCGGCCGCGCTGCGCAGCACCCGGTGCCGCAGGGGATGGGCCTGCCGCCGCAGCAGGGCGCGCATCTTCCGCTGGAACGCGGGAGAGAACTCGTGCCGGCACTCCTCCGGCGCCGGCAGGGCGGCGAGCATGGCGTCCCGTGCCAGGGGCGCGTTCTCATACAGCAGTTCTTCCAGGTTCATACCTCGATGCCCTCCTTCGCAAGCTCTTCCCGCAGCGCCTGCTTGGCGCGCCGGTCCAGACTGTGGATGCTCTCATACGTCTTGCCCAGGAGGTCCGCCACCTCCTGGTTGGTATAGCCCGCGTCATATTTCAGGAGGATGACCTCCCGGTAACGCTCGGGCAGACGGGCGATGGCGTCGGCCACCGGGGAGCCGGTGGTCCGGAAGCAGAGCTTGACGGTGTCCTCCTCCAGCGGGCGGACCGCTCTGCGCTTCTTGGCCCGATAGATATCGATGGCCTTGTTGGTCACGATGGTGACGACGAAGCCCTGCGTCCGGGGACAGATCGCCTCCGAGACGCCGTCTATGTGCTTGGCGATGGCTATGAACGCCTGATGCACCGCATCCTCGGCCTCCTGCCAGTCGTTGAGGATGTCGTTGGCCACATGGAACATCAGGTTGCGATAGTGCAGATAGACCTGCTCGAATTTCGTGCGGTCCGCCTCGTCCTCGATCATTTGGAGATATATCAGCATCTTACCCCTCCTTGATTGGTGATATCTGTCACAATATAGCAGATCCAGACGCCGGAGGGAAGCGAGGCCGGCCGCGGCGGGGCCGGGGAGGGACGAAAAACGCATCTTGCGTGAGAGCGGAAAACCGTATATAATGTTGACCCATAGAGGATTATGTCGACTTTGCCGCGGCAAGGGAACTTTTTGGCGGGGCCAGCAGTCGAATGAGAACGAAACACGTGAGGTGCCTGCATGATCCGACTGAAAGACGTGGAGATGGAATACGAGAACGGCACGAAGGCCATCCGGGGGATCTCTCTGACCATCGAGGATGGCGAGTTCGTCTTCCTGGTGGGGCCCTCCGGCTCCGGAAAATCCACCATCATCAAACTCCTCACCGGCGAGGTGGAACCCTGCGCCGGACGCATCATGATCAACGGCTTTTCCGTCAGCAACATCTCGGAAAAGCAGATCCCCCTCATGCGCAGGACCCTGGGCGTCATCTTCCAGGACTTCCGGCTGATCGAGAAGAAGACCGTCTATGACAATCTGGCGTTCGTCATGCGGGCGGTGGGGGCCAGCCCCAAGGAGATCCGCAAGCGCATCCCCTATGTGCTGGACCTGGTGGGCCTGACGGAGAAGGCCAAGAGCTATCCCACAGAGCTCTCCGGCGGCGAGCAGCAGCGCGTGGCCATCGCCCGGGCCCTGGTGAACAACCCCGACACCATCATCGCCGACGAGCCCACCGGCAACCTGGACCCGGAGCGGTCCCTGGAGCTGATGAGCCTGCTGGTGAAGATCAACGAGCTGGGCACCAC
>CALXDL010000055.1 GCA_944387055.1 uncultured Oscillospiraceae bacterium
GTACGTCTCCCCATATGATCCCGCCGCTCTGGATGGTGTCCGCCAGGCTGAGGATATTGGCTCCCAGGATGGCCGGGATCGACAGCAGGAAGGAGAAGCGCACCGCGAACTTCCGTTCGAACCCCACGAAGCATCCCGCGGTGATGGTCGTGCCAGAGCGGGAGATGCCCGGGCAGGTAGCGATGGCCTGAGCGACGCCCACCAGCAGCACATCCAGCAGTGTGGCGCTCCGCTCGGTCTTGCGGCCCTTCTTCACCCGGTCGCTGGCAAAGAGCAGGCACCCTGTGACCAACAGAGCGATGGCCACGAAGTACATATTGTCTCCCAGCCCTTCCACCAAGTCTTTCACCGGGAGCACAGCGAACAGGGGCAGGGTCCCCACGATGATCAGCAAGATCAGCCGCCGGGCAGGCGGCACAGGCGTGGGAGTGGTATGGCGGCAGATATCCCGGGCCCCGGCAAAAAATTCCACGATCATCTCCCGGATATCAGCCCAGTAGGCCACGAACACAGCCACCAATGTGCCAAGGTGCAGCAGCACGTCGAAAAATTCCGGGACGCTGGCTGCTTCAGACATGTTCAAAAGATGCTCCGCGATGGCCAGATGGCCAGAGCTGGAGATGGGCAGGAACTCCGCCACGCCCTGGATCAGTCCCAATAGGACAGATGACAACAACGACAATCCGTTCACGCTCCTCGATTGCTCATATGGAGCCAGTATACCACGGACCGGCCGTGAATTCCAGTCATATTTGGCAAAGACCTGACGGTGGGATCGGAGGAAAAAGACAGCGGGCTCCCGCCCGCTGCCTCATCGATCCTCTAAAGCCGTCAGCGCCGCCCGTGCGGCAGCCTGCTCGGCCTCTTTCTTGCTGTGACCGGTACCAGTGCCGATGGCGCTGCCGTTGAGGAGCACCTCCGCCTGGAACACTTTTGCGTGATCTGGCCCAGCCTCGCCCACCATCTGATACGTCAGCACCTGATCTGCCTGGCGCTGGACCAGCTCCTGGAGCGCTGTCTTGTAGTCCTTGCGGCGCTCTTCCACCGCTTCTTCCTTCTCTGCGTCCAGCAGACACCGGTGGATGAGAGCAGATGCCGCGCCGATACCGCCGTCCAGGTACACGGCGGCGAACACCGCTTCCGTGGCGTCGGCCAGGATCGAGACGCGGGTCCGGCCGCCGCCAGCCTCCTCGCCCCGTCCCAGCTTCAGATACCGGCCCAGGTCCAGTTTCCGTGCGACCTCATAAAGGCTCTGTTCGCACACCAGCGCGGCCCGGATGCGGGTCAGGTCTCCCTCCGGCAGATCCGGGTGGTGGAGGAACAGGAACTCCGCAGTGACGAAGCCCAATACGGAATCCCCCAAGAACTCCAAGCGCTCATTGCTGTGCTGATGGCTGGCGCGGTGTTCATTGGCATAAGAGCTGTGGCTCAGCGCCTCGCTGAGGAGGCCGGGGTCACGGAAAGTATACTCCAGTTTTTTCTCCAGTTCCTGCATGATGGTCCTCTCCAAAAGGAAGCCCCGCGCATGGCGGGGCCACTCCTGTCCTCTTATTTGTTCAGCTTGCCCGCCACGTGATCGACCACGTCGCCCACAGTCTTGAGGCCGTCGAGTTCGTCTTCTTGGATCTCATCCACTTCGAATTCCTGCTCCAAAGCCATGCCCAGCTCCACCAGATCCGCAGTATCCGCACCTAGGTCCTCCTCGAAGGAGGTGTCTAGGGAGATCTCTTCTGGGTCCATGGCGAACTGATCGCCCACCAGAGTCTTTACGATCTGAAAGATCTCTTCACTCGACATATCTTCTCACTCCTTACGGGATGTTGGGGTCCGCTCACTGGGGTAATCATACGGCGATCGGTGCGGCGGTGTCAATAGGTTCCTCGATCTTTTTCCGATCCCCCATCAGGCCGCACCTGCATATGGGCCACATTGGCCTCAATCTCCGCGATGAAGCCGCTCTCGGCGTATTCTTTCGCCCGCAGCACCGCATTGGCGATGGCGTGGGCATCCGAGCCGCCGTGCGCCTTGATGACCGGCTTGGAGATGCCGAGGAACGGCGTGCCGCCGATCTCAGAGGGATCCATCTGCTTTTTCAGCTGCCCCAACTCGCCCTTGACCATACCGGCGGCCAGCTTGGCCTTGCCGCTGCTGAGGAACACCCCCTTGAGCTCCTTGAGCAGGAACTTGGCGGTCCCCTCCAGGGCCTTGAGCATCACGTTCCCCGTGAAGCCGTCCGTCACCACGACGTCGGCCTTCCCAAGCATCACGTCGTTGGCCTCGATGTTGCCGATGAAGTGGAGCCGTCCCTGCTCTGCGGCCGCCTGGAGGAGGGCATACGTCTCATGGCGCAGCTCGTCCCCCTTCTCCTCTTCGGCGCCGATGTTCAAAAGGCCTACACGAGGCTCCTGGATCCCGCAGACCCGCTGGGCATAGAAGCTGCCCAGGAAGGCGAATTGGAGCAGATACTCCGGGGTGCATTGGGCGTTGGCCCCGCAGTCACACAGGATGGTCCGGCCGCCCAGGACGGGGATCTGCGGGCCCATCGCCGCCCGGCGGATGCCCCGGATGCGCTTGACCAGCAGCGTGGCCCCCGCCAGCAGCGCGCCGGTGGATCCGGCGGAGACGAAAGCGTCTCCCGCGCCTTGGCGCAGCAGTTCCAGCCCCACCGTCAGAGAGGAGTCCTTCTTCACTTTGAAGGCAGTGGCGGGGTCGTCCGCGATCTCCACCACTTCGGAGGCCTCTTTGATCTCAACTCCCGTCGGCAGGGTCTTCTCTCCACAGGCTTCCACGGCCCGCAGTACCTCTGCCGTGCGGCCTACCAGTACGATGCCCACGCCGCTGGCGCGGTGGGCGTCCAATGCGCCCTGGACGATGGCCTGTGGGGCATTGTCGCCGCCCATGGCGTCCACGATGATCTTCATAGGAGGACCTCCTCTCGAATTTGCGCGATGATAGCCAGAGACCGCGCGGAAAGCTCCGCGTTCTTGTTCCGCTTCCCCTTCACCCGGTGGTCCAGGGGCGGCATGATGCCAAAGTTGATGTTCATCGGCTGGAACGCCGTGATGGAGGGATCGCTGATATACAGTCCCAGGGCGCCCACGGCCGTCTCCTGCGGGAAGTCCACAGGGGACATCCCCCTCAGCCGCCGGGCCGTCTCCACGCCCACCAGGAACCCGCTGGCGGCAGACTCCACATAGCCTTCCACACCGGTCATCTGTCCGGCGAACGAGATCCGCGGCTCCCGGCGGAGGCGGTAATACCGATCCAGGAGGCGGGGGGAATCCAAGAACGTGTTGCGGTGCATGACCCCGTAGCGCAGGAATTCCGCATCGTGGAGCGCCGGGATCATAGAGAACACCCGCTTTTGCTCCGGGAAACGCAGGTGGGTCTGGAACCCCACCAGATTGTACACAGAGCCTTCGGCATTGTCCTTGCGCAGCTGCACCACCGCATAGGGCCAGCGGCCGGTGCGGGGGTCGTCCAGCCCGCGGGACTTCATGGGACCGTGGAGCAAGGTGTCGTGTCCACGGCGGGCCATGACTTCCACCGGCATGCAACCTTCGAACACCTTGCTGTCCTCGAAGCCATGGACCGGCGCCTCCTCCGCAGTGGTGAGCGCCTGCCAGAAGGCGTCGTATTCCGCCTGATCCATCGGGCAGTTCACATAGTCCGCCGTGCCCTTGTCATACCGGGAGCCCATCCAGGCCTTGTCCATGTCCACGCTCTCAGCGGACACCAGAGGGGCCGCCGCGTCGTAGAAGTGGAGGGCCGATGCCTTCCCCAGCAGGGCCTGGAGCCTGTCCGCCAGCGCATCCGAGGTCAGAGGGCCGGAGGCGATGACCACCTCTCCCGCCGGGATCTCGGTGACCTCCTCCTCCACCACAGTGATGGCCGGATGGCTGCGCAGGCGCTGGGTCACCAGCGCGGCGAACCCGTTCCGATCCACGGCCAGCGCACCGCCGGCCTCCACCCGTGTGGCGTCAGCACAGGAGAGGATCAGGGACTCCATCCGGCGGAGCTCCTCTTTGAGCAGCCCCACCGCGTTCTCCAGCTGATCGCTGCGCAGGGAGTTGGAGCAGCAGAGCTCTGCGAAATAGGGCGTGGAGTGGGCGGGCGTGGTCTTTTGCGGCTTCATCTCACACAGTGTCACCTGGATGCCGCGTTTGGCCAGCTGCCAGGCGCACTCGCTGCCGGCAAGGCCGGCGCCGATCACGGTCACGTTCATACATCGGTTCCTTTCTCAGCAGGGCCGGACCGGAGGATGCGCAGGACGTCTCCCCGGAGCAGGGAGGGCTTCAGCCCTCCGTCTCCTCAGGAGCCTCCTTCGCCTTCTTGGCAGTCCGTTCCGCGCCGGTCTCTTTCGCCGCGGTCTTTTTGGCTGTCCCTTTCTTGGGAGCCGCTTTCGCCGTGGTCTTCTTGGCGGTCCCCTTCCCGGCGGCCGCTTTCACCGCGGTCTTCTTGGCAGCCGCCTTCTTGGCGGCCGCTTTCGCCGCGGTCTTCTTGGCAGCCGCCTTCTCGGCGGTGCCCTCCTGGGGCTCCGCAGCCGCCTCGGCGGGAGCCTCTCCGTCCTTCTTCTCCTCCGCAGAGGCGGGCTTCTTCCGATAGCCCCGCTTCTCCTCCGGCAGGAAATTGCTGCATGCGGGATTGATGCAGAAGGGCTTCCGGAAGCCCTTCCCGGACTTCTTGAACATGGTCTGTCCGCACACCGGGCAGTCGTCCTTCACCGGCACGTCCCACGTCATGAAGTCGCACCGGATGGCCTCGTCCTTGTCGCTGTTGTGCTCGCAGCCGTAGTAGGTGTAGCCGTTCCGCGAGGTCTTCTTCAAGATCCGTCCGCCGCACTTGGGGCAGCGGCCCGGCATCTCCACCACCAGGGGCTTCGTGAACGTGCAGTCGGGATAGCCCGGGCAGGCCAGGAACCGGCCGAACCGGCCGGACTTGACCACCAGGTTCCGCCCGCACTCCGGGCAGATCTCATCGCTGACCTCGTCGGGCACCTTGATGCGCACGCCCTCCAGGTCCTTCTCCGCCTTCTGGAGGTCCTTGTTGAAATCTCCGTAGAAATCCCGCAGGACGTCTTTCCAGGGCGTGTTTCCCTCTTCCACGGAGTCCAGGCGCTGTTCCATATTGGCTGTGAACTTCAGGTCCGCGATATCGGTGAACTTGTCCTCCATCAGCTCTGTCACCACCCGGCCCAGGTTGGTGATATGGAGGTACTTCCCCTCTTTGACCACGTATTCCCGGTCCAGGATCGTGGACACTGTGGGCGCGTAGGTGGAGGGCCGGCCGATGCCCTGCTCCTCCATGGCGCGGATGAGGGTGGCATCCGTATAGTGGGCGGGCGGCTGGGTGAAATGCTGGTCCCGCGAGAAGCCCTGGAGCTTGAGCACCTCTCCCTCCTGGAGCGCCGGCAGGGCGGAGACCTTCTCCTCCTTCTCCTCGTCCTTCCCCTCCTCATACACCGCCGTGTAGCCGGAGAACTTCAGGCTGGAGGAGCTGGCGCGGAAGCTGTGGCCCGCGGCGTCGATCTCCACGGACACGCTGTCATACACCGCATTGGCCATCTGGCAGGCCACGAAGCGGCTCCACACCAGGCGATAGAGCCGGTACTGCTCGCCCGTGAGATCTTTTTTCAGCATCTCCGGGGTCCAGGAGACATTGCTGGGGCGGATGGCCTCGTGGGCGTCCTGGGCGTTGGCCTTGGCCTTGTAGTGGTTGGGCCCCTTGGCGGGGTAATAGTCCTTGCCATAGCGGCCCAGGATGAACTCCCGGGCGGCGTCCATGGCCTCCTGGCTGATGCGCAGGGAGTCCGTACGCATATACGTGATGAGGCCCACCGTTCCCTCGCCTTCGATGTCCACGCCTTCATAGAGCTGCTGGGCGATGGCCATGGTGCGCCGGGGCGTCATGCTCAGCTTCCGGGACGCCTCCTGCTGCATGGTGGAAGTGGTGAAGGGGGGCGAGGGGCTGCGCTGCTTGTCGATGCGCTTGATGTTCTTGACGGTGAAGACGGCGTCCTCCGTCTCCCGGACCACGGCGTCCACGTCGGCGGCGCATTTGAGCTCCGCCTTCTTGCCGTCCTTCCCATGGTAGTGCGCGGGGAACGTCAGGCGGCGCACATCGTCGCCCATGAGCGAGGCGTCCAGGGTCCAATACTCCTCCGGCTGGAAGGCCTCGATCTCCCGGTCGCGGTCGTCCACCATCCGGGTCGCCACAGACTGGACCCGCCCGGCGGAGAGCCCCCGGCGGATCTTCTTCCACAGCAGGGGCGAGAGCTCATAGCCCACGATGCGGTCCAGGATGCGGCGGGCCTGCTGGGCGTCCACCAGGTCCTGGTCGATCTCCCGGGGCTCCCGGATGCTCTCCTGGACCACCTTCTTGGTGATCTCATTGAACGTCACGCGGCGGCACTTCTCATCCGGCAAGTCCAGCAGGTGCTTCAGATGCCAGGAGATGGCCTCGCCCTCCCGGTCCGGGTCGGTGGCCAGATACACCATATCTGCGCTCTTGGCGGACTTCTTCAGGTCGCTGATGATGTCCTCTTTTCCCTTGATCGGCTTGTAGACCGGCTCGAAATCATGCTCCAGGTCCACGCCCAGGGTGCTCTTCGGCAGGTCCCGCAGGTGGCCCATGCAGGCTTTCACCTCGAACTCCTTGCCCAGATATTTACCGATGGTCTTGGCCTTCGCGGGGGACTCCACGATGACCAGGCTGTGCTTTGCCATACTTACCTCCAAGCCCCGTCTGACCGGCGGGGCATCTTCCTGCCATTCATTCCGTCAGCGTCACAGTGCGGGTGTACCGCTTGCCGCTGTGCTGGCGCACAAGTTCTTCCAATTCCAGGACCGTCAGGGCGGAGAGCACCCGCCGGGTGGGGATGCCCGTCTGCTCGATCAGATCGTCCACCAGCGCCGGCTCTTCCGCCGACAGCGCCCGCAGCAGCGCGATCTGGTCGTCCGTCAGGGAACGCTCGTTCTTGCTGAGGCTGAGGGCCGGCGGGACGGGCTCCGCCGCAGGCGGCCGGTCCCGCTCTGCCGAGGCCGGCACCTCGCGTCCGTGGGAGAGCCGCAGCTTCCCCGGGAAGCGGGCCAGATACCCCTGCAGGATGTCCTTCGGCTCCGCCGCCAGGCCCGCCCCGTCGCGGATGAGCGCGTTGCAGCCCCGGCTGGTCTCGGCATCGATCGGGCCGGGCACCGCGAACACGTCCCGCCCCTGCTCCAGCGCCAGCGCGGCGGTGATGAGCGCGCCGCTGCGCTCCGGGGCCTCCACCACCAACGTGGCCAGGGCCAGGCCCGAGAGGATGCGGTTGCGTGCGGGGAAATGCCGCCCCTCCGGCCGGGTGCCGGGCGGATACTCGGACAGCAGCGTCCCCGCGGCGGCCAGGTCCTCATAGAGGTCCCGGTTCTCACTGGGATAGATCACGTCCAGGCCGTTGCCCAGCACTGCCACGGCGGGACCTCCGGCCTGGAGGGCCCCGATGACGGCGCTGGTGTCGATGCCCCTGGCCAGGCCGCTGACCACCAGCGCCCCGGCGGCCGTGAGGCCATGGCCGAACTTGCGGGCGGCAGAGACGCCATAGGGCGTGCAGGCCCGCGTGCCCACCACGGCCACTGCCGCCTCTTCATCGAAGTCCGGCAGGCGGCCTTTCACATACAGCAGCATCGGGGGATCGTAGATATCCTTCAGGCGGCTGGGATAGGCCGCGTCCTGGATGGTCAGGATGCGCTGGCCCAGGCGCTGGCAGTCCGCCAGGATCCGCTCTGCCTCGGAGCAGTCCCGCTCGGCCAAGAGGGCCGCCTGTTCCCGGCTGATGCCCTCCGCCAGCACGATCTCCTCCGGGTCGGCGAAATACAGGTCCTCCGGAGAGCCGAAATGGCGCAGCAGCGCCAGCCGGGACTGGTTCGTCAGCCCCCGCACACCGGCCAGCCAAAGCCAGTACCGCAGCATCGCCCGTCTCCCCCTTTCACTCGTCCCGGGCCGCTTCCCACAGCAGCACGGCGGCCGCCACGGCCGCGTTCAGGGATT
>CALXDL010000056.1 GCA_944387055.1 uncultured Oscillospiraceae bacterium
TGCTGGCGGCTCTGGCCACCATGAGCTCCCCCGGACGGGGCGGATACCCCGCCGCCATGGCGGCGGCGGATGCCGCCTTCGACTGCCGGACGGAGCTGGCGGAACTGTACCACGCGGAGAGCCCGGAACAGGTGGTGTTCACCATGAACGCCACACATGCGCTCAATATCGCCATCAAGAGCTTGGTCCCGCCAGGCGGACGGGTGGTGATCTCTGGATATGAGCACAATGCTGTCACCCGTCCACTGGCTGCCCTGCGGGCAGATGTGGCAGTGGCGTCTGCGCCTTTGTTCCAGCGGGGCGCAGTGGCAGCGGCATTCGATGATCTCATCACGTCGGAGACCTCGGCGGTGATCTGCGACCATATCTCCAATGTGTTCGGCTTCGTCCAACCAGTTGAAGAGATCGCCGCCATCTGCCAGCAACGAGGCGTCCCCTTCATCATCGACGCTTCGCAGTCGGCAGGCCTGCTGGCGCTGGACCTCACGGCCTTAGGAGCGGCTTTCATCGCGATGCCTGGACACAAGGGACTGTATGGGCCCCAGGGCACGGGCGTCCTGCTGTGCGGCGATGAGCGCAGCACACGTCCCCTATTGGAAGGCGGGACCGGAAGCCTCTCTATCCAACAGGATATGCCAGAGTTCCTGCCCGACCGGTTGGAGGCGGGGACACACAACATGCCGGGAATCAATGGCCTGTTGGCGGGCGTCCGCTTCGTGCGTCGGCAGGGACCTGCGGCGATCTGCGCGCGAGAGCGCCGGTTGACGCAGCTGATGGCGGAAGGTCTGCGAAGGATCCCAGGCATCCAGGTCTTCGCTACGCCGGAACTCACAGACCAGGCGGGCGTGCTGTCCTTCGTCTGGGAAGGCAGGGACGTAGAAGATGTGGGCGAAGCTCTGAGCCAGCGGGAGATCGCTGTCCGGGCGGGACTCCATTGTGCGCCATTGGCGCACCGTTCAGCCGGCACATTGGAGTCAGGTACCGTTCGCATCAGCTTTTCCGCAATGAACACGCGTGAGGAGGTCTTCCGCTTTTTGTCCGCCATGGAAGAGATCTCCGGTTGACTTTCTGAACAGACCGTGAATTTTGGCGCAGTTCACCTTGCAATCTACAGCGAGATTTTATATAATCAAAGTATTCATGGCCTGAAAGGGATGATGACGTTCTCATGGATTTCGCGTTCTCACAGCTCCCAGCCGCCGTGGGCCGCTATCTGTTGACGATCCAGTTCACAGATGTGCTGGACATCGGTATCATGATATTCGCCTTGTATAAGGTGTTCAATCTGGTGCAGAGCACCAAAGCCGCCAGCCTGCTCAAGGGCCTGTTCGTCTTCCTGGCGTTGCTGGTGCTCTCGTCTGCGGTCCAACTGAACGGCATCCACTATATCATGAGCAAATTGGTGGAGTGGGGCGTCCTGGCCCTCATCATCCTGTTCCAGCCGGAGATCCGGCGGATCCTAGAGCAGATGGGCAGCCGGAGGTTCATCGCTTTCTTCGCCCACGCAGAGACTGGGAACGTCATGGAACAGACCATCGGCCAGACTGTCCTGGCCTGCACGGAGATGTCCCAGTCCCGGACAGGGGCGCTGATCGTTTTCGAGCGTGAGATATTGCTGGACGACATGGTGCGCAGCGGGACGGTGTTGGACGCATCTGTTTCCAGCGAGCTTTTGAAGAACATCTTCTTCGTGAAGGCACCTATGCATGACGGCGCCGCTATCATCCGGCATGGCCGGGTGTTGGGCGCCGGATGCATGTTGCCCTTGAGCAAGAACGTGAATCTCTCACGAGACCTGGGGATGCGCCACCGGGCAGGCATCGGTATGAGCGAGAACTCTGACGCAGTAGTCGTCATCGTTTCAGAGGAGACTGGGGCCATCTCCGTCGCCATCGGAGGGATGCTCAAGCGGCACCTCAAGCCGGAGACGTTGGAGAACCTCCTGCGGAACGAGCTGCTGCCGCGGGAGGAGCCTGGAGAGGACAAGCAGAAGTTCAATCTCCTAAACCTCCTGCGTCCCAAGAAGAACGGAGGTGGGGCCGATGGCGAATAAGTTCGACCGGCGCAAGGTGCTGTATCTGGTCATGTCCGTGGTGGTGGCCTGCGCGATCTGGTTCTATGTGGATGAGACCAACACTTCTTATCCGACGCAGGAATTCCGGGACGTCCCCATCGAATATCTGAACGAAGACACAGTCTTGGCAGACCGTGGCTATATGCTGGTCGAGGACGGCACGGACACGACCATCGACATCACGCTGGAAGGTCCCCGGCGGCTGCTCGCGCAGGTCTCACGGAGCAACATCCGGGTGACCGCGGATCTTTCCAACGTCACGGCACCGGGGGTCCAGACGGTACGGTACACTGTCACGTTCCCCGGTACCATGCTCAACGGCAGGCGCTTCACCCTCTCTTCTGACAATGTGAAAGAGGCGAGCCTCACCGCAGCGACAGTGAACATCCAAGAACTCAACCGCAAAGAGATCCCCATCAAATGCGAGATCGTTGGCAATGTAGCTGATGGGTATACCGCAGGAGAGCTCCAGATGTCTCAGACGACGATGGAGATCCGCGGCCAAGCAGAGGCCATCGATCCTGTTGCCTATGCGAAAGTGGTGCTGAATCTGGATGATGCAGAGAGCACGGTGACCCAAGAGCTGCCCATCCAGTATTATGATGCAGACGATCAACTGCTGGAGTCCACGGGCATCCGCAGTACGGACGGGGATACTATCCAGGTCACGCTGCCCGTGACGGTGGTGAAAGAGCTGCGGCTGACCTTGGACCTCATCCAGTCTCCCGGCGCCAGCAGGAACAACGTCGATTGTCAGATCGTCCCGGAGACCATCACTGTCTCTGGCGATGCGGCCCTCCTGAACGATATGGAGAGCATCGTCCTGGATGAATTCGATCTGCTTACGCTCAATGGCACCGGCACCTATATCTATCCGATCACAGTACCGGAGGGGTGTGAGAACCTCAGCGGTGTCACACGGGCCACTGTGACGCTCTCGTTCAGGGACATGGTCCGTGAGGAACGCACCACGACCAACTTCATCTTCCGGAACCTGCCCGAAGGTAAGCGGTGCAGTATCCTGACGGAAGAGCTGACAGTATCTATCTTCGGCACTTCTCCAGACGTGGCGGCCGTTACCGGTGAAGACATCCAAGTAGTGGCAGATCTGAGCGATTTTGGTTCCGCCAATGGCAGCTATACGGTCCCCGCAGAGATCCAAGTGCAGACCGGCGGCGATATCGGTGTGGCCGGCACGTATCAGGTACGGGTCGTCATCAGTGAATTGGAAGACGAAGGACCACCGGCTGAGGCACCGTCAGAGGAGACGGACCAGGGAACGCCGGTAGAATGATATGGAAGAGGAGACTCTATGAAGCAGATCGCAACAGTTGAACGGATCTTAGACACCGACTACGCCGAGATATCGGTCCCCAGGAAATCCGCCTGCGGCCATGACTGCGAAGAATGTGCAGGCTGCGGTGTCACCGGGACTGCTGTCCACGCTCGGGCAGTCAACCCGATCGGGGCCCAGCCTGGACAGAAAGTCGTGGTCGAGAGCAGTACGCAGAAGATGCTCCGCATCGTCGCTTTGGTATATCTGATCCCTGTGGTACTGTTCCTCACAGGTTATGTCTGCATGGCCCTGCTGTCCTTCAGTACGGTCGTGCAGTATACGGCGGCAGTCCTCGGGTTCATGGTGGGCATCGTCATCGCTGTCCTTTATGACCGGCGGCTGCGGCGGCAAGGAGGACTGACGTTCACCATCGTCAAATTGTTCTGATGTTTGGTTATGTGCGTCCGCCACTCCAGGAGCTCCCAATGGAGGAGACGGAGCGCTTCCAGCGGGCATACTGCGGTCTATGTCACACATTAGGGCGACAGTATGGGATAGCGGCGCGTTTCATCCTGAATTACGACTTCACCTTCCTCTCCATCCTGCTCTCAGAGCCCGAGGAGCCTCCGACGGATCGAGCCAGGTGCCTAGCGAGCCCGGTGAAGAGACGAGCCTTCCAACCGGTCGGCCCGGCGTTGGAGTTGGCTGCGGATGAGAGCGTGATCTTGGCTTATTGGCAGCTCCAGGACGGCATTGCGGACCATGAAAAGCTGCTCAAGCTCAAATATCGCAGCCTTTCCTCTGTGCTGGAGCCTGCTTATCGCAAAGCGGCCCGGCGCCGGCCGACGTTCGCCCGTCAGACGCGCGAGCAGCTGGAGATGCTCTCCCAGCTGGAGGCTACACGCTGTGATTCGATGGACCGTGCGGCAGACGCTTTCGCGGTCTTGTTGGCCGCAGCAGCTGGAGAGGTAGAGGATCCTGTCCGCCGTCGTGTGTTGAGCCAGATGCTTTATCATCTGGGACGTTGGGTCTATCTGATAGACGCGGCAGACGATCTGAAAAAGGATGCTGCATCTGGCAACTATAACCCAGTAGCCCTGCGGTTCGGTCTTACGGACGGAGTCTGGACGGAGGAGGGGCGCCGGGAATTCACAGCGACTCTAGACCACTCCGTCCGGATGATCGCGACAGCCTTCGAACTGTGGGAGTTCGGATGTTGGCGGCCGATCCTAGAGAGTACCGTGTATACGGGTCTGTTCCGCGTTGGGAAAGCAGTGCTGGACGGCACGTTCCATTCCCGCGGCGACATAGATAGAAAACGCAAGAATGGTGAGGAATCCGCATGAACGATCCCTATCAGGTCTTGGGAGTGCCCGAGACTGCAACGGACGCAGAAGTCAAGAAAGCATATCTGGACCTTGCCCGGAAATACCATCCGGACAACTATCACGACAATCCTTTGGCGGATCTCGCGCAGGAGAAGATGAAAGAGATCAATGCCGCCTACGAGGAGATCACGCGTCGCCGCAGCGGCCGGGGCAGCACAGACGGCCGGACGACTGGAGGAAGCAGCTATGGCGGCTACGGCTACGGTCAAAGCGGCACAGGAGCATACCGGCAGTATGGAAGCAGGTCCTCTTCGGGCAGTTCTGTCCTCCAGCAAGTGCGTTTGGCCATCAATTCTGGTGATCTCACTCGGGCAGAAGCGCTGTTGGCGAACTATTCCGATCATAACGCTGAGTGGAACTTCCTGCGAGGCGCGGTCTGTTATCGCCGCGGTTGGCTGGATGAAGCGAAACGGTATTATCAGATCGCCTGCCAAATGGAGCCTGGGAACGCAGAATACCGGCAGGCGTTGGAGTTCATGGAGAACGCAGGAGAGACGGCTTATCGCCCCGGCGGCGCTTTTGGGACGGAGATGTGCTCCGCCAATCCCTGCACCAGCCTTTGCTGTGCTGCGGTGCTGTGCAACAGCTGCAGCTATGGGGGCCTACGGTTCTGCTTCATTTGAGCGAAGGAGATGTGAGAAGTCATGATCAAAAGTATGACCGGTTATGGTCGGGCTCGGACAGAACTCCATAAGCGAGACATCACGGTGGAGGTCCGGTCTGTCAACAACCGGTATCTGGATTGCACGGTGAAGATGCCCAGGATGTATATCTTTGCAGAGGAATCTATCAAGGCTCACGTCCAAAAGGCTGTTTCCCGGGGAAAGGTCGATGTGTTCATCACGGTGGACACCTCTGCTGCTGATATCGCAAAGGTCGTAGTGGACCGCCCCCTGGCAGAGAGCTATGCCGCCGCCCTGCGGGAGCTGGCAGACATATGCGGCAAAGAGGCCGACCTGACGCCTGAGGGATTGGGGCGTTATCCGGACGTGCTCACCGTCACGAAGGCGGATGAGGATCTGGAGACTCTCAGTGGAGATATATGTGCAGTGTTGGATGAGGCTTTGCTGGCGTATAATAGGATGCGGGCCGTGGAAGGGGAGAAGCTGGCAGAGGATATCGCTGGCCGATTGGATGCCATCGAGCGGTATACAGCTCAGGTAGAGGCACGCTCACCGGAGACAGTGGCAGAGTATCGCCAGAGATTGACGGCCCGGATGATGGAAGTGCTCCAGAGTACCTCCATCGACGAACAGCGCATCCTTACCGAAGCGGCGATCTATGCGGACAAGGTCGCTGTGGATGAAGAGACCGTCCGTCTGCGCAGCCATGTGGCACAGCTGCGGACCATGCTCGAGTCTGATGAACCGATGGGACGGAAGATGGACTTCCTGATCCAGGAGGTCAATCGAGAATCGAACACCATCGGATCAAAATGTAATGACGTTGCCATCGCCCAGACCGTCGTCAATCTGAAGGCGGAGGTCGAGAAGATGCGCGAACAGGTCCAGAACATCGAGTGAGGTGGACTGGATGAAACTCATCAATATCGGGTTTGGCAGCTTGGTCTCGGCAGAGCGGGTCGTAGCCGTGGTGGGGCCGGACTCCGCGCCCATCAAGCGGATGATCCAGGAGAGCCGGGAACGAGGGATGCTGATCGATGCCACCTATGGCCGCAAGACCGCATCCATCTTCGTCATGGACAGCGATCATGTGATCTTGTCTGCTTTGCCGCCGGAGAAGTTCGGTGCCAGGGCAAGTGATGCGGAGGGGAGAGAGTAGACGATGATGCGAAAAGGGAAGACCTTCATCCTTTCAGGTCCGTCTGGCGTTGGCAAGAGTACCGTGCTCAATGCTTTGATGGAGAAGCGGAAGAACTTATATTTTTCCGTTTCCGCCACGACCCGCGCTCCTCGTCCTGGAGAGATCGATGGGGTCCATTACCATTTCTTGGATGTGGATACGTTCCGGGACTGGATATCGAGAGACGAGTTCCTGGAGTATGCCGAGTACGTAGGCAATTTTTATGGGACTCCCAAGAGATTCGTAGATGCCGCGATGGAGCGCGGGCAGGACGTGATCTTGGATATCGAAGTACAGGGTGCTATCCAGGTCACCAGCAAGCGGCCGGACACGGTGCGCATCTTCATCGCGCCTCCCAGTTGGGACGAGTTGGAGCGCCGCTTGACCGAGCGGGGGACCGACAGTGAGGAGAAGATCCAAAAGCGGCTCCTGCGGGCCAAAGTAGAGTTCCAGACCGCTCACACTTATGATTATTTCGTCATCAATGACACTGTAGAGGACGCAGTGCGCGAACTGGACGCTATCATGACGGCGGAACATTGTAAACCGAGAGACCGGATGGAGATCATCAACGGGAAATGATCCGCTCCTCCGGGACCTTTATCAAATCTTAGCCTGTAAGGCAGATTGGAAGTAGAGAATTATGATGCTGTATCCTGCGATGAACAAATTGACGAGCTATGTACCGAACCGCTATATGCTGGTGAACGTGGTGGCCCGGCGGGCTCGCCAGATCGCTGAGGCGGCAGAGGAGACAGGCAGTCATCTGGATGAGAAGCCGGTGACCATCGCCATCAACGAAGTGGCTGATGGGAAGCTGGATGCCACGCGGATGGACTTGACCATCGAAGAAGAGTAAGCTCGGGAGGAGCAGAGGAGGGCGAGGCATGGAGACCGCACAGATCGTCAAAGTCGCGGTCAGCGCCGCGCCCTATTCCATTGATAAGCCGTATGACTATCTGGTCCCCGGACCACTGCAGGGAAAGGCGCTTCCCGGTGTGCGCGTCACAGTGCCGTTCGGCAGGGGGAACCGGGTCAGTGAAGGGATCGTCCTGACAGCAGGAGAGGGACGAAAGGTCCGGGGCCTCAAAGCTGTGGAGAGCGTCTTGGATGACGCGCCTGTGTTGGACGAGCAGGATATCGCTTTGGCGCTGTGGCTGCGGCAGCGGTATTTCTGCACCATGTTCGAGGCAGCCAAGTCGATCCTCCCTGCGGGGCTCTGGTATCGTCTGCAGGAGCGTTGGCGTTTAGCCCCCGGTTTGGATCGTACTGCGGCGGACGCATTGACCGTCGGGATCCAGCGTGCGTCAGAAGTCCTGGACACATTGGAAGCCGCCGGAGGGGACGCAGATATAGACATACTGCGTACTGCCTGCGGGGAAGATGTGGAGGTCACGCTCCGCGCCCTGCACAAAGCGGGAGCCGTGGAGCGTGTGACGGATGCCAAGCGGCGGATCGGCGAAAAGACACGGCGGATCGTAGAACTGGCTGTGAACGCAGAGGATGCTGCGGCACTCACCCGGCTGAAAGGGCGTTCTTCGCCCTTACGGTACGAAGTCGTGCGATTGCTGGCTTCCACCGGCCGTGTCAGTGCTGCAGATGTGTGTTATTTTACCGGCGCCTCCATGCGCACCCTCAAAAATATGGAGAAGGCGGGCATCGTGACTTTCTCTGAAGAGGAGGCACTGCGTCTCTCCCCGCCCAAGCAAAGCGGAGAAGCCGCCCCGCCGATTGTCCTCAACGATGAGCAGGAGGCCGCTTTCCGTGCGATCACCGCCTATATCCGTTCCGGTCGGCCAGAGGCCGTACTGCTCCAGGGTGTCACCGGGAGCGGGAAGACTCAGGTCTATCTCCGTTTGGTACAGGACATACTGGAACAGGGGAAGACTGCGATCGTCCTAGTGCCGGAGATCGTGCTGACGCCTCAGATGATGCAGCGCTTCTCTTCGTATTTTGGCGAGAAAGTGGTCATGCTCCATAGTTCCCTGCGGATGTCAGAACGCTATGACCAGTGGAAGCGGATCCGCCGGGGCGAGGTCCGAGTCGTCTTGGGCACCCGATCTGCCATCTTCGCACCACTCAAAGACCTGGGGCTGATCGTCCTGGATGAAGAGCAGGAGGGCAGTTATCGCTCAGAGATGCCGCCTCGTTATCACACCCGAGATGTAGCGAAGTATCTGTGTGCCAGATCGAACGCGACGCTGGTCTTGGGCTCCGCGACCCCCTCTGTGGAGACTGCCTGGGCGGCGGAGACCGGCATCTATCACAAGGCGGTCCTCGAACACCGGTACAATCAGAAGGCCCTGCCTGAGACAATCGTAGCTGACATGCGCCAAGAAGTGCGGGCCGGGAACGCCGGAGCGATCGGTACCGTCCTCCAGGAGGCGCTGGAGGAGAACCTCCGGCGGGGCGAGCAGAGCATCTTGTTCTTGAATCGACGTGGGAACAGCCGGATGCTTTTGTGCGGAGAATGCGGCTACGTACCGCAGTGCCCCCGCTGCAGCGTGGCCCTGACGTATCATTCTGCCAATGGCCGCCTCATGTGTCATTATTGCGGCCATTCGGAGTGGGCCATCGATGTGTGTCCGGAGTGTGGTGGCATCATGAAGCATGTGGGCACAGGGACGCAAAAAGTGGAGGCGGAGCTCCAAGAGCGCTTCCCGGGCGTCGGTATCCTGCGCATGGACGCGGACACGACTGCCGCCGCAGGTCACGAGGCGTTGCTGCGCCGGTTCGAGCAGGAACGGATCCCCATCCTATTGGGGACGCAGATGGTCGCCAAGGGACTAGATTTCCCGAACGTGACGCTGGTTGGCGTGCTGTCTGCGGATATCGCTTTGTATATGGACGATTATCGCGCTGCTGAACGGACTTTCAGCCTGCTGACCCAAGTGGTAGGCCGGGCAGGCCGGGGCGGCCAGCGCGGGCGGGCAGTGATACAGACCTATACACCTGACAACGATGTGATCGCCTGCGCTGCCCGGCAGGACTACGCCGGCTTTTACGCGGGTGAGATCCGGATGCGGCGCCTGCGCAGGTATCCGCCTTTCGCAGACCTGTTCCTCTTCACCATCTCAGGGATGGAAGAGAGCGTCGTCCTCCGGGCGGCGACGGATGTGCGGGAGCAGCTGCGCGCCCTGTGTACGGCACCGGAGCTGGCTGTCTCTCAGCCAGAGGTGCTCGGTCCTGCTCCGGCACCGGTATTCAAGCTGGACAGGCGCTATCGCTATCGAGTGCTTCTGGTCGGAAAGAACGATAAGGCTACGCGGGAGCGGATCAGTTGGCTCCTGAAGGCTTTTGCCAGTGACCGCGCGAATCGCGGAGCCAATATTTTTGTGGACTGCAATGGGATGGACTGAAGCAGTCAAGGAGGGTATCGTGAGATGGCTTTGAGAAAGATCGTGGAAGTAGGAGATCCTTGCTTGCAGAAAAGGTGCCGTCAGGTCACGGAGTTCGGTCCGCACCTGCACCAGCTCCTGGACGATATGAGCGAGACGCTGGAGCATGCCAACGGCGCGGGCTTGGCTGCGCCTCAGGTCGGTGTGCTGCGCCGCATCTGTGTGGTACTGGACGAAGCCTCTGGCGAGTTCATCGAGCTCGTCAATCCCCAGATCGTGTCCAGCAGCGGTGAACAGACCGGCTTGGAAGGCTGTCTGAGCGTTCCCGGGAAATGGGGCATCGTCACACGGCCGAACGAGGTCCGGGTCCGGGCGCAGGACCGGTATGGAAAATGGTTCGAGGTGGAAGGTACTGAGCTGACCGCTCGGGCTTTCTGCCACGAGATCGAACATCTGGATGGGCACCTGTTCGTAGAGCATGTGGATCATTTCCTCAGCGATGAGGAGCTCCGGGAATATCTGGAGCAGGAAGAGCGAGAAGGAGAGTGACGCCCATGCGGATCTTGTTCATGGGGACACCAGATTTCGCTGTAGCTTCCCTCAAACGCTTGGTAGAGGATGGACATGATGTCTGTGGTGTATTCACCCAGCCGGACCGGCCGCGGAACCGTGGCAAGGTCACGTTCTCTCCGGTGAAAACGTACGCCATCCAACAGGAGCTTCCCGTCTACCAGCCGCTAAAGATGAAAGACGGAGAGGCGCTCGCACTCGTCCGTTCCCTGGCTCCAGAATTGATCGTGGTGACGGCCTATGGCCGGATCCTTCCAAAGGAGATCCTGGAAGAGCCCCCTTATGGCGCCATCAATGTCCATGCGTCCATCCTGCCGAGATACCGAGGAGCTGCACCTATCAATTGGGCCATGATGGACGATGCGCAGGAGACTGGAGTCTCTATCATGTATATGGCAGAGGCATTGGATGCCGGGGATGTGATCCGTACGGTCAAGACGCCTATCGGCCATGAGGAGGAACTATCTGCCTTATGGGCACGCCTTGCAGAGCTCGGGGCACAGGCCCTGTCTGAGACCATCCCCACCTTGGTGGATGGGACTGCCGTCCGGATCCCACAGGATGAGGCGGCGGCCACATATGCGCCCATGCTCTCCCGCGAGCTCTCGCCCATCGATTGGAGCCGTTCTGCCAGGCAGATCGACTGCCAGGTGCGGGGCCTGCAGCCCTGGCCCTGCGCCAGCACAGAGCTGGCTGGACAGCGATTGAAAGTGTTCCGTACCGCGCCTGGCCATGCTACGGATCGGATGCCGGGCACGATCCTCTCTGCCGGCAAGGACGGCATCGAGGTAGCGTGTGGCAGCGGAGAGAGCCTTTATCTCACAGAAGTCCAGGCAGAGGGCGGTAAACGCATGACAGCGTCCGCTTATCTTCTTGGACACCCTATCCAACTTTAAAAGCGAGTGATCTGATGCCTTACCCGATCTATTACGGCTATGGAGACTTCCTGGCAAACAACCTGTATTGTCTGCTGCTGATCCCGGTGCTTCTGCTGTCGCTATGGGCGCAGTTCAAAGTCAGCAGCAGCTTCCGGCAGTATAGTGCTGTCCAAAGCAGACGAGGCCTCACAGGCGCGCAAGCAGCGGAAGCGGTCCTGCGGGCCCATGGTGTCTATGATGTGGCGATCCGTCCTTGCAGCGGGCACTTATCAGACCATTATGATCCGCGCGACAACACGATCTATCTGTCTGGGGCGGTCTATGACGCAGCCACCATCGCGGCAGCTGGCGTGGCGGCGCATGAGGCAGGCCACGCTGTGCAGTACGCCCAGGGATATGGGCCCGTACGGCTGCGGACTGCGATCATCCCCGCCACAAAGATCGGTTCTGACCTATCGTTCGTGCTGTTGTTCATCGGTCTGCTCTTGTACTGGCAGCCGCTGTTCTTCGTTGGGATCCTTCTCTTTTCGTTCACCACGCTCTTCCAACTAGTGACGCTGCCGGTAGAATTCAATGCCTCCGCCCGTGCCATGGAGACGTTGGAGGAACGAGGCCTCCTGGACGAAGATGAGCTTCCTGGCGCACGCAGGGTCCTGCGGGCTGCGGCCCTGACCTATGTGGCTGCCCTGCTCATGTCCATCCTGCAGCTGCTGCGTTTCGTACTCATCTTCCTGGGCCGGTCTTCGCGCAGGGAAGGAGGACGACGATGAGCCGCAACGCTCGTGAGACCGCGCTCCAGGTCCTCACCGCCTGCCGGACCAACGGTGCTTGGGCTGACGCGGCACTGAAAGCATCCCTTCGGAGAGAGGGGCTCACCGGGGCCGATGCCGCGCTGTGCAGCCGTATCGTCTATGGCGTCCTCCAGGAACAGATGCGCATAGATTTCTATCTGCGTGCCTATTGTTCCCAGAGACTGGAACATCTGCAGCCGCCTCTCCTGGATATCCTGCGGATCGGCGCCTATCAGATATTGTCCTTGGACAAGGTGCCGGACCGTGCTGCGGTCAATGAGTCTGTGGAGCTGGCCAAACACAGCGGCAGGGGGAAGGCTGCAGGTCTCGTCAATGCAGTGCTCCGGAAGCTATCCCGTGACAAGGCAGCGCTGCCACCTCTGCCGGATCGAGATGAGGTCCAATATCTCTCCCTGCGGTATAGCCATCCGAAATGGTTGGTGAAACGTCTGCTGGCTCTGTTGGGCAGAGAGGAGGCAGAGGCGTTCCTCGCTGCAGACAATGCTGTGGCGCCTTTGACGGTACAGGTCGATCCTCTGCGGACGACCACGGAGGGACTGATAGCAGAATTGGAGGACTCCGGGGTCCGGGCGGTCCCGCACGCTTGGGTGGATGGATGCCTGGAGCTCTCTGGCACCGGTGACCTGACTGCGCTGGAGAGCTTCCGACAGGGCAAGTTCTTTGTCCAGGATCCTGCTGCCGCGTTGGTGGCCCGTGTTTCTGGTGTGGCTCCCGGTGACCGGGTATTGGATGTTTGCGCTGCTCCCGGAGGGAAATCTTTCTCCGCCGCTTTCGCGATGGCCGATCAAGGCCATATCCTGGCCTGTGACCTCTACGAGAACAAGCTCAAGCGTATCCGAGAGGGCGCTGGGCGGCTGGGGATCCATTGTATCGAGACGCTCTGCGCGGATGGACGCTCGTTCCGCCCCGAATGGGCGGACGGATTCGATGTGGTGCTGGTGGACGCGCCCTGTTCAGGGCTTGGCATCATCCGCAAGAAGCCTGATGCCCGTTATAAGCGCCCTGACGAGTTGTTCGCTTTGCCCGTGATCCAAAGTGCCATCCTTCAAAATGCCGCCCGATATGTGCGGCCCGGCGGGATCCTGATCTATTCCACCTGCACCATCTTGCCGGAGGAGAACGAGCATGTGACAGACGCGTTCCTTGCTGGATGCCCAGACTTTATCCAGGAAGAGTTCGCCCTGCCTGCACCGATAGGTGAGACCCCAGGCCGGATCGTCTTGTGGCCGCAGCGTCACGGGACGGATGGCTTCTACATCTGCCGCATGAAGCGGCGCGTTTGATGAGGACGTATATGACCGATCTGAAATCCATGACTCTCCATGAGATGAGGCAGGCGCTGCAGGCACTTGGCCAGCCAGCGTTTCGAGGGAAGCAGGTGTTCACTTGGCTCCATCGGGGCGTCACCTCTTTCGACGAGATGACGGACCTGCCGAGATCCCTGCGGGAGACCCTGCGGGAACACTATACCATCACTGCGCCGAAAGTAGCCCGTAAACAAGTCTCCAGGATAGACGGGACCATCAAATACCTCTGGGAGCTGGGAGACGGCAATTGTATCGAGACCGTGCTCATGCAGTATCACCACGGCAATACCGTGTGTATCTCTTCCCAGGTGGGATGCCGTATGGGCTGCGCGTTCTGTGCTTCCACCATTGCAGGACGGGTCCGCGATTTGACAGCCGCTGAGATGCTCGATCAAGTGATCTTCACACAGCTGGACTCCGGCCTCCCGATCTCCAATATCGTACTCATGGGGATCGGTGAACCATTGGACAATTTCGATGCAGTATCACGATTCCTGGAACTGGTGAACGCCCCTGAGGGGATGAACATCGGGATGCGGCATATCTCACTTTCTACCTGCGGCTTGGTGCCTGGTATCCGCCGGCTCAGTGAACTGGGGTGGCAACTGACACTGTCCGTTTCTCTCCATGCTCCAGATGACCAGACCCGTTCCCGTATCATGCCGGTGGATCGGGCATACGGCGTGGAGGAACTGTTCCAGGCCTGCCATGCGTATTTCCAGAAGACCGGGCGGCGGATATCCTTCGAATATGCCTTGATCGATGGCGTGAACGATCATGACTGGCAGGCGGACCTGATCGCCAAAAAGCTCAAGGGGATGCCAGGGCATGTGAACCTGATCCCGCTCAACGATGTGGTCGAAAGCCCGCTCAAGCCTTCCAAGCGGCTCCTCGCTTTTCAAAGACGTTTGGAGTCCCATGGCGTCACCGTCACTGTGCGCAGGAGCCTGGGCGGAGATATCGACGCCTCCTGCGGGCAGCTTCGCCGGAAGGCTATGGAAGAAGCAGAAGCATAAGAAAGGGGAGTGGTCCGAATGGGCCCCATGAAGATCTGGAGCATGACCGACATCGGCTTGGTCCGGAAAGACAATCAAGACGCCTATGCCGCCGAATACCATGCGCCGAGCGGCCATACCGTAGCTGTGGTGTGTGACGGTATGGGCGGCGCGGCCGGTGGACGCCTGGCCAGTCACATCGCTGTAACGACTTTCATGGAGGAGCTGAAGCGGGTCCTCCTGCCGGATATGACGCCAGAGCAGCTGCGTGAGGCGTCCTCCTGCGCGGTATCTCTGGCGAACAAAGCCATCCGTTCTGCCGCTGAAGAGACGGAGGACTGCCGGAACATGGGCACCACTCTGGTCTCTGCTGTCAGTTATGATGGGGGAGTAGTGGTGAGCAACGTGGGCGATAGCCGTGCATACCACATCACGCAGGAAGGGATCGTGCGCATCACGAAGGACCATTCTTTGGTGGAGAGCATGGTGGAGCGCGGTGATATCACAGCTGAAGAAGCTCGCCGCCATCCGAACCGGAACCTCATCACGCGGGCATTGGGCCCAGATATGTCTGCCGCTTGCGATGGGTACATATGCCCTATGGCGGCAGGAGATTTCTTGCTGTTGTGTACCGACGGTCTGGTAGACACAGTCACCGATCAGGAGATGCTCTTCGAGGTCATCCACGGAGAAGGGCCAGACACTTGTTTGTCCCGCCTTCTGGATATCTCCAAGCGGCAGGGTGCGCCGGACAACGTCACCGCTGTGTTGCTGCTGAAACTGTAAAGGGGGGGGGGAAGACGAATGGATCCCTACATCGGAAAAATGTTGGACAACCGCTATGAGATCCTCGAACGTATCGGCACCGGGGGCATGGCAGTGGTCTACAAAGCGAAATGCCACCGTCTCAACCGCCTGGTGGCCATCAAGATCCTCAAGAGCGATCTGGCGCAGGACGAGGATTTCCGCCGCCGTTTCAACGCGGAATCCCAAGCTGTCGCACAGCTTTCTCATCCGAATATCGTGTCGGTATACGATGTGTCACGCGGAGGGGACACGGAGTATATCGTCATGGAACTCATCGACGGCATCACCCTCAAGCAGTATATGGAGAAGCGCGGCCAGCTGAACTGGCGTGAGTCCCTGCATTTCATCACGCAGATCATGCGTGGCCTCAGCCATGCCCATAGCCGGGGCATCGTCCACCGTGACATCAAGCCCCAGAACGTGATGGTCCTGCGGGATGGGAGCGTGAAAGTAGCCGATTTCGGCATCGCCTGTCTGGAGAATGCCGCACAGACTTTGACGCAGGAAGCACTTGGGTCCGTGCACTATATCTCGCCAGAGCAGGCGCGCGGTGACCGCACGGATGCCAGGAGCGATGTATATTCCGCAGGCGTGGTCTTCTATGAGATGCTTACTGGCCGTCTGCCGTTCGAGGGAGACAGCGCTGTGAGCGTCGCCATCCAACATCTCAGTTCCATCCCCTTGGCACCGCGGGAGATCAAACCGGATATCCCGGAGCAGTTGGAACTCATCTGCATGAAAGCTATGGCGCCGGATCTGGACAAGCGGTATCCCTCTGCAGATGCGATGATCGCCGATTTGGAGTCCTTCCGAAAGAATCCGGACGTGAGCATGGACTTCCAACTGGAAGACCTGCGTCCGGATGAGACCGACGAACCTACTCGGATGCTGCGCACTGCTGGTCCGCATCCTGCCTCTTCCGCTGTCCGATCCGCTCGGGAACGGGAGACGAAACGCGAGCGCCGCCGGGACGATTATTACGATGACGAACCTGCGCCCCGCGCCAGCGGGAAGCGGATCGCCCTCATCTCGGGCGTGACCATCGTGGCAGTCGTAGCGCTCTTCTTCCTGTTCCGTGCTGTCTTCAGCTCTTTCGGGACTCCGGTCCAGACGGAGTTCGAAGTTCCGAACCTGCTGGGCCAGACACTGGAGGAAGCCGAAGCGCGTGAGGACATCGCCGGCATCTTCCAGATCGTAGTGGACCGCGAAGAGCCCAGCGAAGACTATGGAGCTGGGGAGATATCTTGGCAGGATCCCAGTGCTGGGGACCGTAAAAAGGGCGACAACTTGGTGATTCACGTGCGAGTGAGCACTGGGATAGCGACCGCTGAGATGCCGGATCTGACAGAGCGCGACGTCCGGGAGGCTCGGACAGAGTTGGAATCTCTTAGCGAACGATACGGTCTGGAGCTGGTCATCGATGATTCTGTAGAACTGCAGGAGATCTCCGAGGAAGTGGAGCAGGGCTGCGTCATCCGGACAGAGCCGGCAGCGGGCACTACCTTAGAAAAAGGCGATACCGTGAGACTGATCGTCAGCAAAGGGCCGCAGCCTGTCACTGTCCCGCCGCTGACTGAGCTGGATATGGAAGTGGCCATCCAGATGCTCAACATCGCAGAGTTGGAATATACTGTCCGGGATGAGTATAGTGACCGCCCAATTGGTGAAGTCATCCGTCAGACACCGGAGGCTGGCACAGAGGTGGCCAAGGGTACGGAAGTGGAACTGACTGTCAGCAAGGGTGCAGAGCCGGGCAGCAGTGAGAGCGACGGTCCCGGAACCTATACGGTGAATATCCCGCTGCCAACGGACCGGGATCTTGTAGAGGTTCAAGTCTATCTGGACGGCAATTCGATATATCAGGATGTGCTGGACAGCGCCCAGGGCAATTTCTTCTATGAATTGGAAGCCACGGTCGGCCCGCATCATGTGCAGGTCTATCTGGATGGCGAGCTTACGTTGGATGAGCAGCAAGCCAGTTTCGAGGCGATGGGATGATCGGAGGTCGCGTGCAGAAAGCCCTCAGCGGGTTCTACTATGTCGACACGGGAACTCAGATATTGAGATGTCGGGCGCGGGGCAAATTCCGCAAAGAGGGCCGCTCGCCCCTGGTGGGGGACTGGGTCGAAGTCCAGGAGCTGGGCGATGGCGAGGGTGTCTTGGAGACGATCAGAGCGCGCAGGAACGTCTTCACTCGACCTGCTGTCGCCAATATCGACCAGTTGGTGGTCATCGCTTCGGCAGCCATCCCCAAAACAGACCCGTTCCTCATCGATCGGGTGGCTGCGATTGCCGCCTTGAAAGCGTGTGAGGTCGTTGTGCTCTTGAACAAATGCGATTTAGACCCGGCAGATGAACTCTTTTCCATCTATACATCTGCCGGATTCCCCACGCTGCGTGTCAGTGCAGAGACCGGAGAGGGGCTTCGATCTCTTGAAAAATTAATAACTGGAAAGTTCTCTGCCTTTACAGGAAATTCCGGCGTTGGAAAGTCCAGCATCTTGAATGCTCTGGCTCCGGATATCCATATCCAAGTGGGAGATGTGAGTCAAGTTCTGGGCCGCGGACGCCATACCACCCGGCACGTGGAACTCTTTCGACTTCCTTGTGGAGCAGAAGTCGTGGATACGCCTGGTTTCTCTTCTTTCGAGACAGATGAGTTGGATCTTGCACTCAAGCATCGCTTGCCGGAGACGTTCCGGGAATTTGCTCCTTATCTGGGACAATGCCGCTTCGTTGGGTGCAGCCATACGAAGGAGAAGGGGTGCGCCGTACTGGAGGCAGTCCAGTCGGGTGCGATCCAAAAGAGCCGGCACGCAAGCTATCTCCGTCTTTTCGAAGAGCTCAAGCCTCTCCAAGACTGGCAGGAGCGGAAGCGGTGAATGAGCAGTGCAGTCTCTCCTGCATGATTGAAGCAGAAGGGCCGGCGGGGATATCCCGCCGGCCCGCAGTTTAGTTGCAGCAGTTACAGAAGCTCTTCGTCTCCTCATAATTTTCCGGCATACGGACCGTATTGGGCGGGAAGAACTCGCCGACAGGGAAAGCGATGTTGCGGAACACGCCGCAGGGATCTTCTCCGCCGTTCCCGCAAGAGCACTCCTTGTCTGGCATACAGTAGTCGTACACCGGTACCAGGAGCTGGGAATCACGCTCCAGCCGCACGATGGAAAACTGCCCCAGGGTCACATAGATCCGCCGACCATCGTTCCCGCTGGAAAGGTCACCATCGAAGCAGTCGCTCACGAAAGACGGCACTTCACAAAGGTCGCAGTCGCACTCCCGTTTTCCGCAGCAATCCATGATCCGTGCATCCAATACGATCGGATCCACTGCTTCCACTACGGCCACCGGAAGGTTGGTCCGCCGCATCATCTGGATATCCGGCTTGCCAGTCCGCAGTTCAGAGGAGAATATCTTGGCGTTCCCCTCGCTGCCAAAGAGGATCACACGCTTGTCGAACACACACAGTCCCTCGACAGAGACGGGGGCAGGACAGCTCAGATACGCCTGGAGCGTCACATTGTAGAAGAATCGCATATCCACGGTGTAAAAACCGCGATTGAAGCTGACGGGCTCCACGTCCACATAGACATACAGCAGTTTCGCACTGCCGCCCTTGACAGACAGCGCACGGTCGATGACATCCACACACTGCAGCTTCGGATAGAAGCGCAGATCCTCGATACAATCTTTGTCTCTGCAAGAGTCATAGATCTTTCTGGTATGGATGCAAACCGCCTCTCGGATGCCGCACTGGTCCGACACAGGACCCGGCATGACTTTATCGGCCATTGCAAATACCTCCTAATAAGTAGCTGGATGAAAGAAGGATTCTTTCGATACAGTCTATGCGCCCATGTGCTGATGGTGCAAGGACTGCTGCCCGTATCCTTCTTTCGTCTTGCCGTGTCTGGCAGGTTCCAGAACAGATGGAGGACGCCAGATACGGAAACTCGGGGTATACAAACCACTATATCCTGCGGTATAATAAAAATAGATATGACTGGCCACAAGGAGGTGTCACTTATGGCAGGACGTGGGTTCATCCATGGCAAATTGGAGATCAAAGTCTTGATCCTCTATATCGCGGCCCGGGTCATCGAGCCGATCCCGTTCGATACGATGCTGGACCTTGCGATGTGCGATGATGGCGTGGACTATTTCGATTTCTCTGAATGTTTGGCTGATCTTGTACGTACAGAACATCTTACACTTTCAGAGGAAGGGACGTACGCCATCACAGAGAAGGGCCTGCGTAACAGCCGCATCTGTGAGTCCAACCTGCCGTATTCCGTCCGGCTTCGCTGTGACAAGAACTTGGCTGTCTGCAATCGGAAGCTGCGGCGAAAAAGTCAAGTGAAAGCCTCCATCGAGAAGCGGCCGAACGGCACCTATACAGTCGCTCTCCAATTGGATGATGACATGGGCAGCGTGATGGACCTGCGATTGGCCATCCCCCGTGAAGACATGGCCAGTCTGCTGGCCAGCCGGTTCCAGAAAAGTCCGGAGCGGATCTACAGCGAGATCATGCGGGTCTTGATGTCTTTGGATCCGGATGAGGGACCGGAAAAATAGGGGCCATCCCATAAAAGCTGTCGGGCAGGAAGGCTTTATCGGTCTGATAGTGAGCGGCGTGATGTACAAACATACATCACGCCGCCTCGTTTATGGAATAGTATCCGGCCAGCACCATACAGTACTGGCCGGATCTCTGGACAACTTATTTTGCAAGGACTTTCTTCAGCTTTGCGAAGCGGGGAAGGGAATCCTCTTTGGGCAGCTTCGGCTCGCCCTGGATCAGGGGCAGGACATAGTCGATGAAGGGCTTTTCCACACCGTCGTGCGTTGCATTGATCCACTCGAGCGGCACTTTCTTCTCTGTATTTGCAACATCCGTTAAGGGGAGCAGTTTAGTGCGGCAGACGTACTTGCCATCCTCATAGCTGCGCTCGAACCCGACCATCTTGTCTGTGATGCCTGCCACAGCGTTCTCCACCGCAGCCTTGCCAGACATGACAGCCTCTTCGATATCCGTCTCAGAGGCCAGGTGTGCACCGCAGCGCTGGAGCAAGCTCAGCTCGATGCCACGGACTTTCGCACCAGTGCGCTGCTTGACCGCTTCTGCCAGCATAGCAGCAAGACCGCCAAGCTGTGCGTGTCCGAAGCCGTCGGTCGCAGAGGTCTTCGCCTCGGAGACGAAAGAACCGTCAGCGTAATGGATCCCCTCGGATACGGCGACCATGCAGTTCCCCGTCTCTTTATAGATACGTTCCACGTCAGCAAGGAACCGATCCATATCGAAATCGACCTCAGGCAGATAGATGAGGTCAGGGCCAGCGCCATAGGCGGTAGCCAGCGCGGCAGCACCTGCCAACCAGCCAGCATGACGGCCCATGATTTCGACGATGCAGACCATGCCGGTATCATACACGCGGGCATCCTGATAGACTTCCATGCAGGAGGTCGCGATATACTTGGCGGCAGACGCATAGCCAGGGCAGTGGTCTGTTCCGAAAAGGTCGTTGTCGATGGTCTTGGGGACACCCATCACACGACATTCGTAGCCCACTTTCTGCATATACTTGCTGATCTTGTTGCAGGTGTCCATGGAGTCGTTGCCGCCATTATAGAAGAAATAGCGCACATCATATTTCTTGAAGATCTCCAAGATCCGCTTATAATCGGTATCGTCCACATCCGGATCCGCCATCTTATAGCGGCAGGAACCCAGAGCAGAGGAGGGCGTATATTTGAGCAGCTCCAGCTCTCCAGCATCCTCTTGGCCCATATCGAACAAACGATCGTCCAAAACACCTTTGATACCATGCGCCGCTCCATAAACGGCAGTGATATTGGGATCATCCAGAGCTGTGCGGATCACGCCATATGCGCTGGCGTTGATGACGGACGTTGGTCCGCCAGACTGTCCGAAGATGCAGGCGCCTTTTAGTTCACTCATGAGAGAGACCCTCCTAAGTCACAAAAATTCTTTTCTTATCATATCATCCAAAAAATGAATTGTAAATACTTGCATTTTAAAATGATCGTGATATTATCATAAGAGAAAAACGTTTTCGTCCCATTAGTTCGGCTGATCCGATGATCTGTCGAAGGAGCGTGAGGATCGTCGGGACGAGACAGGGCAAATTTATATCTTAGGAGATGATCGTATGGCACTGGTAACTTCGACCGAGATGTTCAAAAAGGCTTACGACGGGGGGTACGCCATCGGCGCGTTCAACGTCAACAACATGGAGATCGTTCAGGGCATCACTGAGGCTGCCAGAGAGTTGGAGGCTCCGCTGATCCTCCAGGTGTCCAAGGGCGCTCGTGCGTATGCGAACCACACCTACCTCGTAAAGCTAGTGGAAGCTGCTGTGATCGAATGCCCCAATATCCCCATCGTGCTGCATCTGGATCACGGCCCCGATTTCGAGACCTGCAAGAGCTGCATCGACGGCGGCTTCACCTCCGTCATGATCGACGCATCCAGCAAGCCCTTCGCCGAGAACATCGAGATCACGAAGAAGGTCGTCGAGTACGCACATGACCACGGTGTAGTGGTGGAAGCGGAACTGGGCGCTCTGGCCGGCATCGAGGACGATGTGAAAGTGTCTGCCGAGGAGTCGCATTATACCAAGCCAGAAGAGGTGGAAGAATTCGTTTCCAAGACTGGCTGCGACTCCCTGGCCATCGCGATCGGTACCAGTCACGGTGCCTCCAAGTTCACCGCCGCTCAGTGTACCCGGAACGAGAATGGCGAGCTCGTTCCGCCTCCGCTGCGCTTCGATATCCTGGATGAGGTCGTCAAGCGTCTGCCTGGTTTCCCCATCGTGCTGCACGGCTCTTCCTCTGTGCCTCAGAAGTTCGTCCACATGGTGAACGAGAACGGCGGCAAGATGCCCGATGCCGTGGGTATCCCCGAAGAGCAGCTGCGCAAGGCCGCCCGCAGCGCTGTGTGCAAGATCAACATCGACTCCGATCTGCGTCTGGCTATGACTGGCACGATCCGGCAGTTCTTCAACGAGCATCCTGACAAGTTCGATCCTCGGGAATATCTCAAGCCCGCCCGTGCCGCCATCAAAGAGCTGGTGGCCCACAAGATCGTGGACGTGCTGGGATGCGACCACAAGGCATGATCCATATCATGCATCAGAGAGAGCGCACGAGGCGCTCTCTCTTTTTTCCAGGTAGTGTCAAGGATTTTTCGCAAAATGGTTTGCAGAACCTGACATGAGTGAAGTCAGCCAGCAATGGAGGCGTCCTCAAGGGCAGCCTCCAGGTGCTTCATGTCCATGTACTTCTTGTTGCCCCA
>CALXDL010000057.1 GCA_944387055.1 uncultured Oscillospiraceae bacterium
TATCTCCTCCATGCCGTCCATGTCACCCTGACACGCCATGCACAGACACTCCCGGTCGCTGACCTCCACGTTCTCCAGGGTAATGACCACGCCCTTGCGGAAGATGCCGGAGGGCAGCAGGTGCAGCGCGAACTTGCCCAGCTCGTTCACCACGGTGTGGCCGGCGTTGCCGCCGCCCTGATAGCGGATGACGACGTCGTAATCACGGGTGAGCAGGTCCACCATACGGCCCTTTCCCTCGTCGCCCCAGTTGATGCCTACGATGGCGCAATTTGACATGATCGATGACCCTCCCGGTATGATCTCGTGTGATCTCGTTTCCAAGGGGCAGGGCGCGGAGCCGGAGCCCGCGGACGCCCAACCTAAAACATTATATCCGCGTTTCCGCCATAAGTAAAGTAGGAACTCCTAATGGCGGACATCATTTTCCCTGATGCGGGCGGCGGGGGCCGCACTTGCCGCGCGTGCCCCCTTTTCATCCGGAGGCGATCGTGGTATGATAAGGGGCGAGAAAGAGAGAGGGGAGCGCATCATCCATGACAGCCATCGGGTTCGACAACCAACGGTATCTCACCACACAGTCCGCCCAGATCAAGGAGCGGATCGCCCAGTTCGGCGGCAAGCTGTATCTGGAGTTCGGCGGCAAGCTCTTCGACGACCACCACGCCGCCCGGGTGCTGTCGGGCTTCGCGCCGGACAGCAAGATCTGCATGCTGCAGCAGCTGCAGGAGGACGTGGAGATCGTGATTGCCATCCACGCGGCGGACATCGAGAAGAACAAGGTCCGGGGGGACCTGGGCATCACCTATGACGAGGACGTGCTGCGCCTGATCGACAGCTTCCGGGGCCTGGGCCTGTATGTGGGCAGCGTGGTGGTGACCCGCTACTGCGGCCAGGCGGCGGCGGACGCCTTCCTGGAGCGGCTGACCGCCCTGGGCATCCGGTGCTACCGCCACTATCCCATCGCGGGCTATCCCTCCGACGTGCCCCACATCGTCAGCGACGAGGGCCTGGGGAAGAACGAGTACATCGAGACCAGCCGGTCCCTGGTGGTGGTGACGGCCCCCGGCCCCGGCAGCGGCAAGATGGCCACCTGCCTGAGCCAGCTCTACCACGACCACAAGCGGGGCATCACCGCGGGGTATGCCAAGTTCGAGACCTTCCCCGTGTGGGACCTGCCCCTCAAGCACCCGGTGAACCTGGCCTATGAGGCGGCCACGGCGGACCTGGACGACGTGAACATGATCGACCCCTTCCACCTGGAGGCCTACGGCAAGACCGCCGTGAACTACAACCGGGATGTGGAGATCTTCCCGGTGCTCAGCGCCATCTTCGAGAAGATCCAGGGCTACAGCCCCTACAAGTCCCCCACGGACATGGGGGTGAACATGGCGGGCAGCTGCATCGTGGACGACGCCGTGTGCTGCGCGGCCAGCCGGATGGAGATCCTGCGCCGGTACTACACCGCCTGCGTGGAGCGCAGGCGCGGCAAGGGCGGGGACGGGCCGGTGCGCAAGCTGGAGCTGGTGATGCAGCAGGCGGGCGTGACGCCGGAGATCTGCCCGGCCGTGCCGGCGGCGCTGCGCAAGGCCGAGGCCACCGGCGGCCCCGCCGGGGCCATGGTGCTGCCCGACGGGCGGGTGGTGACCGGCAAGACCTCCGACACGCTGGGGGCGGCCTCGGCCCTGCTGCTCAACGCCCTCAAGGCGCTGGGGGGCATCGGCGACCAGTTCGAGCTGATCTCCGCCCAGGTGCTGGAGCCGGTGTGCCGCCTGAAGACGGAATACCTGGGCCACAAGAACCCCCGCCTGCACACGGACGAGGTGCTCATGGCCCGGACGATCTCCGCCCTGACCACCCCCCTGGCGGAGCTGGCCCAGCAGCAGCTGCCCAAGCTGCGGGGCTGCGACGCCCACTTCACCGTCATCCTCAGCGAGGTGGACGAGAGCCTGCTGCGGCGCCTGGGCATCAACGTCAGCTGCGAGGCCAGGTACGAGACCAAGAAGCTCTATCACAGATAAGGCCGCGGCCGCGCGCGGCAATAAAGATGCGTACGGGCCATGGCAGCCCGTACGCATTTTCGGAGGATGGGGTCAGGCGGTGAGGAAGAGATAGAGATAGAGCGCCGCGACGGCGGCAGCGGCGACCGCCAGCGCGGCCAGGAGGATCCGTTTCCCGTCCATGTCCAGCCCACCTCCCTCACTGATCCAAGAAGCGCAGGTCGTACTCGGTCAGGTCGTACTGGCTGGCGAAAAAGCCCGTGAGGATCGTCTCCGCGTTGTCCCGGGCCGCTTCCAGCAGGCCGTTGGCCACGGCGTCCGCCTCCGCCCGCGCCTGCAGCTGCGCCATGGCCGCGTTGTTCTCCTCCAGCGTGATCTGCTGGAAGATGCTCTCGTCCTCGTGGTAGACTTTGAAGGAGTCCAGGTCCAGCGCGCTGCTGAGGATCTTCATCTCCGGCAGGCGGACCCGGATGGTACCGTCCTGCTCGCTCCAGGTGACGGCCGTGAAGTCCATCCCGGCTTTGATGACCACGTCATAGCTGTAGATGTACTTGCTCTGGGTGAAGGGGATCGTGTGGCCGAAGAGCTGGCGGGAATCCTCCAGGACCTCCACCTCCGTGCAGTAGGCGGTCTGGGTGGCCAGCTCCCCCATGTCCTCGAACCCCAGATGGGTGGTCTTGCCGTCCGTGGTGAAGACGGTCTTGAACCCCAGGGCCACGGCGATGGCGGCGAAGAGGATCAGCAGGACCACCAGGAGGTGGGGGAAAAAGTGCCAGCGCATGGCGCGGGAGAGGAGCCCCTCTCTCCGCTCCTGGGGCGCGGGGGCCTTCGGGCGTTCTTGTTCCATCGGCTGCATGTGCATGCTCCTTCCTGATATGGGATGGTGGGGATGGCGCGTCCGGAAAAGGGCCCGCGGCGCCGGCGCAGTCCGGCAAGACCCAGATCCTGGAATATGATACACCAAGTCCCGCCCGTTTGCGAGCTTTTTTTGCGTTTTTTTGATTTTTTTGCTTGGGGCCCGCCCGGGACGGGGGAGCGCCCCGCTGCCCCGCCCAGCTCCGCCCCGGCGGACGGGCGGACGCCGCCTCCCCGCCCCCGGGGCGGGACCATCTCATGAGAAAAGGAAGGATCGCGACCCATGGAGGACCTTATCCAACGACTGGCATCGGAACTGGGCCAGGAGGCGCAGCACGTGGAGAACGTGGTGCGGCTGCTGGACGAGGGGAACACCATCCCCTTCATCGCCCGCTACCGCAAGGAGCTCCACGGAGCCATGGACGACACCGCCCTGCGCGCCCTGGAGGAGCGGCTCCGGTATCTCCGGGGCCTGGAGGAGCGGAAGGAGGCGGTGCGCGCCGCTGTCGAGGCCCAGGGCAGGCTCACGGAGGCGCTCTCCGCCGCCCTGGACGCCGCCGCCACGCTGGCGGAGGTGGAGGACCTGTACCGGCCATATAGGCAAAAGCGCCGCACCCGGGCCACCGCGGCCCGGGAGAAGGGGCTGGAGCCCCTGGCGCAGCTGCTCTTTGCCCAGGGGCCGGACTGCCCGGCCCCCTTGACCGCCGCCGCGGACTATATCGATCCGGAGAAGGGCGTGGAGACGGCGGAGGACGCCCTGGCCTGCGCGTCGGACATCGTCGCCGAGCCCCTCAGCGCCGCCGCGCGGCCCCGGGGGCGCCTGCCGGC
>CALXDL010000058.1 GCA_944387055.1 uncultured Oscillospiraceae bacterium
GAGTACCTTCACGGTGCTGTTCCCGAAAGCAGAACGATGAAGCAAGCGCCTGCCCGAGACGAAGTCTCGGGCAGGCGCTGATCATTTTTGGCGGATCCGTTCCAAAAAAGGCGTCACAGCTTCCGGAACACGTGGATGCGGAACGCGGTCTGGACGGAAAGGGACTCCAGCGTCGCCAGACGTTCCACGCCCGCCCGGGGCGTTTTCCAGTAATAGGGCGTCATCTGGAAGAGGGCCTGGATATCCGTCCGACAGGGAAGATGGATGGTGTGTTCCACCGGGACGATGGTCTCATAGGAAAAGCCTGGATAGGGGGTCTCCTTCTCCTCGTTGCGATACGGGCGGTCATAGAGGACTTGTTTGAGCTCCCACAGATGGTCCGCGGCCGGGACGACATACAAGAACACGCCGCCGGGCCGGAGCACCCGGCGGAACTCATCCAGGGCCAGCGGAGAGAAGCAGTCCAGCAGGAGGTCTACGCGGCCGTCGGCCACCGGCAGACGGAAGGAGGAGGCCACGGCGAATTCCACATCGCGCTCCCGCTTGGCGGCAGAGCGGAGGATGGGCTTGGAGATATCCGTGCCCGCCATACAGGGCTGCTTCCCGGCTTCCAGCAGAGAGCGGAAGATCCCGGCGGTATAGTAGCCCTCGCCGCAGCCGGCATCCAGCAGCGTGGGGGCCGGACCGGTGTGAGAGCAGATCAGAGCGCACAGCGCATCCAGCAGAGGACGGTAATAGTCTTTGGACAAGAACGCGCGGCGGGCGGCGGCCATGCCCTTGTCATCGCCCGGCGCGGCGGAGCGTTTTTGGTCGGGACGCAGGAGATAGACATAGCCCTCTTTGGCCAAGTCGAAGCTGTGACCGGCGGGACAGCTGTAGGACCACTCGCCCCGCTCCAGCGCCGCGCCGCAGACCGGACAGCGGAACAAGCTCATCGGACACCTCCTCTGGTCACGTCGTTGATCCACTTGCGGCTGCGCAGCCGGAGGACGCCCAGGGGCATCTTCACGATATTCTCAGAGTAGATCCCCAGACACACCCAGATCATAGGCGCGTCCAGCACCAAAGCGGCCAGCGCTGCCGTTGGCACGGCCACGCACCAAAGGGGCGTGAGGTCGATGAGGGTGGCCGCGCGCACATCGCCGCCGGCCCGGAGGACCCCGGTGATATTGGTGATGTCGAAGGACTTCATGGGGAAGAAGACCAGATAGACCACGCACAGCATGGCGGCAGCCTCCGTGGCCCGGGGAGACAGGCTGAAAAGAGGATAGAGGTAGGGGAGGAACACCAGGGGCAGCGCCAGAGCCAGCACTGCAGCCAGCAGCAGCCCCAACAGGAAGGAGACGATGAGCAGGCACCAGCTCAGATCATAGACATCGTCTTTGGAGGAACCCTCGCCGATGGCCTTGCCCAGGATCACTGCCGCCGCGCCGGCCAGGCCGAAGCAGGAGACCGTGGTGAACTTGTCGATGTTGCCCATGATGGTATAGGCTGCCAGCATATCGGCACTGAAGGCCATATGGCCCAGGATGACTGTCATCATCGTGGTCCCAAGGCCCCACAGCGTCTCGTTGAGGAGGACCGGTGTGGCGTATCGGATGAATGCCCGCGCCGTGGCGCGCCCGGGCCGGAACAGCGACCGGGGGATCAAGGGCACGCGGCGGCTGCAGAGCGCGTAGACCAGCACCAGCAGGAACTCCACCACACGGGAGGCCAGCGTGGCCACGGCCGCGCCGGTGATGCCCAGAGCAGGAGCGCCGAAATTGCCGAAGATGAGACAGTAGTTCAAAAAGGTATTGAGCAGCATGGAGACAGCGAATACCTTCATGCCAAGGGCGGGATCCTCGGCGCTGCGCTGCATGCTCACATAGACACTGCTGACGGCATTGAAGATGTAGGAGAGCCCTACGATCTTCAGATACGGCGCGCCCATCTCCACCAGCGTCCGATCGCTGGTCACCAGAGCGAGGACCTGGCTGGGGAACAGGAAAAGGAGCAGCGCGGCCAGGGAGGCGATGGTGAGTCCCGCGTACATGGCGAAGCCCATGCAACGGTTGATGGCATCCAGGTCCTGTTTTCCCCAGTATTGGCTCACCAAGATGGTCAGCCCGCTCATGAGACCGAAGATGATGACCTGGAGCAGGTAGATGGGAGCGTTGGCCGCCGTGACGGCAGAGAGCTCATAGTCGCCCAGCAGGCCGACCATGAACGTGTCCACGAACCCCAGAGACGTGGTGATGAGGTTCTGGAGGATGAGAGGCAGAGCCAGCCGGAACAACCGGCCGTAAAAGCCGGGTGACCGGCGGAGATAACGGAACATGGGAAAACTCCTCTGTGAGAAATGGGATGGAAGTCCGCTTAAGGGGCGGACGCGGCCGGGAGGACCCGGCGCTCAGAGCATGGGCAGGCGCTGGTCGTGGTGGCGGCGCAGGGCTCCGGCGCAAGCGTCGATCTCTGCCCGAGTGGTCTCTGGGCCGAAGCTCAGACGGATGACACCGCTGGCCGTGCGCTTGGGCAGATGCAGAGAAGCCACCACATGGCTGGGTCGTCCCTGGTGGCAGGCAGATCCGGCGGAGATGCAGATGCCCTGACTGCCTAGGTCGTTGACGATGTTCTGGCTGGGCCAGCCCACCAGAGAGACTGCCAGGATATGGGGAGCCGCGCCATGGCTGAGGACCTCCAGGTCTGGGATCTGCGAGAACCGCTCCACGGCATAGGCTTTGATCTGCGCCATATGCTGGAGCTTGCCGGGGAGGTCTTCCATGCGCAGTTCCACCGCCTTGGCGAAGCCCGCGATCTGGGCGGTGGCCTCCGTACCGGAGCGGAGCCCGCTCTCTTGCCCGCCGCCGGCCAGGAGAGGGCGAGGGGCCTTCATCCGGGGTCCGATATAGAGCGCACCGATGCCCTTTGGGCCGCCGATCTTGTGGGCGGAGATGGTGAGCAGGTCCGCGCCCAGAGAGGCAGGCGTGAAGGGCAGCTTCAGGAAGCCTTGCACCGCGTCGGTGTGGAGGAGGGCCTGCGAGCCCTGTGCTGCCAGGCCCCGTGCGATATCTCCGATGGGATAGACATTGCCCAGCTCATTGTTCACCAACATGACGGACACCAATGCGGTGTCCGGCCGCACTGCGGCGAGGACCTGCTCGGCGGTGATGTCGCCCCAGCGGTCCGGGGCCAGATAGGTGACTTCATAGCCTTGGCGCTCCATCCAACGGCACTGCTCCAGGACGGCGCTGTGTTCCACCGCGGTCGTGACGATATGGCGGCCGATCCGGCGGTTCTGCCAACAGGCGGCGGTGATGGCCCAATTGTCCCCCTCTGTGCCGCAAGAAGTGAAAAAAAGCTGTTTGGGCGCGCACCCCAGAGCGTCGGCGATGATCCGGCGCCACTCTTCCACGCGCCTTTTCATCTCCAGCCCGATGGGATATTGTGAGCTGGGGTTGCCGAACTGTTCCGTGAGAACGGTATACATGGCGTCTGCCACGGCCTGAGGCACAGGGGTGGTGGCAGCGTAATCCAAATAGATCATCTCTAGACCTCCTGCGGTTGGGGCTTGCCCAACGGCGAAAATACACGTATAATAATGACGTATCTAAATATTATAGTGATCTTTTCGAGAAAGTGCAAGGAGAATCCATGAAAGTCGCCATCTATACCCTTGGGTGCAAAGTGAACCAATATGAGACTCAGGCGATGGAGCAGGAACTGCGCCGCCGGGGACACGCCGTCGTGGACTTTTCGGAGGAGGCAGACGCCTATGTGGTGAACAGCTGCTCCGTCACGGCAGTCAGCGATCAAAAGTCCCGCCAGATCCTCCATCGGATCCGACGGGAGCATCCTTCGGCGGTGGCGGCAGTCTGCGGCTGCTATCCTCAGACCCACGCGGAGGATATGGCGAAGCTGGACGCGGACCTGATCGCAGGCACCGGCGACCGCACGGGCTTTATCGACCTGCTGGAGCGGGCGGCAGAGGAGAAAGTGCGTATCGAGGCCATCGACACGGCCTTCGAGCGCCGGACGTTCGAATCTCTGCCCGCCGGTGGGATGGGGGAGCGGACCCGCGCGATGCTGAAAGTGGAAGACGGGTGCGTGAATTTCTGCTCGTACTGCATCATCCCCTATGCCCGCGGGCCCGTTCGTTCTCTGCCGCTCCGTCAGGCGGCGGAACAGGCTGCCAAACTGCGGGAGAGCGGCTATCGGGAGATCGTACTGACAGGCATCGAACTCTCCTCCTGGGGGAAGGATCTCAAGACAGGAGAAGAGCTGGCGGACCTCATCGAGGCGGTGGCCGCCGCCGCTCCCGGCATGCGCCTCCGGCTGGGCAGCTTGGAGCCCAGGACGGTGACAGAGACGTTCTGCCGCCGCTGTGCGGCTCTGCCGGACCTGTGCCCACAGTTCCACCTGTCGCTCCAGAGCGGATGTGACGCCACACTTGCCCGGATGAACCGCAGGTATGATACGGCTCGGTATCTGGAGTCCGTGGAGCTGCTGCGGCGGACGTTCCACCGCCCTGCGATTACCACGGACCTCATCACCGGGTTCCCGGAGGAGACGGAGGAGGAGTTCAGCCAGACGCTGGCATTCCTGCAGACCTGCGGATTCGCCCAGATGCATATCTTCCCCTACTCGATCCGGCCGGGGACTCCGGCGGCGAAGATGGCCCAGGTGCCCAAAGCCGTCAAAGAGGAGCGGGCCCGCCGGGCGTCAGCAGTGGCGGCACAGCTGCACCGGGCGTATCTGGATGGCTGTGTGGGAGAGACATATCCGGTCCTCTTCGAACAGCCCAAGGACGGGGCGTTCTCCGGCCGGGCACCCAATTATATGGAGGTCTTGGCGCAGGGGGAAGGGCTGCATAACATGGTGCGCCGCGTCCATATCACCGGCACGGACGGACAGGTGCTGTTCGGAGAGATCTTGGAGGGATGATATGAAGAGCCACTTTTTCGCCTATCTCTCCCGGATGCGTTTCATCCAGCGGTGGGCCCTCATGCGCAACACCGCACCGGAGAACGTCCAGGAGCACAGCCATCAAGTGGCGGTCCTGGCCCATGCGCTGGCCGTCATCCGCAATGAGCGTTTCGGCGGGGCCGTGGACCCGGGGGCCGTGGCCGTGGCCGCCTTGTACCATGACGCCTCGGAGATCCTCACGGGTGATATGCCGACGCCCATCAAGTACCACGACCCTGTCATCCAGGCCGCCTATCGAGACGTGGAGGCAGTGGCCAATCGGACGCTTACGGATATGCTGCCGTCGGAGCTGCGGGAGATCTACCGGCCCATCCTGGAGGAGCGAGACCCGCAGGTGCGCGCTCTGGTGAAGGCGGCGGACAAGCTCTCAGCCCACATCAAGTGTCTGGAGGAACTCAAAGCGGGGAACATGGAGTTCCGGGAGGCGGCGGAGCAGACCCGCCGGGCATTGGAGAGCTACGGCCTGCCGGAGGTCACATATTTCGTGGACACCTTCCTGGACAGCTTCTCACTGACGCTGGACCAGATGAAATGAGCAAAGGAGGGATATGGAGATGGACGAAGTGTTCAGGGGGCTGTTGGAGACCCGCGGCGCGTTGGAGTGTGCGCTGGTCTATCTGGCGGCGCAGAAGGCCCGGCCAGAGGATGGAGACAAGCTGCGCCAGCCGCTGAGCTATGCCATCGCCCGAGAGGTGGATTACCAGTTGGAGCGGGACTTCGACTTCCACCTGGCCATCGCTGATATCGCGGACAACGACTATCTCCGTCGGAGCCTCCAGAGCCTCATGGTGCAGATCACGGAGTATCTGGGCCGGAACCGTGCCCTACTGCCGGAGGTGGACGACCAGTCCGCCATCCAGCACTGGAACATCATGGTGGCCATCCTGGCCAATGAGCCGGAGCGGGCGGAGCAGGCCATGCGTTCCCATATGCAGTATGTGAACCGGCTCTACTCCCGGGAATTGGACCGGGGGCACCTGTGAGGAGACGGGAAAAGGAAAGACGTCCGGAAATATCCGGACGTCTTTTTCCTTATGTACCATAGGGGCTCTGGTGCGGCGGCCCTTTCAGCAGCGGGGCGTCAGAGCGCCGGTCTCCGTATCGATGATATAGCCTCGGATGGTCACATCCTTGGGCATGAGAGGATGGTCCCGCAGGAGAGAGACCGTCTCATCGACGGACTCCTCCACACACTGGAAGCCGCGCAGCCAAGACTCGAAGTCGATGCCGCAATAGCGCATCATGTCGATGTGATCTTGAGACACCCCGCGCTGGATGAGATGGTCGATCATGGTCTGCGCGTTGATGTGCGCCACGCCGCAGTCTGTGTGGCCGATGACCATGACCTCTTCCACGCCGAGCTCCACGATGCCCACCAGGAGACTGCGCACCGCACTGTCGAAGGGACCAGTGATCATGCCGCCGGCGTTCTTGATCATCTTCACGTCGCCGTTGCGGATGCCCAGAGCAGCGGGCAGCAGCTCTACCAGGCGGGTGTCCATACAGGTGAGGATAGCGATCTTCTTATCTGGATATTTGCTGGTGGTGAAGCGTTCATAGGCTCGCTCCTCCACGAACCTACGGTTGAATGCCAACATCTCTTCGATCATGGACGATTCTCCTTCCCGCCTCGCACGCTCACGCGGGGCGTCAGTTCATCATATCTGCGCTCTGTGTGAAGAGCATTTGGACCCGCTCCGCCGTGGCAGGCCAAGCGTGCAGGTCTGGGTCTTGTTCCAACAGTGCATCCGCCGCTTCCTGCGCTTCTCGCAGGAGCTTGGTGTCGCATCCCAGGTCTGCCACCCGCAGGCCGGGCAGACCATGCTGGCGGGCACCGAAGAAATCCCCGGGGCCTCGGAGCCGAAGGTCCTCCTCCGCGATCCGGAACCCGTCGGTAGTCTGCGTCATGACCTTCAAACGGGCACGGGTCTCCTCGCTGCGGTTGTCGGAGATGAGGATGCAATAGGACTGGTGCGCTCCGCGCCCCACCCGGCCGCGGAGCTGGTGGAGCTGACTGAGCCCAAAGCGTTCCGCGTTCTCCACCACCATCACGGCGGCATTGGGCACATCCACGCCCACCTCGATGACGGTGGTGGACACCAGGATATCCGCCTGACCGCCGGCAAAGGCGGACATCACAGCGTCCTTTTCCTGAGGCTTCATCTTGCCGTGGACGAACGTCACCCGGAGGTCGGGGAACACCTCCGTCTGCAAGACGCGGGCATAGGCCGTCACGGCTTTGCGCTCGTCAGGCAGCTCATCGCTCTCCGACACCTGCGGGCAGACGATGAAAGCCTGGCGCCCCTGAGCCACCAGCTTGCGCAGGAAGGCATACACCCTGGCGTGATAACTGCCGGGGACTGCGTAGGTCTGGACGGGCTGACGCCCGGGCGGGAGCTGATCGATGACGGATACCTCCAGATCCCCATACAGGATGAGAGCCAGGGTCCGGGGGATCGGGGTCGCAGACATGACCAGGACGTGCGGACACGCACCCTTGGCGGAAAGAGACGCCCGCTGCACCACGCCGAAGCGGTGCTGCTCGTCCGTGACCACCAGTCCCAGATCCGCATATCGGACCTCCTCGGAGATGAGAGCGTGGGTGCCGATGACCAGGTCCAGCGCTCCATCAGCCAATTGCGCCACGATGGACCGTTTCTCTTTCGCGGGGGTGGATCCGGTGAGGAGGGCGCAGCGTACACCAAGTCCCTCCAAGAGGGGCGCGAGGCCGGTATGATGCTGCCGGGCCAAGATCTCCGTGGGGACCATGAGCGCTGCCTGCCGGCCGTTTTTCACGCAGAAATAGATGCAGGCCGCGGCCACCATCGTCTTGCCGGAACCCACATCTCCCTGACACAGCCGGTTCATCGGTACGCCGGAGCGCATGTCGGCCACGGCCTCCTCCACGCAGCGGCGCTGGGCGTCTGTCAAGGAGAAGGGGAGCGCACGATAAAAGGTCTCCATGTCCACGGCTTGGCAGGGAGGGACATGGACCGTGTCCCGTCTGCGGCGCAGCCGCCGCAGGCCGATGGTGAAAAAGAAGAGCTCCTCGAAAGCCAGCCGCCGCCGGGCAAGCTCCAGGGCCTCGGGGCTCTCGGGGAAATGGATGTTCTCATAGGCGTATTCCACACGGCAGAGATGATGCGCCTGGCGTACACTGTCCGGCAGAGCGTCAGGCAGTATATCTGCGCAGGCATCCAGTCCCTGGCGGACAGACCGGGACAGCACGAGCCGGCTGATCCCGGCAGTGAGGGCGTAGATGGGGACGATGCGGCCTGTCAGCTCCCGACGCCCCACAGGCTCCACCACGGGCGAGACCATCTGACGGCGCAGGGACGTACCATCCGCTTTGCCGTAGAAGAGATAGGTCTCTCCCTGCCGGAGGCTGTTCTTGAGCCAGGTCTGGTTGAAGAACGTCACATCCAGTACGCCGGAGGCATCCACGGCCCGTACTTTCACCAAGTCCATGCCCTTGCGCACATGGGAGAGCGTGGGAGGAGAGGCGACCATGGCCTCCACACAGGCGGGCTCGTCCGGGGAGAGGGAGGAGATGGAGCGGATAGCGGTCCGGTCCTCATAGCGGCGTGGGAAATAGGTGATGAGGTCGCGGAGCGTATGGATGCCGAGCTTCCCCAGCGCTTTGGCACGCTGCTCGCCGATCCCCTTGATATAGCGCACGTCCGTATCCAGGTCCGCCATGAGATCACCTCCCGCCTTGCAGATCATAGACTTCCATTATATAATGGCGCCAGAGAAAAAACAAGGAGATGGGGCATATGCACACCTGGAAGAAATGGGCGGGCTTCGGAGTCTGGTGCGTGCTTCTGTTCGGCGGGATGATCGTGGCCAGCACCGGTTTGTGGCCCCTGGGGGCGGCAGCGGCGGCGGTGGGTGCCGTGGGGCTGCTCCTGTGGAGCAGGCGGTATGAGAAGGTAGCGGTGTGTCCGTCCTGTGGGGCGGCGCTGCGGCGGATCGATTTCTCCCGGGCGAAACAAAACCCGGACGGTGGCAGATCCATGCGCTGCCCGGCCTGCGGGGCCATCTTCCCGCCGGAATCGTACCGCATGGGAAAGCAGTAAGCCCGCGCCCGGAAGACCGGGCGCTTTTTTTGTAACGGATCGGGACCAGCGGCGTCCTATGGCAGAGAGGGGGGCGAGTCCGTGCCGGATATCGAGGAGATCTATCGGACGTATTTTGCTGACGTGTACCGTTACGTCCTGGCCCTCAGCCGGGATGCTCACACGGCGGAGGAGGTGACGCAGGAGACTTTTTTCCGGGCCCTGTCCTCCATCGGCAGGTTCCGGGGCGGCTGCCAGCTGCGGGTATGGCTGTGTCAGATCGCACGGAACCAGTACCTCTCGCTGTGCCGGGAGAGGAGGCACTGCGGAGAGCTGGAGCAGGAGCCGGGAGACGACGGGATCGAGAGAGGCTTTGCCGACCGGGATGCCGCCAGGCAGCTGCATCAGCTGCTCCACGCTCTGCCGGAGCCCTACAAGGAGGTGTTCTCCCTGCGGACCTTCGGAGAGCTGCCCTTCGCGCAGATCGCCGAGCTCTTCGGCAAGACGGAGTCCTGGGCTCGGGTGACCTACTTCCGGGCCCGGCAGAAATTGAAGGAGGGATTCGATGGACCATCTGGACCATGAGATCGTACAGGACCTGCTGCCGCTGTACCACGACGGTGTGTGCTCAGAGAGGAGCCGGGCAGCGGTGGAGGGACATCTGCGGACCTGCGAGGCCTGCCGGGCCGCCTTAGCGGCTATGGACGCGCCTCTGCCGGAGGAGGAGAAGGCCGCCGCCGATGACGCGGCGGCGGTGCAGAAGATATCAGAGGAGTGGAAGAAGGCCAACTGGAAGGCTCGGCTCAAGGGAGCGGTCATCGCGGCAGCGGTATGCGCGGTGCTGGCAGCGGGGATCTGGGCACTCACGACCTGGACACTGATCCCAATGGACAGCCAGGACTATACACTGGATGTCTATCGGCTGGAGAGCGGAGGTGTGGGCGTCCACTGGGACTTCCGAGAAGGCCGGGAGAGTTGGTATGCCCTGGTGTTCCGGGAAGAGGCAGACGGCCTCCACTACTATTTGGAGCGGCCTGTCCTCCGGATAGAGCTGTTCAACTTTGATGAGAAGAACTACTCGCAAGGCGGAGATGCCATGTTTGAAAGCTGGTCAGATGATGCGATGGAGACTGGGGCGATCTATTTTGGCCTCGGGGAGGATGCGGTACTGCTGTGGAGAGAAGGGGAGGAAGTAGAGCTGCCTGCTGCCACAGATGCCCAGGAAGAGATGTGGGCACCTGCTTTGATACCGCCGCAGGAGGTGCCGCAAAAATGAAATGGATGGGCGATCTGGCGGGACATCAGGGCCGGGACCAAGCTGGACTGCGCTCCCGATACCGGTGGTCTCTCCGCATCCTGATCCTGCTCTTCGCGGCCTTCGCTCTGCTCTCCGCCGTGTGGTATGGTTCCGCCTACCGTCCCTATGATACCTATGCGGAGGCCCTCCGAGCCCAGCCGGGGTGGTGGGAGGACCCGGCCTTCCCCGGGTGCGGCGTGGACGGCGAGGGCTACTCCTGTATCGTGGCCCGGCCCGGCTTCCTCTCCTGGACGGGGAACCTGGGGATCGGCCTGCCGGACCTGGCGCTGGAGGACGGGGAGGAGAACAGTCCCACAGACTTCCTCATCATCTGGCCCAAGCCGGGGGGAGGGACGGAGCAGGGCGTGATCTTGTATGAATACGAGTTCCAGGAGGACGGTGTCGACCGCACCGGTCATCAGCTGTACATCTCGCCGGACGGGACCTACCTCCCCTACGGTGTCCCGGAGGAAGACGCCGCCAACGAAGCGGTCCTGGAAGCCCACCGGGAGAAGGTGGAGAGACTGCTGTCCCGGGCCCGGGAGATCTGGGACCTGCCGTGATCGCCTCCATGACGGCATATCTCTGGAAAAAAGGTCGGCCCGCCGGATATCCGGCGGGCCGACCCGTTCCGTTCACAACGCTGTATTCACATAGTCTAAGAAGCGATAGGTGAAGCCGTTCTCCGTCACGGGCTCACTGGCAGCTTCCAGCTGCCAGGCCGGGAGCTTGTCCAAGTTGGGGAAGAACGTGTCCGCCTCCGGCGCGGCAGCATCCACTTTGGTCAGATACGCCCGGCGGCAGCGAGAGAGCAGTGCGGTATAGACGCTGCCGCCGCCGATCACCCAGAGCTTGTCCGGGTCCTCTCCAGCCGTCAGGTCCAGGGCCGCCTGGAGACTGGAGACCGTCTCGGCCCCTGCCCGAGCGAAGGAGGGATCACGGGTGATGACGATGTTCCGCCGCTGAGGAAGGGGACGGCCGCCGGGGAAGGTGTCCAGAGTCTTGCGCCCCAAGATGACCGTGCCGCCCAGTGTCAGAGAGCGGAAGCGGCGCATATCGGCGGGCAGGGAGAACAGGAGACCCCCCTCCCGGCCGATGGCCCAGTTTTGGTCGACGACGACGATGGCATTCATGGCGAGACCTCCTCAGATCGCAATGGGGATCTTGTCCTCGAAGGGGGCGGGCTGATAGCCCTCCAGCGAGAAGCTGTCCCGGGTGAAGGCATAGAAATCCGTCACGGAAGGATCCACAGAGAAACGCGGCGCGGGAGCAGGTGCCTGCTCGAGCATCTTCTCCACGATGGGGATATGGCGGTCGTAGATATGGGCATCTGCGATCACATGGACCAGCTCGCCGGGCACCAGACCAGAGACCTGGGCGAACATGTGGAGGAGCACTGCATACTGCACCACGTTCCAGTTATTGGCTGCCAGCATGTCCTGGCTGCGCTGGTTCAAGATGGCGTTGAGCACATTGCCGGAGACGTTGAAGGTGACAGACCAGGCGCAGGGATAGAGATGCATCTCGTGGAGGTCCTGGTGATTATAGATGCTGGTGAGGATGCGGCGGGAGGTGGGGTCGTGTTTGAGGTCGTAGAGCACACGGTCCACCTGGTCCATCTCCCCCTCTGGATAGTGGTGCTTCACCCGGAGCTGATAGCCGTAGGCTTTGCCGATAGAGCCGGTCTCGTCTGCCCACTGGTCCCAGATATGGGCGTTGAGGTCATGGATGTCGTTGGACTTCTTCTGCCAGATCCAGAGCAGCTCGTCCACCGCCGTCTTCCAATAGGTCCGGCGGAGGGTCAAGATGGGGAACTCCTCACGCAGGTCGTAGCGGTTGACGATGCCGAAGCGCTTTACGGTGTGGGCAGGAGTCCCATCCTCCCAATGCGGCCGGACAGGCTGGCCCGTGTCCCAGATGCCGTGGTCTAGGATGTCTCGGCAGTTGCGGAGGAAGATATCGTCTGCATGGCTCATGGCGCACGTCTCCTTGCTCATGTCGATTTCTTTTGTATTATAGCAGGCCCTCCGTCCGCCTACAAGATGAAAATGCCGGAGAGCATCGGAGCGGCCGTCTGATCTGTCAAAAAAAGCGCGGAGATCTCCGGGCTTTTGTGCGCTCCTCAGGTTGTGCAAATGTGAAAAATGCGCTAAGATAAAAAAATCTAGTGTCAGATGGGAGGAGGCGCAGCTGTGCTAGACCGCAGTGAAGTGGGCAAGCGAGGCTATCTGAACGAGGGGTTCCGGCTGTTCCATCTCAAGGACAGCTGCGCCCAGAAGCTGGAGCATCATTATCATGAGTTCGACAAGCTCATCCTGCTCTTGAGCGGCAAGGTCACTTACACAGTGGAAGGCGTGACCTACTTCCTGCAGCCGTGGGACCTGCTGCTGGTGGGACACGACCTCATCCACCGGCCCGTCATCGACCCGTCGGAGCCCTATGAGAGGATCGTCCTCTGGCTCGGGCGGGAGTGGCTGGCAGAGCGCAGCGATGAGGAAGAGCCGCTGGACATCTGCTTCCGTCTGACGAAGGAGCGGAATTTCCATCTGCTCCGGTCCGGAGCGGAGGGGCGCTTGCGGTATATGCAGCTGATGGATGCCCTGGAGGAGGCCCTCCGTTCACGGGGATTCGGTGCCGGCCGGATGGCGGACACCCTCTGCCAGCAGCTCCTCATCCAAGTGGACCGGGACGTGATCGGTTCCCGCACTGCCCAGGAGGAACGGGACAGCTATCGCGTGGACCCGAAGATCGAAGAGATCCTCCGGTACATTGCCTCCCACCTGGAAGAGCCGCTGACAGTGGACGCACTGGCGGGGCGGTTCTATCTCAGCCGGTACTATCTGATGCACCGGTTCAAGGCCGTCACGGGATATACGGTACACCAGTATATCAATCAGAAGCGGCTGCTGCGGGCGGGGGAGCTGCTCCGCGCCGGTGTGCCGGTGATGAAGGCGGCAGAGCAGGTGGGCTTCTCGGAGTACTCCACTTTCCTGCGGGCCTTCCAGAACACGTTCCACATGAGTCCGCGGGAGTTCCGATGAGGCACTGCCGGAGAGGGGAGACGAGGGAAGATGCAGGAAAAAGAGACGCTGGTGCGTTTCAGCGCGCAGGACTTGCGGCGGCTGGTCGTGCCTTTGGTGATCGAACAGCTCTTGGCCATCACGGTGGGGCTGTCAGATTCTATGATGGTGGCTCAGGTGGGGGAGGCGGCGATCTCGGCCGTCTCGCTGGTGGACACGGTGAACGTGCTGCTGGTGAATGCGTTCTCAGCCCTGGCCACTGGCGGCGCTGTCATCGCCGGGCAGTATCTGGGCCGGCGGGAAGCGGACAGGGCCGGGCGCTCTGGCCAGCAGCTGATGTTGTTCATGGGCGAGGTGTCCCTGGTGGTGACGCTGCTGTTCTATGTGGGCAAGGGCTTCGTGCTGCACGTGGTGTTCGGCCAGGTGGCGGCGGATGTGGCGGCTTATGCGGACACCTATTATATGATCGTGGAGGCATCGACGCCGTTCCTGGCCATCTACAGTGCGGGGGCGGCGCTGTTCCGGGTGATGGGGAACTCCAAGATATCCATGTGGGTCTCTCTGGCGATGAACGCCATCAATGTGGCGGGCAATGCGATCTTGATCTTCGCAGTCCGCTGCGGCGTGGAAGGTGTGGCGATCCCGACGCTGGTCTCCCGTATCTTCGCTGCTGTGGCCATGCTGGTGCTGCTGCGGCGGCGGGACCTGCCGCTGCAGGTGGGGCGCTTCACCTTCCGGCATGACCCGTACGTGGTGAAGAACATCCTGCGCTTCGGTGTGCCGAACGGATTGGAGAATAGCATGTTCCAGCTGGGGAAGATCTTGCTGCTGTCCACTGTGTCGGGGCTGGGGACTGCCTCCGTGGCGGCCAACGCCATCGGGAACACCGTTTGTTCGTTCCAATGTGTGGCCGGTACGGCGCTGGGCCTTGCCATCGTGACGGTGGTGTCCCGCTGCATGGGAGCGGGCAGCTATGGACAGGCCCGATATTATACCAAGAAGATGATGCGCACCGCCTATCTCTATATGACGGGGACCGTCGTGATCACGCTGCTGGCCCTGCCGGCGATCTTACGGCTGTATGACGTCTCGCCGGAGGCCGGAGACTATGCCCGGCAGATCATCTGGCTCCACGGCATCGTCGGCGCGCTCATCTGGCCGCCGGCCTTCACACTGCCTCAGGCACTCCGGGCCGCCGGAGATACCCGTTTCACCCTGGCGACGTCCACCGTGTCGATGTGGACGCTGCGGGTAGGGCTGGGCGTGCTGATGGGCAGCGTCTGGGGCTTCGGTGTGGTGGGCATCTGGATCGCCATGTTCTTCGACTGGGCACTGCGAGCCATCCTGTTCACCATCCGCTTCCACGGGCACCGATGGGAGAGCATGGGGCTCTCCGAATGAATCCGCCAGCGGAGACAGTACGAAAAAGCAAAAGAAAAGCTCCGCCCCCAGAGACCAGACGGCCTTTGGGGACGGGGAGAGACGCTGGTAGGACTGCCGGCGTCTTTTTTCTGGTCGGAAGAGGACGGCGGCGTGTCACTGTGCCGTTCAGGCCTCCGCGGCGATGCGGAGGATGGCCTCCATGTCCGAGGGCTGGATGGGCACGAAGCCGCCGAAGGGGAAGCCGCCAGGCTTTTCCGCACGATGGGCCACCATCGCTGGGATATCCTCCGCCTTGGCGCCGATCTCCTGGAAAGAGGTGGGCATGCCCAGAGAGCGGAAGAATGCCGTCAGACGCTGGATGCCCTCCCGGGCAGTGACCTCCGGAGACCGGAAGTCCATCTCGCAGCCGAACACCCGTACGGCGAACTGGGCGAAACGGGCGGGGTCATGGGGGAGGACGTAGCGCATCCAGGCGGGCTGGATCACAGCCAGGCCCGCGCCGTGGGCGCAGTCGTAGAAGGCGGAAAGCTCGTGCTCGATCTGGTGGCTGGCCCAGTCCTGCGTCCGGCCGGTGCCGCAGATGTCATTGTGGGCCAACATGCCAGCCCACATCAAGTCCGCTCGGGCGGCATAGTCGTCCGGATGCGCCAGGGCACGGGGCGCGGCGGCGATGATGGTCCGCAGCAGGCCCTCGCACAGCTGATCTGTGAGAGCGACGTCCGTGGTGTCGGTGAAGTAGCGCTCCAGGATGTGGGACATCATGTCCACTGCGCCGCACGCGGTCTGATAGGCCGGCAGCGTGCAGGTGTAGCGGGGGTCCATCACCGCGAACTTGGGACGGTAGATGTCGGATTTCTTATTGCCCCATTTCAGGCCGCCCTGCTCCAGGGTGATCACCGTGGAGTCAGAACCCTCGCTGCCTGTGGCGGCGATGGTCAGCACCACGCCCACCGGCAGCGACACGTCGGGTGTCCGAGTGCTGAAGAAATCCCAGAAGTCTCCTTCATAGGGGACTCCAACGGCGATGGCCTTGGCGGTATCTATCACACTGCCGCCGCCCACGGGGAGGAGGAAATCCACACCTTCACGGCGGCAGAGTTCGATGCCCTCATAGACTTTGCCGCTGCGGGGGTTGGGCTGGATGCCGGAGAGCTCCAGCCAGGGCAGGCCCGCTGCATCCAGAGAGGCGGCGGCGGCATCGAAGGCGCCGTTGCGCTTCACAGAACCGCCTCCGGTGACCAGCAGCACCTTGGTGCCGCCGAAACGCCGGACCAGCTCGCCGGTCTGCTTGGCCTCGCCCTCACCAAAGGCGAAGAGCGTTGGGGAATAGAACGTGAAATTCTTCATTGGCAGGCTCCTTCTATATCTAATTAGAGATCCGGCCGAGGCCGGCTGGGCGTCAGATGATGGGGAGGTCAATAGCCGCGTTTCCGGTCCACCAGATGCGCCAGCGGCTCTCCTGCGGCGTAGCGCGCCAGGTCTTCACAGAACATATCCACCGTCCGGTCGCAGGTGTAGCCCAGGGACATATTGCCTGCCACATGGGGCGTGAGGACCAGGTTCCTGGCTGTCCAGAGAGGATCGTCCGCCGGGAGCGGCTCAGGGGTCATCACATCCAACGCGGCTCCGGCGATACGGCCGGTATCCAGAGCTTCCACCAGCGCGGGCTGGTCGATGGCGGAGCCTCTCCCCACATTGACCACGAAAGCGTCCGCCGGCAAAAGGGCGATCCGCTCCCGAGAGAGGATGCCGATGGTCTCCGGTGTGCCCGGCAGGGCCATGACCAGCACATGGGCGTCCGGCAGGGCCTCATCCAGCCGGGAGATGGGCAGGACTCGGTCGAAAACGTCCCCGGGAGTACGGCCGGAGCGGTTCACCCCCGTGACAGAGGCGGCACCAAGGAGCTTCACCTTCCGGGCGAAAGTGGAGCCGATGTCGCCGGTGCCGAGCACCGTGAAGTGGCTGCCCTGGATGGAGCGGACAGGCAGTTGGTTGGACCAGCCCCGCCGGGCCACCACGTCTGCATACTCCGGCATGCGGCGCATGAGCATCAGGATGACCATGATGAGATGCTCGGAGATGGTGACGCCGTATGCTCCGGCGGAATTGGTCAAGAGACAATCCGGGGCCGCGAAGATGCTCTCATCTTTGCAGTAGGGATCCACACCGGCGAAGGAACAGCAATACCATTTCAGTGTGGCAGGCGCAGAGCGCAGCAGCTCTGGAGAGTGGGCGTAGAGGACCTCGCAGTGCTGGACGCAGGCTTTGGCTTCCTCCATCTGATCTGGGGTGAAGAAATGGGGCACGAAGCCTGCCGCCTCGGCGGCGGCCCGGATGCGGGCCTTATGGTCGTCAGTCAAAAATTCTTGGAAGATACAGATCTCGCGGTCCATAGTGACCTCCTTATCAGATATGAAGATGGTGGGGAACATGGCGCCTCCGCCGGGCCGTGGGGCCCTGCTGCACCATGGACGATAGGATTCAGCAGTCCCCAGCTTCCAGCGCGGCGCACACGTGCTCCGCTGCGCGCATCCCGTCAGATGCGGCAGAGAGGATGCCGCCGGCATAGCCGGCGCCCTCCCCGCATGGGAACAGGCCCCGGATCGCCGACTGGTATGTCTCGTCCCGGGGGATACGCACGGGAGAGGAGGAGCGGCTCTCCACGGCAGTGAGCACCGCGTCGGGGTCGTCATAGCCCCGGAGCTTCTGGCCCAGGAGGGGTAGAGCGGCCGCCAGCGTGTCCGCCACGAAGGAGGGCAGACAGCGCCGCAGATCCGTCCAGGTCACAGCGGGGCGGTAACTGGGCAGTACCCGGCCTGGTGCCGTGGAAGGGCGGCCTGCCAGAAAATCTCCCACGCGTTGGGCAGGCGCGGCGTATCCGCCTCCGCCCAGCTGGTAGGCGGCCGCTTCCAGCTGCCGCTGGAACGCGATGCCTGCCAGTGGGTCGATCCCGCCGCCAAGATCGTCCAGCGTCACGTTCACCAGCAATCCGCCGTTGATGTTCTCCTGATCCCGGGCGAACGCGCTCATCCCGTTGGTGACCACCTGGCCTTCCTCTGAGGCGGCGGCCACCACTTCCCCGCCGGGACAGACGCAGAAAGAGTAGGCGGCCCTGCCATCCGGCAGATGACAGGAGAGCTTATAACTGGCGGCCGGCAGGCCGGGATGGCCGGCATAGCGGCGGTACTGGGCGGCGTCCATGTCCCGTTGGCGGTGCTCGATACGCACGCCAACGGCAAAGGGCTTGGCCTCCAGGGGGACACAGCGGTCGTGGAGCAGCTGGAAGGTGTCTCGTGCGGAGTGGCCGGGACAGAGCACCAGCTGGCGGCAGGGGAGGACGCGGCTGCCATCTGGCCCCGTCACGGTGATCGAGACCAGGCGGCCAGCCCGGATCCCGACATCTGTCAGACAGGTCTCGAAACGGATGTCCGTGCCAAGGGCCAGCAGCTCCCGTCGGAGCGCCGCCAGGGCGACATGGAGATAGTCCGTGCCCACATGAGGCTTGGCGTCCACGAGGATGTCCTCCGGTGCGCCGCAGCGGGCGAGCGTTTCCAAAATGAAGCGGTGACGGGGGTCTCGAGTGCCGGTGTTCAGCTTCCCATCAGAGAACGCGCCGGCGCCGCCCTCTCCAAACTGGACATTAGAAGCGCTGTCCAGTATGCCGGTGCGCCAAAAACGCTCCACATCTGCTTTCCGCTGCTCCACGGGCCTTCCGCGCTCCAACAGGATGGGGCACAGGCCGGCGCGGGCAAGTACCAGGGCGGCGAACAGACCTGCTGGGCCAGCTCCTACGACTACCGGCGGTACCGATGATGTTGTCTGCGGCGCTGGCGGAACATAGGCGGCAGGCGGCTCCCAGCGGCTGATCTTCCGGCTCCGGGTCCGCCGGAGGACGCAAGCTTCGTCCGCTGCCTCTGCCGCTACGGTATAGACCATCCGTACGTCTTCCCGCGCGTCCACAGACCGGCGCAGGACCCGCAGAGTCAGCAGGTCTTTCTCCCGGACCCGTAGGATCCGTGCCGTCTCCACAGCCAGATCTGCCATGGAGGCGCCGGGAGGCAGCTTGATATTTTCCACTTTCAGCAATGTATCCGCTCCTCTCCGAGGATTCTTCCTTATCTTAACACAAGCGCTGGCCGGGGGAAACCGTCTTTTCGAGGGAAGTTCAAAAAAACTTCAAAGATCCTTCAAAAAGCTTTCAGGCATTTTTAAGATACCGGCTTTATACTAAAGCCAACATCAAGGAAGAGGCGGCCCCGGATCACGAGATCGGGTCCCGCCGGCCCACACTGATCTATACTGCTCCAGTCCTAACGGACGAGGATGCGGCATATCGATAGGAGGATCGATCATGTATAACGATGAGAAGAACCTGTATCACTACACTTACCGTAGGGACGGCAGCGAGACCAAGGACGGCCCTCTCACGGATGGGACGTTCCAGGGGCAGGACACGGGCCGTCCGCCCATCCAGGAGATGAAGCCTGTGAAGAAAGATCATACCGGAAGGAAAATGGTCGCGCTGGCGCTGTGCTGTGCCCTGTTGGGCGGCGCTGTGGGCGGAGGGATCGTCTGGGGCGTCAGCAGTGAGGACGCCACCGTGAACATCTCCGGCCGGCCTGCTACTGCCGTGACCCTCAAGACCGTGGACGGAGAGACGGTGATGAGCGACGCGGAGCTCTACGCCGCCAATGTCAACAGCGTGGTGTCCATCAATACGACGGGGACCTCCGGCGTCAACGTTTTCGGCCAGGAAGTACAGACGGCATCCGCTGGGTCCGGGTTCATCCTGACGGATAACGGATTCATCGTCACGAACTACCACGTGATCGCGGACGCGGACACGGTGAAGGTGACCCTCTACAATGGCGATACCTATGACGCGCAGGTCATCGGCGGAGATGAGGACTATGATATCGCCGTCATCAAGATAGAGGCCACCGGACTGCAGCCCGTGACCATTGGCGACAGTGACGAACTGAACGTGGGCGACCGGGTACTGGCCATCGGCAATCCCCTGGGCGAGTTGACCTTCTCCATGAGCGGCGGGATGGTCTCCAGCGTCAACCGTGCCATCAATGTGGACGGCACGCCGTTCAACATGATCCAGACAGACACGTCGATCAATCCCGGCAACTCCGGCGGCCCGCTGTTCAACCAGTACGGCCAGTACGGCGAGGTAGTGGGCATCGTGTCCGCGAAGTATTCCAGCTATGCCAATCAGACGGTGGAGGGCCTGGGCTTCGCCATCCCCATCAACGATGTCATCGCCATGATCGAGGACATCATGACCAATGGGTATGTGACCAACAAGCCTTATCTTGGCATCACTGGCGGCACCATGAACGAGCAGATGGCGGCACAGTACCGCTATGATGTCACGGAGGGCGTGTTCGTCTACTCCGTAGAGGAGGGGGGTGCCGCTGATGAGGCGGGCCTCCAGATGGGCGACGTCATCACGAAGGTGGACGATACGGACATCACCACGATGGAGGACCTGAACGCTGCGAAAAAAGGATACAGCGCCGGTGACACCGCGACCTTCACTTACATCCGTCAGGGACAGACCATGACGACGCAGGTCACGTGGGACTCCGTCCCGGCGGAGGATCAGCAGACCCAGCAAGACCAGCAGACCCAGCAGGACAACAGCCAAGACGGGGTCTATGTCGATCCCTACGACCTGTTCGACTACTTCTTCGGCGGCCGCTACAACGGCAGCAGCGCAAAGGAAGCGGCCTGACAGGAAGATAACCCCACCCACCTCTCTGCGCGTCTGATCCGGCTTCGCGGCAACAGCTGCGGCAAGGCAAAAAGCCGGTATTGCGGCGGATGGGCAGAGGTCATCGATCGATCGAAAAAAGCGCACCGCGTCCGCGCGGTGCGCTTTCTTGCGCCTGTTGGAGGATGAGAGGAGCAGTCTGCACTGGAACGGGGTTGACGATCTTCGCTGGAATGGATACAATATTCTCCTGACATGTGTGCGGATTGACAGCGAGCTGGCAGGTACTGAGCCTGTATGCAGCGCTGCGAGATATCATCATATAAATAGGAAGGCAGAGGGAGCGAGGACTATGGCACAGGACAAGAGACAAGTAGACGCTATCACCGCCCGGGATGCGGATTTCGCTCAATGGTATACGGACGTGTGCCGGAAGGCGGAGCTGATCGATTATACCTCCGTAAAAGGTATGTTCATCTATCGCCCGTACGGCTATGCGATCTGGGAGAACATCCAGAAGGAGCTGGATGCGCGGTTCAAGGCCACCGGACATGAGAACGTGTACCTCCCTGTGCTGATCCCGGAATCCCTGCTCCAAAAGGAGAAGGACCATGTAGAGGGATTCGCGCCTGAATGCGCGTGGGTCACCATGGGCGGAAGTGAGGAGCTGGAAGACCGTCTGTGCATCCGGCCCACCTCTGAGACCCTCTTCTGCGAGCATTATGCCAACATCATCCACTCTTGGCGGGACCTGCCTAAACTCTATAACCAGTGGTGCTCGGTCCTGCGGTGGGAGAAGACCAGCCGCCCGTTCCTGCGCCACCGGGAATTCCTGTGGCAGGAGGGACATACCATGCACGCTACAGAAGAAGAGGCGCGGGAAGAGACCATGCAGATGCTCAACATCTACGCGGACTTCATGGAGAACGTCCTGGCCATGCCGGTCATCCGGGGCCGCAAGACCGACAAAGAGAAGTTCAACGGCGCGGAGGAGACCTACACAGTCGAATGCATGATGCATGACCATAAGGCCCTCCAGGCGGGGACCAGCCACTATTTCGGCGACGGCTTCGCCAAGGCGTTCGATATCACGTTCACGGGGAAGGACAACCAGCTCCATCATCCGCACCAGACCAGCTGGGGCGTCTCCACCCGGATGATCGGCGGCATCATCATGACCCACGGGGACGACAATGGCCTGGTGCTCCCGCCCAGGGTCGCTCCGATCCAAGCGGTGGTGATCCCGGTGGCCCAGCACAAGCCCGGCGTGCTGGAAGCTGCCGCAGCGCTGCGGGCCCGGCTCTGTGCTGCCGGCGTACGGGCGAAGATGGACGATTCCGACAACTCTCCCGGCTGGAAGTTCGCCGAGTACGAGATGAAGGGCGTGCCGGTGCGCGTGGAGATCGGCCCGAAGGACATGGAGAAAGAGCAGTGTGTCATCGCTCGCCGGGATACCGGAGAGAAGGTCGCTGTGCCCCTGAGCGAACTGGAAGTACGTGTGGCGGCACTGCTGGACGCCATCCATGACAACATGTACGCCATGGCCCTGAAAAACCGGGAGGAGAACACCTTCGACATCTCCTCTCCCGCCGAGGCGAGAGCGATCGCTGCGGGCAAGGGCGGCTTCCTCCGCTCCAAATGGTGCGGGGATCCGGCTTGTGAGCTGGCGATGAAGGAACAGGCTGGCGTGACCTCGCGCTGCATGCCGCTGGAGCAGAGCGGTACAGAAGGCGTGTGCCCGGTGTGCGGCAAGAAGTGCACCACGGACATCTATTGGGGCGTGGCCTACTGAGCGCCGCTGGACAGCGGCAGAGACGGCCTTGGCCAGTACAGTTGGACGCTGCTCCGGATGGAGAAAAAAACTTCAAAATTTCATGAAAAACAGAGAAGATCCTCTTGACAACAAGAGGATCTTCTTTTATTATAAAAAAGTCCGCGATGGGAGGGGATTGCCCTGCCACGCGAAACTGCGATGAACCGGGAGATTGCTCGAAAGAGGTAACTTCCGGGGAGTATGTCCGATAATCGGGCGGCTGAGAAGGAATCTGTACGTCGCGTAGATCGCTGCGCCATGTCTGGATACCGGCCGTTTCCTGCGCCGGTATTTTTCATGAGCTGGAATGATACGCACGGTTGAGCGTATAGAAGATCCTCTCGCCGTAGGTCGTCGAGACTGCGTGAAACTACCTACGAAATCAGGAGGAAAGAACCATGGCAGCACAGAAAGAAATGATCCGTATCCGTCTGAAGGCCTATGACCATCAGGTCATCGATCAGAGTGCAGAGAAGATCGTCGAGACCGCCAAGCGCACCGGCGCGGAGGTCTCTGGCCCCATCCCTCTGCCCACCAAGAAGGAGATCGTCACCATCCTGCGGGCCGTCCACAAGTATAAGGACAGCCGCGAGCAGTTCGAGCGCCGCACCCATAAGCGGCTGATCGACATCACCAAGTCCACGCCGAAGACCGTCGAGGCCCTGATGGCTCTCGAGCTGCCCGCCGGTGTGGAGATCGAGATCAAGCTCTGAGCACGATCCCACCACTTCATCCAATCGTTTGCTGTCCCAAGTCCATCCACTTGCGAGATGGACGGGTCATGTCGGCAGAGCAATGCCTGGGGACCCAACTCCACGGTATCTAAGCCGACCAATAACCTTTAAGGAGGAACATACATGAAAGCGATCATCGGCAAAAAAGTGGGCATGTCCCAGATTTTTGACGAGAACGGCCATGTGATCCCCGTCACCGTCATCGAGGCGGGCCCCTGCGTGGTCGTCCAGAAGAAGAGCACCGAGAAGGAAGGCTATGAGGCCGTCCAGCTGGGCTTCGAGGATGTGGCTGAGCGCAAGCTGACCAAGCCTGAGATGGGCCATCTGAAGAAGGCCGGCGTGGCGCCGAAGAAGTATCTGCGGGAGTTCGACCTGGAGAACGCCGCTGAGCTGAACGTGGGCGATATCGTCAAGGCCGACACCTTCAAGGCCGGCGACTTCGTGGACGTGACCGGCATCAGCAAGGGCCACGGCTACGCGGGCGTCATCAAGCGTCACGGTGCACACCGCCTCAAGGAGTCCCATGGCACTGGCCCTGTGGCCCGTCACGCCGGCTCCATGGGCGCCAACAGCGATCCTTCTAAGATCTTCAAGGGCAAGATCGGCGCCGGCCACATGGGCGTGGAGCAGGTCACGGTCCAGAACCTCTCCGTCGTGAAGGTCGATCCCGAGCTGAACATGCTGGTGGTCTGCGGCGCGGTCCCCGGCCCCAAGGGCGGCCTCGTCACCATCAAGTCCACCGTCAAGGTCCACAAGGTCAAGCAGGCCGGTGCGGACATCAGCAAGAACCCGCAGAAGGCTTCTGGCCGCAACCCGCAGAAGGCTTCCGCCAGAAACAAGTAAGAAAGGGGTGCTGGAAACATGTCTACTATGAACGTACTGAACATGGCCGGCGAGAGCGTCGGCACTGTGGAACTGAACGACGCGATCTTCGGCATCGAGCCCAATCAGACCGTCGTCCACGAGGTCGTCAAGAACCACCTCGCCAATTGCAGACAGGGCACCCAGAGCGCCCTCACCCGCGCCGAGGTCTCCGGCGGCGGCAGGAAGCCCTGGCGCCAGAAGGGCACCGGCCACGCCCGGCAGGGCAGCACCCGCGCGCCCCAGTGGACTCACGGCGGCGTCGTGTTCGCTCCCAAGCCCCGGGATTACAGCTATGTGCTGAACAAGAAGGTCAAGCGCCTGGCGCTCAAGTCCGTCCTCTCCGCCAAGGTGGCCGAGGGCAAGCTGATCGTGGTGGACGCCATCAAGATGGACGCCATCAAGACCGCCGTGTTCCGCAAGTTCCTGACTGCCGTGAAGTGCGACGGCAAGGCCGTCGTGGTGACGCCCGATGTGGACACCACCATCGTCAAGAGCGCCCGCAATATCCCCGGCGTGCTGACCACTCCCGCCAACAACCTGAGCGTGTATGACATCATCAACGCCCAGTATCTGGTGGTCGATCAGGCCGCCCTTGCAAAGATCGAGGAGGTGTACGCGTAATGGCTACCGCATACGACATCATCATCCGCCCCGTCATCACGGAGCGTGCCATGTCCGGCGCCGCCGACAAGAAGTATGTGTTCGAAGTGGCGAAGGACGCCGGTAAGATCGAGATCAAGAAGGCCGTCGAGGAGATCTTCGGCGTGAAGGTCGCTTCCGTCAACACCCTGATCGTACCCGGCAAGGAGAAGCGCCTGGGCGCTGGCCGGCCCGGCATGACCAAGGAGTGGAAGAAGGCCGACGTCCAGCTCACGGCGGATTCCAAGACCATCGAGTTCTTCGAAGGCATGGTCTGATAACGGAAGGAGTGTAAAGCGTAATGTCTATCAAAACTTTCAAGCCGACGACCCCTTCCAGACGTCAGATGACGGTCTCCGGGTTCGACGGTATCGATAAGAAGGCCAAGCCCGAGCCCAGCCTGGTGGAGCCCCTGAAGAAGAGCTCCGGCCGCAACAGCTACGGCCGCATCACGGTCCGCCACCGCGGCGGCGGCAACAAGCGCAAGTACCGCATCATCGACTTCAAGCGCAACAAGATCGGCTCTGCCACTGTGCTGCGCCTGGAGTACGACCCCAACCGCAGCGCCAACATCGCCCTCATCCAGTATGAGGATGGCGAGAAGCGCTATATCCTGGCGCCTCTGGGCCTGAAGGCCGGTCACAAGATCATGACGGGTCCTGATGCGGATATCCTGCCCGGCAATGCGCTGCCTCTGGCCAACATCCCCGTGGGCACTGTGATCCATAACATCGAGCTGCATCCCGGCAACGGCGCTCAGCTGGTCCGCGCCGCCGGCACCTCCGCCCAGCTGATGGCGAAGGAAGGCAACGATGCGCAGATCCGTATGCCCTCCGGCGAGGTGCGCATCGTGCGCACCAACTGCTATGCCACCATCGGCCAGGTGGGCAACATCGAGCACGAGAACATCAACATCGGCAAGGCCGGCCGCAAGCGCCACATGGGTTGGCGCCCCACGGTCCGCGGCTCTGTCATGAACCCCAATGACCACCCCCACGGCGGCGGCGAGGGCCGCGCGCCCGTCGGCCGTCCCGGCCCTGTGACGCCTTGGGGCAAGCCCGCCATGGGTTACAAGACCCGTAAGGGCAAGAATCCCACCAACAAGTTCATCGTGAAGCGTCGCAACGAGAAGTAAGGGAGGCAAGTCGATATGAGCAGATCCATCAAAAAAGGCCCGTACGTCGCTCCTGAGCTTCTGAAGCGGGTCGAGGAAATGAACGCCAAGAACGAGAAGAAGGTCCTGAAGACCTGGAGCCGCAGCTCCACCATCTTCCCCTCTTTCGTCGGCCACACCATCGCTGTCCACGATGGCCGCAAGCATGTGCCCGTCTATATCCAGGAGGATATGGTCGGCCACAAGCTGGGTGAGTTCGCGCCCACCCGGACCTTCCGCGGCCATACGAAGTAAAGAAGGAGGATGCAGAACATGGAAAAGAAAGAAGCCAAAGCTTATCTGCGTTATGTCCGCATCGCTCCCCATAAGTTCCAGATCGTCTGCGACCTGATCCGCGGCAAGGATGCCGGCACTGCCATGGCGATCCTGATGCAGACCCCCAAGGCTGCCTCTGAGCCTCTCATGAAGCTCCTCAAGAGCGCTGTGGCCAACGCTGAGAACAATTTCGGCATGGATCCCGCCAAGCTGGTGGTGTCCGAGGTATATGCCACGCCCGGCCCCATCCTGAAGCGGATGATGCCCCGGGCCCAGGGCCGTGCATACCGCATCAACAAGCGTACTTCTCACGTCACCCTGGCTGTGGCGGAAAAGGCATAAGAGGGAGGAGAACAGTTCATGGGACAGAAAGTTAATCCCCACGGCCTGCGAGTGGGCGTCATCAAAGACTGGGATTCCCGTTGGTATGCCAGTGATGAGAAGGTCGGCGATCTGATCGTCGAAGACCAGAAGATCCGCAAGTACCTGAAGAAGACTCTGTACGGCGCCGGTGTCCCCA
>CALXDL010000059.1 GCA_944387055.1 uncultured Oscillospiraceae bacterium
GACTTCCACCTTGATATCCTTCTTGGTAGAACCTGTCTCAATCACATTACCGCAGGCGCAAGTGATCGTAGTCTGCTGATAATTGGGATGGATTCCTTCCTTCATTGCTCTCGTTCACCTCTTTCTGTTCCAGTCTACCCTGTCGGAGCTTTCACCCCAACAAAAGCGGTAATAGTTTAACACATCTGCGCGAAGAGCGCAAGTCCTTTTTTAACTTTTTTCCAGGGGTCGGGGCCTCTTCCGGCGTCCGCTGCGGATCCGGCCCACTTGGTACAAAAGCTTTTTGCCAGACGAGAGGTCCGGCTTTTCCCATAGGTCCATGCGGATACGGCATCCGCCCTCCAGAGGGAGTGCGGACTTCCCGGCCATCGTCTGGTATCCACCGCTCCAGCGACCCATCAGGCCAGCATCGCTCCTGACAGCGATCCGAGCTGTGGGAGATGTCACCGCGATCGTATAGAGCGGCCCGCTTGCCGCCACGTGCCCGCCTGTCAGATATCCACCGCCTTGCCCGGTCTTAAGAAGTAGAGCGTGCGGCGGATCACCGGCCTCTCCAGGACACGTTCCAGTGCCTGACTGTACGCTTCCAGCTGGGGACGGTATCCCTCTGCCCTGCGGCGGAGCTCCTCCGTACTGCCCACATGGTCGGTCTTGAAGTCCACCACTGTCACCCCTTCGTCCGTGGTGAAGCAGCAGTCCACTACGCCTTGGAGGAGGATGCGCTCTCCTTCCGCGGCCGCCGGATCGTATGCCCTGGCGTCCATCAAAAGCGTGAAGCGATACTCCCGCAACACATCTCTCCCCTGCCGGATCTCATCAGCCAAGGGACTGTCCAAGAACCGTGCCAGCTCCTCCAGATCCACGGCCTGCGCCTGCTCTTGCGTCAGCAGATCGCGCATCCGCAGCCGCTCCACCTGTCCGGCTACGTCCCGATCTGCCAGGTCCAGGTACTGGAGCACCAGATGCGTCGCGGTCCCCTGTTCTGCTGCTGTGAGTCCGTGGCTCTCCTGCCGGAACTTCGGCTGTGCCAGGGGACGCAGGTATGGCGTATGGAGGGCGTGCTCAGCGATCTCCTCGTCCACGGCCCGCCCTTTGAGCTGTGTGGCCGTCACCTTGGCAGGCAGCCCCGTCTCCCGGCGGTATGGATAGGCGCGTTCCAGGAGTCCGGGAGAAAAGACAGCCGCCTCCGTCTGCTCGGGCATCTGTGGATGGGGGCGGCAGGGCCGCTCCCGGAAGGCCTCGCTGTCATGGATCTCCACTTGCCAGGGCGCGGTATCTCCTGCATAGGCCGTCTTGATCTCCGCCCCTGCCAGGGCGCGCAGCGGCGCCGCCTCCGGCCGGCACAGCAAGGGCAGCAGCACCCAGTCCCCCAGGCTCCTGCCAGCGGCCACTGTCTCCGGCAGGACCGGGCAGGAGGCCACCGCTGCCAGCTTCTTCAGCCGTCCCGGCGCATGATACATGCTGTCTACCAAGATCAATTTTTCTTTGGGCCGGGTCATGGCCACATAGAGGATCCGCTGCTCTTCCGCCAAGTTCTCCCGCCGCAGCTTCTCTTGGATGGCCGTTCGCGCCAACGTGGGATATTTGATCTTCCGCTCCAGGTCTATCCGCTTGGGGCCCAGTCCCATGGACGGATGCACCAGCACCGGCGTGTCCAGATCCTGGCGGGAAAACGTCCGGTCCAGGTCCGCCAGGATCACGATTGGGAACTCCAGCCCTTTGGACTTGTGGATACTCATGAGCCGCACGCCCGCTGCTGCCGCAGGCCCGCGCGTGGCGGGCTCTTTCCCCTGTTCCAGGAGACGCTCCAACTGGGTGACGAAGGCGAACAGGCCGCGGTAGCCGCTGCTCTCGAAGCTCTCGGCATGTTGACTGAGGGCGATCAGATCTTCCCGCCGGACGTCGCCCTGATCCATCGCACCGAAGATCCCCAGGACGTTGAGGGTGTCATAGATGTACCAGATCAGCCGGTGGACGCTCAGGTCCCGCCCAGCCCGACGCAGATCCTCCAGTACCGCCAGGAAACGCTGGCAGTCCTCTCCGCCGTCGGCCGTCACAGCGTCATAGAAATCTCCGGATGGCGTCTTGCTGCGGATCATGGCCAGCCGGTCCGGTGTGAAGCCGAACAGCGGCGAACGGAGCACGCTGATCAGCGGCACGTCTTGGCGAGGGTTGTCGATGATCTCCAGCAGGGCCAGCATGACGCTGACCTCCATCGTGTGGAAGAGGTCTCCGCTCTCTTGGAAGGCACAGGGCACGCCCTGTTCTGCCAGGGCCTGGGCAAAAGCGGCCGTCCGGCTGCCAGGCGAGCGCATCAGGATGACGATATCCTCTGGCCGGCAGGGACGCAGGGTACCGTCCTCCCCGGTAACGGGATAGCCCTCATCCAGCAGCGAGCGGATCCTGGCCGCCACGAACCGGGACTCGGCGACGATCTTTTTCACCGGCCGGTCCTGCTCTGCGGTCCGCTGCCGGGCGCAGATGAGGTGGAACTCTGTCTGGCAGTCATGGCGCTCTGGATAATACTCCGCGCCGAAGTGGAGCGCTTCATCGTCGCCATAGTCCATCTCGCCCATCTCCGACGATAGGATATTGACAAAGAGGAAGTTGGCGGCGTCCAATATCTCCTGGCGGGAGCGGAAGTTCTTAGAGAGCAGGATCTTCCGCTCCTCCCCTTCCGCTGCTTCCTGATAGGGCTTGAACTGCTCATATTTGCGCAGGAAGATGGTCGGGTCTGCCAAGCGGAAGCGATAGATGCTCTGTTTCACATCCCCCACCGTGAAGATGTTCCGTCCCTCTCGGGACACGGCTCGGAAGATGGCGTTCTGGACCTCATTGGTATCTTGATATTCGTCTACCAGGATCTCCCGGTACCGGGCTGCCACCTGCTCTCCCAAGGCCGTCTGGCTGCCGTCCGGCGCCACCAGCAGCCCCAGCGCCAGATGCTCCTGATCGGAGAAATCCACCGCGTTCAGGCGCAGCTTCTCCACTCGGTAGCGCTCAGCGAACCGGGCGGTCAGTTCCAGCAGCGCCACCATAGCAGGCGCCACAGCGCGCAGGTCCTCCATGGCCTCCTCACCGCTGACGGCAAGCATGCCCTCCAGGGCTTTGGCTGCGTCCTTTGCGCTCTCCCACACTTGCTTCATGGCTGCCACGTCCGTGTCGTCCTTGCGCCCCTTGGGGGTAGTGAGGCGTGGGAAATGGATGCTCTGTCCGGCCTGCCGTGCCGCCTCCCAGCTCCCGGCAGCCGTCAGGAGGTCGAAACACGCAGCTGCAGTCAGGAACTTCTCTCCGTATCCCCGGAAGAGCGTCTCGTCTCCCTCCACATCTCCAGCGATCACGCGGAGCAGCTGGGCCCAATGGGCCGCTTTCCGTCGGATGAGGGCCAGCAGCTCCTGCGCATATGGCGTCGCATCGAAGCTGTCGCCAAGGCCGCTCCACGCCCGTCGATTCTCCTCCAGCCAAGCCATTGGATCTGCGTGGCTCTGGAGCTTCCCATATAGTTCCAGCACCAGTTCGACCAGCGCACTGTCGTCCCGGCCCGCGCCCAGCGTATCCGCCAGCATCTCACCGCCAGGGGGCAGGTCCTCATAGAACGCCACCAGCTCCCGATCCAGGAGCCTGCGGCGCAGCAGCATCGCCTCGTTCTCGTCCAGTACCCGGAGGTCCGGTGTCAGGGCATAGCGGTCTGCCTCCCGTGCCAGGAGATGCGTGTTCTCCCGGAGGAGTCCGGCGCAAAAAGCGTCCACTGTCTTGATGTCCGCCCGATATACCCGCAGGAGCTGCCGTTTGAGCTGTGGGTCACCCGGTGTCTGGGCCAACCGTTTCGACAGTTCTGCGGCGATCTTGCTGCGCAGCTCTGCGGCAGCGGCCTTCGTGTAGGTGATGATGAGGAAATCGTCCACGTTGTACCGCTCCTCCGTCACATAGCGGAAGAGCCGTTCGACCAGGACCTTGGTCTTACCGGAACCGGCGGCGGCGGAGACCAGCAGGCTGCCGCCTCTGTTCTCGACCACCGCCTGCTGCTGCGGCGTCAGGGTCAGTTTCGCCATGTCAGTCTCCCTCCTCGTCCAGCATCTGCCAGAATTCCTCTTCTTTTACCGGTAAGATGGGATGCAGATGGTCGCTGTCCCGTCCATCCTGGAAATGGCAGGCATCTGCCCAATCGCAGAACTGGCAATAAGTCTCCTCCTCACTGCGGCAGCAAGGATCCGCGTCGATGTTGCCGTCTCGGACCTCTCGGGCGATCTGGTGGAGCAGCTTCTCCACATACCGTCCCAATTTCCCCAGCTGGGACGCAGAGGCGATGCTCCCAGCGATGTTCCCATCCCGGCTCACCCGCAACGGGAGGAACCTGGGATGTTCCAGGGCCTCATGCTCCATGGCACGGAGGACCTCTGGCTCAGCCAGCAGGAGACCAGAACGGCGCAGCTGCTTTTCCCGTTCGCTCTGGAGCTTCTCTGGTGTGATGTTACGCTCGACGGAGAGGATCTCGTCCCGCGCTGGGAGATACAGCACCCCTGCAGGCTCGATATCCATGCCGAAGCGGGCCCGCCCCTCCTTTTCCAGCGCGAAAAGGTAGAGCAGCATCTGGATGTCCAGGCCCATACGTACTGCTGCGAGGTCGAATGCCTTGCGGCCGGACTTGTAATCCACCACTCGCAGATACAGTTTCCCGTCTTTCACCCAGCCGTCCACCCGGTCCACCTTGCCACCGATCCGCAGTTCCCCATCTGGCTCTGAGACCGTCACCGCCGGCAATTCTCCATGATCTCCAAAGCTCAGTTCGAACGCTATCGGCACGAAATCAGACGTGCGCAGCTCCTCTGCCACTTGATCGATGACCGCATAGGCAGTGGTGCGCAGGCGGGCGAAGAGATATCGGAACCGGGCGTTGCGCTCTTCCAGTCCTCTCAGCACCTCTTCCACGTACCGTTCGATATAGCGCCGTACCAGCGTATGGAGCAGCTCCTGCCCCACCTGGGCAAAGCCGCCCTGGGCCAGGACGTCTGCCGTCACATGTTCCAAAAGATAGTGGAGGAACGTACCGATCTGGGGCGCGTCGAAGGATGCAGGGTTGCGGGGCCGGGCCCGGAGGCCATATTCCATGAAATAGGCGAAATGGCACGAGCGCAGCCGCTCCACCCGGGAAGCGGACATGCTGATCCGCTCCCCGTACAGTGCGCGGACCGCCTCCCGCGAGAGGCTTCCCCGGCGCAGCGACGCCGCTCGTTTCATGTCCGCCAGCCGGTCATGGAAGGCCGGCTGGCCCGCGAACCACTGCCACAGCGGTCCATGGGGATCCTGTCCCGCCATCTCCAGGGCTGGGATCGGCGCTGCTGTCCGGTATCCCCTCCCGATGCTCTCCCGCTCTATGTCCACTGCTGGGAACAGCTCCTGGAGACGCCCTACCACAAAAGCCGGACGGAGCTCCGCCCCCGTCACGTCCACCGTGGGATAGCTGACGACCAGCCCCTCCGTGGGCTGCGCCAGGGCCGCATAGAGGTTCTGGAGCTCGATCCCCATCTGCTCCATGCCCGAGGGCGCCAGGACGATGCCCCGCTGGGCCAATTCGTCCCGGTCATCATCGTTGAGGATCCCGCCGCCCTGGCTCACGCTGGGCAGCACGTGGTCATTGGCCCCCAACAGGAAGAGCCGGCGTACGGTATGGCGGTCGTTCCGCGTGATCTCCGCCACGCTCACTTGGTCCAGCGAGACGGGGATCGTCCCCACGCTGTACTGGGTGGCCACTTGGCGCAGCAAGCGGGTGAAGGCATCCAAGTTCATCGCTTCCTCGCCCAAGATCTCCACGAACTGGTCGAGCACGCCGCAGAGGATCTCCCAGAGCTGGGCGGTCTCCTCCGCTTCTTGGAACCGGCCCGCAGCCGCCTGGACGCGCATCCGCTCTTCCAAAGCTGCCTGCAGCCCCAGCTCCTCCAAAAAGCTGTAAAGTGATTCCACTTTCTCCCGCGCAGTTTCTCCAGCTCGCAAGCCCTCGGCAAGGCGCAGCAGCGGGGCGCGGACCCGGCGGCGCAGCGCGTTCACATCCGCCAGCAGCGCTTGACGCCGGTCGTCCCAAGGTGCGCCGTAGCCATCCGGGTTCCCCGTCCAATCCAGGTCCCGCAGCCACATCTGGCCATGGACCTCCCACTTGATGACATAGTTCTCCAGCCGGTCGCACTCTTCCGGTGTCAGCCCGGCGAGACCGGTCTTGAGCCAGCGGAACATATCTTCATACTCGTATCCGCCGCTGATGGCAGTCAACACGCCTGTGAGGAGGCTCCACACGGGTTTTTCCAAGATGTCGCTCCGGCGGCTGAGATAGACCGGGATGCCATATCGCTCGAAGACGGTCTCGATGATGCCAGCGTACGCTCCCAACTCTCGGGTCGCCACAGTGATGTCGCGGAAGCGGCACGTCCCTGATGCGGTCAGCCGCAGGATCTCCGCTGCTGTCCGTTCCACTTCCGAATAGGCGGTGTCCGCCTCCCAGAGCCGGATGGCGCTGCTCTCGCCCTCCCATGGCAGCGTCTCTCCAAAAAAACAGCGCTCCAGATGGTCCAGAGCATCCATCCTTCCGTTTGTCAAAACAGTTTCCTTTACAGGTATCCCAGCGTCTCCTGCCAAGCGCCACAGGGCTGCCCGAGAGCGGAGGGAGGCCTCGAATATCTCCTCCCGGCTGTCTGGCTCTCCCAGTAATGTGACGGTGACAGAGGCGGCCTGCCGCAGCAGGATGGAGAGGACACGCCGCTCCTGGGCGTTGAAGTAGGTGAACCCGTCCAGGAACACGTCCTTGCCCTGTACATAGCGGGACTCGGCCAAATGGTCACACAGCTTGGTCATCCGGTCCCTCCGATCCCGGCCGGCTGCGCAGAGTCTGGCTTCATAAGCGCCGTAGAGCAGGCTCAGGTCGTGGACCTTGTCTCGTGTCGCCCCCTGGATCTCCTGTGCCTGCACAGCAAGCATCTCCGGCGTCACCTCATAGCTCCGCAGCTCATCGAAAAGGTCCAGCATCTGCTCCAAGAAAGCTGCTTTTTGAGAGGGCCGGCGATAGACGGTCAGCATAGGTGCCACTTCCAGCAGCGCTTTTTGCAGGGTCAGGAGTTTGCCGCCAGCATCCAGCGTCACTTGCGCGATGCCGCCGGTGCGGGTGAGCACCCGGTCGCTCAGGCGGCGGAAGCTCAGGACTTCCGCATGCCGGCTGGCTGTGTCCCCACAGACACGGCACAGGTCCACCTCCGCCTGATGGGAGGCATGTTCCGGCACCAGCAGGATCTGCTGGGAACGATCTCCCAGCTCTCTGATGCGGCCCAGCACTGCGTCTGACTTCCCCGTTTTTGCCCGGCCCATGATGATCTCCAGCATGTTGGCCCCTCACTTCCTTCGTTCTCGTCCCCGCCATGATATCACATTTCTGGACGGATGACCAGACGTCTCCCTACCTTCTCGCCGCTGCGGTGATCGCCAGAGCTCTCTCCGGCCGCAGCGGTCTGGGGATCCCTCCGCCGCTCTCCTGGCCGCTCTTTGACCGCGGACGCCACCCGCGCAGGCGCCGGAGCATACCGTGGGAGTACATGTTCCATTGCCTTTTCCCGCCGGATCTGTTATCCTTGGGAAAAAACATAGGAGGCCTCGTCATGCACATCCCCCAGGGCACTACCGACGCCCTCGATCTGGAACTTTTCGGCCCTGCTCTGGAAGACGCCCTGCGGCCATCGCCAGAGTATGACGTGGACCGCTGGCTCTACGTACCGCCACATTATTCGGAATACCGCTATATCCTCGGTACACGCGGGAAGCGCCCGCTCATCTGTGTAGGCATCAATCCTTCCACCGCCGCGCCAGACGCTTTGGACCCGACGCTCCGATCCGTTGCGCGTATCGCCAGCTCCAACGGATACGACAGCTTCTTGATGTTCAACGTCTACGCCCAGCGGGCGACCCGTCCCGACGATATGGAACGAGCATTTAATCCCCGCCTCCATGCGGAGAACCGCCAAGCCTTCCGTTACCTCCTCTCCTTGTCTGCACAGCCTGCCATTTGGGCTGCTTGGGGCAATCTCATCGAAAAGCGGGAGTATCTGATGGACTGTGTGCGGGACTTTGCCGCTGACGCCCGAGCCGTTGGAGCCAAATGGTATACCGCCGGCCCGCCGCTCAAGTCCGGTCATCCCCATCACCCGCTCTATCTCAAGCGCGAGACGCCTCTGCTGCCCTTCGATATCTACGCCTATCTCTCGCGCCCATGAAAAGATGCCCGCCGGGGACATCCCCCGGCGGGCATCTTTTCACCGTACCTGTTTCAGATAGCCGCGGACTTGTTCCAGCGGGATGTCCATCCGTCTGGCCACGCCTTCTTCGTTCAGTCCGCCATCCAGGAAACGGCGGCAGACCGCTGCCAACGGTTCGTCGATCTCAACGATATGGCGGTCCGGATCATACACCCGCACCACCCGCTGTCCCCAGCGTTGTTCCATAGGCGGATGGACCAGCTCCACGTCCGGATGCTCTCGCAATGCTTTCAAGACGGCGTCATAATCCTCTGCCACAAAATACACTTCACCGGTGTCGCCGCCAAAGGCGATATCCGCCGGTCCTTTTCCAAGGGCCTCAGCCCAGGAGCCCAGCATTTGCAGAGAGAGGCCGCCCGTAAGGGCCACATTGGTGCCATAGTCTGCCACCACTTCGAGTCCCAGGACCTCTTGATAGAACGTCTTGGTCCGCTCCATATCCCTGGCTGCCAGCAGCACGCCGCCGCTCCTCATCCCATCACGCCCCCAGCCGTCCTTTAATCTGCTCCCAGAGCTCCACACATTTGAACTTGAGGACATACCCGCTGTCCTCCTCGGTGATGAGCCCCACGTCTGCTTCGCTCAGTCCAGCCGCCATAGCGGTCTCCGACACGTCCGAGGCAGCCGCCGTACAAAGGGGCGGGAACACCACGCACCACCAGTTCTGCCCTGCGCCCTTGCCGATGACCACACGCAGCGCCAGATACTCCCCGGCGGGCAAGGTGAAGCCATCATATACCTTCGTTGGGAACATCGTGTCCTCTAACCGTACAGTCACTGGGTAATCATATCCTGCCGCCGCGATCTCCTCCGCGGCGATGCGCTCCAGCTCCAAAAGCTGTCCGCGGAGGCAGGCTTCAGCCTCTTTCCGGTCCGCGGACTGCTCTAATATCTCAGTCGCCCGCGCCAGGACCTTGTCCCGGACCCGCAGTTTCAGTGCTTGATCCTCTTCCGTGTCTGAATTCGCCAGCACATGGAGACGCACCACTTTGTCTGCCAACTGGTCTTGTGCCTGCAAGGACACTGCCCCTGACAGCAGGAACACTGCCAGGCCTGCCAGGAGGCAGACCTCCACCACACATAGTTTTCTAGAGCTCCGTCTGGTCTTCTGCATGATTGATATCCGTCCTTTTATGTAGCCCCATGGGGCCGTCTGGTCTTATCTTGGACGGAAGGTCATGATCTTATACCTGTCCCACGGGGACAGCGTGAAAAATTTTTCCATAGCGGCCTGCCAATGCCTGGGCCGCACGGTCAGCCTGCTCCTCCTGCTCGAACAGCCCGAACACGGTGGGCCCCGAACCGGTCATGACAGCGTTCCAGGCGCCATAGCGGCGCATGGTATCTTTGATATCACAGATCTCACGGCGTTCTTCCTCCGTGAGGACCTGTTCGAACACATTGCGCATCTGCCGCGCCGCCGCCTCAGCACTGCCCCGAGCCAAAGCCTGTTCCATAGATGCCAAGTCCGGACGCTCTCCCAGCGTCTCGAGCCGCACCCGGCCGAAGAGCAGCGGCGTGGGCAGATCGAAGTCTGGTTTGCAGATCAGGATGCAGCAGGGCGGCAGCGCAGGCAGCGGCGTGAGCTTCTCTCCCCGTCCCTCCGCCAGCATCGTGCCTCCCCGGATGCAGAACGGCACATCGCTGCCCACTGTCAGTCCGATGCGTTCCAAGACATCGTCTGTCAAGTCCGGTGCGTACAAAGTCCGCAGGGCCCGCAGCAATGCCGCCACATCGGCGCTCCCGCCGCCCATGCCGGCATAAGCTGGGATCTGTTTCTCCAAGCGGATCTCCAAGCCAGGCACGGGGCGTCCCAGAGCTGCGAAGAACGCCTCGGCCGCACGCTGTTCCATGGTCTTTCCCTCTGGCAGCTGGAAGGAAGTGCTCACCAAACAGAGACCCCCCTCCCGCTCCTGCACGGTCACGGTGTCGTACAGCGAGACGGTCTGCATGACCATCTGGAGATCATGATATCCATCGGGCCGTTTCCGCAGGATATCCAGCGTGAGATTCAGCTTGGCCGGAGCCCTTTCTGTAATCGTCCTCATGTGCTCAGTCTCCTTATCTGGAACAGATAGCAGAACGGCCCCCTCTGCCTCCCGAGATAGCAGACGGTATCCGCCGCGTGGCAGTCTTCCCCGCCGGCCGCCGCTCCCACTCGATGATACCACATCTCTGGCCCGATGGGAAGCCGGCGCCCGAGGGATCCCCAGGCGCCGGCCCGCGCAAGCACGCTCATAGAGCACCGTGCCGCTTCCGGAAGTCATGGATGGCTTCCATCACGATATAGAGGATACTGACCACCAGCAAGACCGCCACAGGCAGGAGCAGCCACCCATAGAAGATCAGGCCCCCGCCCAAATACAGTGCGCTCTGAAACAGCTCGGCCATCGTCTGCTCCTTTCTCCGCATTGTGGATATCGACCGATCTATCTTGCGTCATCACTCCTCTTCTAGTCAAATTTTAACATATCCTTTACAAAAAAGGAAGCCTCTGGACAAAAAAACTGTCCAGAGGCTTCCAAAAACATCACCGGATCTTGCGGGCTTCCATATAATACCGCTTGTCCTGGGCCTGCCCCAGGGAGAAGGTCTTTCGGGGAAGGACGCCGTCCGCCATAACGGTCTTGAACAGCTGCTCCTTCCTCATGGCGGGAAGTTTGAAGCCAAGGTTCCCGGGCTTGCTGCCCAACTCGTCCGTGACTTCGTCGCCGTGGATGTAGTCCACCTCACCACCGTGGGCCACAAGGTGATCGTCCAGGAAAGCTTGTAAGGTCCCCACAGCCAATTGTGCCTTAGGGGCAGGCACAGTGATATGCCCTCTATGTCCGGCATACGTATAGGCGATGACATGCCCCGCTCCTTCGCCTTCGTACGCACCTGGATAGTAAGCTTTGAACGCCTCCAATACCTGGACGGGATCCACGCCGAACAGGACGCGGTGGATGGGCTCGAATCGGAGGGCGTCATCGTACTCGTTGACCACTTCCACCAGGGCATATCGAGCGGAGAGATCCGCCCATCCGCTCTCCGGTGTGACCCTCTTCAGATCTTCATAGCACTGTTTGGCCGCAGCCAGGGAGTGGTTCCCATCGCCCACAGCGAACAGCAGCGGAGCGATGTCTGCCGTGCCATACTTCTCCTGCATGGCCTCCGGGCTGCAAAGCCTGCCCAGCGCCTCTGCCACCGCATCCATCCGCTCATCCGTCAGCTTCCAGCCGGTCAGATGCCCGCCCCCCTGCTGGAGGTCGAGATCATAGAGCTTTTCCATCCCTTCGCCACCGGCCAAAGGCTCGATCACGGTCCGCTCAGGATCGTCGATCAGGAGCATCACATGGGGCAGTTCGATGAGCGCGTCCCGCCGGACCCGGACACGCGGCGGGATACGAGAGAGGACCGTGCCCTCTGTCGCACGGATGAGGGCGCCGGAACCGGGCGTGAAATCATATTGGTCCAGATCGATCATGCCGATGATCCCATGGCGGACCTTGCCATCGGACTGGACCCGTTCGATGTACAGCAGGCTCTCCGGCAGTGTCCGGAACAGCCCCCTGTCCAAGTACGCCTGCATGGTAGCATCGATGGCGGCGATGCGCGCATCTACGTCTGTGGCGTTGAGCTCAGCCTCTGGCAGTATCAGCCGCAGGGTGGACGGTGCATCTCCCACGACCTCCTCCACCGCCTGCCAATATTCCGGTTGGGAGGTGAACTGATCGCAGGCCACCACGGCCCACTTGGTCATATCCGTGTCTTTTGGCAGCAAGATGTCCGCAGGATAGAATCCCAGGTCCTGGAATTTTTTGTTCATTCATCGTCTCTCTTTCTGGAAAGCCGTGTCCCGGTGTACTTCACAGCACGCCTTTGATCGCAGAGAGCAGCTCGTCGAACGTCTCGAACGCTGGGATCTCCGGATGGTCCGCTTTGATCTTCTCGGTGCTTCTGAACAGGAAACCAGCCTTGCTGGCCTGTATCATCCCCAGATCGTTATAACTGTCTCCGCTGGCGATGGTCTCATATCCGATAGATTGGAGCGCTTTGACCGTCGTGAGCTTGGACTGCTGGCAGCGCATCCGGAAGCCGGTGATCTCGCCGCTCTCCGCCACTTCCAGGCAGTTGCAGAAGATCGTGGGCCAGCCGAGCTTTTCCATCAAGGGTTTGGCGAACTCCTCAAAGGTATCGCTGAGGATGACCACCTGCGTGCAGGCACGCAGCTCATCCAAGAACTCCTTGGCGCCAGGCAGGGGATCGATCTTGGCGATCACAGACTGGATCTCTTTCAGGCCAAGGCCGTGTTCTTTCAAAACGCCCAGGCGCCAGCGCATCAATTTGTCATAATCAGGTTCATCCCGTGTGGTCCGCCGCAGCTCGGGGATACCGCTCGCCTCCGCGAACGCGATCCATATCTCAGGCACCAGGACGCCTTCCATGTCCAGACATACGATATTCATAAGTCCTCTCCTCACCTTCCGCTGTCATTCGTTTTTGTTTTTTGATTATACAATATGGTCCCGGCGCATTTCAATCATCTTTCGCAAAGATCCTCCAAAGACCACCAAAGCGGCCCGCGCATAGATCTTCGGCCGCAGGCAACACTAACGCCAGACCAATAGGATCGGAGGTTTTTTTCATGGTGCTCGACAAGATCGCGCTGGTCCTGGCCATCATCGGTGCCCTGAACTGGGGCGGCATCGGTCTATTCGGCTTCGACACAGTCGCATTCCTATGCGGCGGTCAGATGGCTGTCCTTTCCCGTGTGATCTACGCTTTGGTGGGTTTGGCAGGTCTGTGGTGCATCACGCTGCTCTTCCGTGGAGAAGAGGACCGTGGTCATGCAGCGCACACTGCCTGATCCCGCTCCAGAGAATGGGACGCTGGCAGGCGGCCGTCTATGAGCAGACCGCACCAGTGCATTGGGACCGGCTATCATACCGTGTACCGTACGGTGCGTGGGCAAGGGGCGGAGGCTCCTTGCCCACGCTTTTTCCGGACTTATGGCAGTCAGGTCCCGTCCTCCATCTCCCCCTGGCCGCAGATGGACGGAGCTGCTGTCACGCGGCACTGCACGAGCCACAGACGGTGCCCGCCGTTTCCCATCCGCTCTATATACCGTTTTTTCCCGCCCATCCTCTCTATTTTTCCTCGATCCTACCTTTTTCCTCTTTTCCTTTTTACATTGGTCCTGTACAATAAGATAGATTTTACACTTCATCACAAGGGGGTATCACATGCATATGAAATATGCCATCGTCGACCTGGGATCCAATACCGTCCGTCTGTCCGTATACGACACGCTGCCGGACGGCTCGTTCCAGCTGCTGTTCTCGGAAAAAGAGATGGTCGGCATCGTGAACTATATCGATCAGGGCCTGCTGTCCCAAGAGGGCGTGGAGAAAGCCTGCTCCGTGCTGCTGGGCTTCCGTACGCTGCTGGGGCATTTCGGCATGGAGGCGATGCATGTGTTCGCCACCGCTTCTCTGCGCAATATCCGCAACACGCGGGAGGCAGTGGAAGCCATCCAACGCCGTACCGGTCTTTTTGTGGATGTGCTCTCCGGTGAAACAGAGGCACGGCTGGGCTACTACGGTGCCCTGCTGACCTGCGATCTCCAGACTGGCGCCATGTTCGACATCGGAGGCGGCAGTACAGAGATCTTGGAGGTCCGCAAGGGCGACATCCGCCAGGCAGAGAGCCTGCCCATCGGGTCTCTGAACCTGTTCAACCAATATGTATCCAAGATCTGGCCCAAAAAGGGGGAGCTGGCCGCTATCCGGGAGCGGATCGGCGATACACTGGCCGTCGCAGGCCTCCCGGCGAAGAAAGTGACCTGTGTCTGCGGAGTCGGCGGTACGGCCCGCGCCGTGCTGAAGATCGCCGCAGCGTATTATGGGCTTGCTCCCGAAGAGCGGACCCTCACCGTGGCGGAGCTGGACGAGATCGCCTCCATCCTCCTCAAGCGGGACCGGACCGCCCGGAGGCTGATCCTCCGGGCCTGTCCGGATCGGATCCACACCATCCTGCCCGGTGTATTGCTGATGGACACCTTGGTGCAGTCTCTATGTAAAGAACAGATCTTCATCAGCAGATACGGCGTACGGGAGGGATATCTATGTCACAAGCTGCTCGCCGCTGGGACCTGAGCTATACCCAGGATCGGGAATTGAGCTGGCTCAAGTTCGACCAGCGGGTCATGGAGGAGGCCATGGACCCCTCTGTCCCGCTCATCGAACGTCTCCGGTTCCTCTCCATCTTCACCAGCAACCTGGACGAATTCTTCATGGTGCGAGTGGGCAGCCTCTTCGATCTGGCCGCGATGGCTCCAAAGGCCATCGACAGCAAGAGCGGCCTGACTCCTGCTCAGCAGCTCGAGCGCATCTATGATGCAGTGCGGCCGCTCATCCGTCAGCGGGACGCTGTATATGCGGAGCTCTCCACGGCTTTGGCTCTGCGGGGCGTGCGGGACGTACCGTATGACCGGCTCCAGGGTGCCGAGAAACGCGCAGTACAGGACTACTATAAAAAGCAGATCCGGCCGCTCCTCTCTCCTCAGATCATCGACCGGAGCCATCCCTTCCCCCATCTCAAGAACAAAGTCCTCTATACAGCAGCCCTGCTGCGGGACAAAGACCGCTCGCTCCTCGGCATCATGGAGGTCCCGCCGTCTCTTCCGCCGATCTTCTTCCTGCCAGGGGACCCCTGCGCCTTCGTCCGGACGGAAGAGATCCTCTTGGCTCACATGAAGAAGATCTTCAAGCTCTATCATGTGGAAGAGATGGGGGTGGTCTCTGTCACTCGGAACGCCGATCTCAGCTATGACAGCTATGACGAGAAGTTCGACGAGGCCTCGCCTGACCTCCTCAGCCACATGGCGAAGCTGCTGCGCCAGCGGGACCGGTTGTCTCCGGTCCGTTTGGAGATGCAGGCCGACGCACCAGGCCTGCGGGATATGCTGGAAAAGATGCTCAAGCTCTCTCCCCAGCAGACCTTCGTCTGTTCCTGCCCATTGAAGCTCGATCATGCCTATCTCCTGGACGGCTGTCCTCCCTCTCTCTATCAGCGCCCTCATACGCCAGCTTATCCTCCCTATCTGGACCATCAGGTCTCCATGTGGGAACAAGTACGCCAGCGGGACGTGCTGCTGTTCTATCCCTACCATTCCATGCAGCCGTTCCTGGACCTGCTCAAAGAGGCCGCGGCGGATCCGAAGGTCCTCTCCATCGAGATGACCATCTATCGGGTGGCGCGCAACTCAGCGGTCATCAAGCATCTGTGTACCGCGGCGGAGAATGGGAAGTCCGTCACAGTACTGGTGGAGCTGCGCGCCCGGTTCGACGAGAAGAACAACATCGAGTGGGCCCGGGAGCTGGAAGAGGCTGGCTGCCGCTTGCTGTACGGATCGGAAGGGTATAAATGCCATGCCAAGCTGTGCCTCATCACCCGGAAAGGGAAAAACGGCCTGGAGTATGTGACTCAGATCGGGACTGGTAATTACAATGAGAAGACCGCTGCGCTCTATACCGACTTCTGCCTGATGACAGCAGATCCTATCATCGCCGCCGATGCGGTGGCCTTTTTCCAGAACATGCTCCTGGGAGATCTCCAGGGGAGTTACCGCAAGCTCTTGGTGGCGCCGGCATCCATGAAGAGCACGCTGCTGCGCCTCATGGATGGGGAGATCGCCCGGGGCAGCCAGGGCCATATCATCCTCAAGGCGAATGCCGTCACCGAGCGGGCGCTGATCGACAAGCTCGCCGAGGCCTCCCAGGCGGGCGTACGGGTGGAGCTCATCATCCGCGGTATCTGCTGCCTGCTTCCCGGCATCCCGGGCAAGACGGACAACATCACTGTCACCAGCATCGTCGGACGGTTCCTGGAGCATTCCAGAGTCTATTGTTTCGGCGATGGGCCGCTCCGCCAGATTTATCTCTCTTCCGCCGATATCATGACCCGCAATCAAGTCAATCGGGTAGAGGCCGCCTGTCCCGTGGAGAGTCCCGAGCTCAAAGCGTTCCTCTCCAAATATCTGGATGTCTTGCTCTCTGATACGCGCAAGTCTCGCCGCCTGCTGCCAAGCGGAGACTATACAGCCGTCAAGGATGGTCCAGCTCCAGACCGTTCTTCACAGGAATACTGGCTGGAGCATCCAGTGGAACTCAAACCCACCGTTGTCCACAGTCCCTCTCTGTGGAAACGTCTGACGGGACGGTTCGGTCGTCCCGGCTGAATATCCGGTACATCGCAAACAGCAGACGAGACGGCATCAGCCGTCCCGTCTGCTGTCTCATTTCACTCGGAGGCGCTCCACCAGCGCCCCGTCTGGCGTCACGTTTACTGTCTGATAGGTGGGATAGATCACCATGCCCGGCCTGGCTCCGGCCGGTTTCTTCACGTTCCTCACCGCCGTATAATCCACGGGCACGTTCCCGCTCTCTCTGGCCTGTGAGAACCAGGCCGCGATCTTAGCGGCCTCCACGATGGTGTCGGCATCCGCTTCCCGTCCTTCCGTGCAGAGGATGACGTGGGAGCCGTGGATCTTCTGGGTATGGAGCCAGACATCCCGTCGGTCCGCGTCCTTGAGCGTCAGCTTGTCGTTTTGCCGGTTGTTGCGCCCTACCAGCACCCGGAACCCGGTAGTGGTCCGGAACTCCCGCGGCCGCGCCGCTTTGAGCTGCTCCTTCTTCCCCTTTCCCTGACTGCGCAGGAAGCCTGCATCTCGAAGTTCCCGGCGGATATCGTTGAAGTCCTGTTCTGTCTCTGCCGCGGCGATCTCCGCCAGTACGCTCTCCAGGTAGGTCAGGTCCCGGCGAGCAATGGCCATCTGTTCCCGGAGGTACTTCTCAGCGGTCTTTGCCTTGGTGTATCGTTTATAATATTTCGCCGCATTCTGCTGAGGGGTCAGCAATGGATCCAGTGGGATGGTGATCTTCCCGCCCTCAGGATCATAGTAGTTCTCTGTCTCCAGACGGCTCTGGCCCCGTTCCATCCGATATAGGTTCGCCGTAATCAGATCGCCGCAGATGCGCAGCTGCTCCCGTTCCTGGGTCGCAGCGTGATCTTTCTCTTGTTGGGCCAGTTTCCGGCGGAGCCGGTCCCGCGCCGTGGTCGCGGTGCGGATCAGGTCCGCACCGCGCTGCCGGATGCGCTCCTGCCGCTCTCGCGCCTCATAGAGATCATCCATCAAAGCGGAGAAGCTATCATAGGTGACGAGTCCTGCCCCCGACCCATATTGGCGGATAGGCAGATAGGAGAAGTCCCACGGCTTGCCCTCCCGCAGGAGGCACACCGGAGTGAAGCGGCTGTCCCGGATGACCTCCACTACAGACTGGAACTCCGCCCAGAGACGGTCTTCCCCCTCCGCCCCCAAAGAAAAAAGGCGTCGGTCCGTCTCACCTGCCGCCCGGAAGGCCAGTTCCCGGGCCACCAGAGGCGAGATGCCGAAATAGGTATCCAGCAAGAACGTGTCGATCTGCCGCTCCGGATCGGCTGTCCTCAGCTTCTCCCGGAACCCCTCCTCCGTCTCCTCAGTCAATGGCAGGCGGCCCACAGAAGCCGGCGGCTCATAGTAGAGCCCTGGCAGTACCTGACGGGCGGCAGACATATCCGCATCCACCCGGCGCAGGCAATCGATGATCCGCCCCTCTTCATCTAGCAAGATCAAGTTGGACCGGCGGCCCATAGCCTCCAGCACCAGCGTCCGCCTGCCGGGACGCCCGAAATCGTCTGTACTGTCCAGTTCCAGCCGTACCAGCCGCTCCAAAGGAGGCTGCTGGATGGCCGTGAAGCGCGCCCCGGTGAGGTGCTTGCGCAGCAGCATGCAGAACATGGGCGGCTCCGCAGGATTGTCCCGCAGCTGGCCCGTCAGCTGGATACGGGGCGCGCCCGCCCCCGCGTTCAGGAGCAGCCGCCCTGCCCGGCCGGTCAGGATCACCTGATCTTTGGCGGGCTGCTGGACCTTATCGATCCGCGTCCCCAGCAACTTCGGCCGCAGTTCTTCCACCACGGCCTGTAAACATACCGCGTCCAACGGCATGGTTCATCCCTCCTCCATCATCCGGCAGAACAGCCATTCGATCCGCTCCCAGCGGCCCTGGAGCCACAGCCAGCCCAAGAGCGCCTCCAGAGCAGTGGCTTCGCCGTACTGGGCACGGGTAGCATGCGTAGGCACAGAGCGGACATGCGCGTTCCGCCCCCTGCGGAACACCGCCTCCTCTTCCTCCGTCAGCTCCGGCAGGATGCGCTGGGCCTTCTCCGCCTGAGATTCCGCACACACCAGGCGGATCGTGGCCTGATGCAGTCCACGGCCCGTTGCCTTCCCGTGGACACACAGCCATGTGCGTACCAACACCTCGAATACCGCGTCTCCCATATGTGCCAAGCCGATGGAACTGATACCGCGGATCTGGTCTTCCGTGAGGACGGGTACGATGCGATCTTCCATAGGGTCCTCCTTTTATCTTCGACAGTCCGGTATGTATCATATCACGTTCCCTGCTACTTGTCACCCCTGGGACTGGCCAGCGTCCAGGAGCTCTCATGCGTGGGGCCGCTCAACACCGGCCCTCCGGATGGCGCAGGGCGGGACGCGCCTCCATATCGCTGATCGTCCTTCAGGTCCGCTTCCTCCATTTGAGCAGATATGCAGAGTTGAGGATGACGAGGACAGAGCCAGCATTGTGTACCAGTGCTCCCACGACCGGTTCCAAAGCACCTGTCATCGCCAAGATGATGGCGATGACGTTCAGTGTCATAGAGAATATCAGGTTGCACTTGATGGTCACCATCATCCGCTTGGCCAGCCGGATCAGATGCGGCAGTTCGCCGATCGCATCGTCTACCAGGGCGATGTCCGCAGCATCCACTGCGATATCGCTGCCAACGCCCCCCATCGCGATGCTCACATACGCCTTTTTCAAAGCGGGCGCGTCATTGATACCGTCTCCGATCATGCACACCTGCTCTCCGGCTTTCTGATAGGCGTCGATATCATCCAGCTTGTCCTCCGGCAGGCAGTTGGCATGGACCTCGCGGATGGACAGCCGGGCAGCGATCTGCCGGGCCGCGCTCTCATGGTCGCCGGTGAGCAGGACCGGAGCGACGCCCAACGTCTGGATCTCCTGGATCGTCTCAGCTGCCTCGGGCCGAAGCGTGTCCGCCAGAGCGATGAGTCCCGTCAGGCGCCCGTCAAGCGCCACATAGATCACTGTACAGCCCTCTGACACGTATGCTTCTGCTATCTTGGCCGCTTCTTTGGTCTCGATCCCCTGCCCCCGCAGCAGTCCCTCGTTCCCAGCCAGGATCTTCCGTCCACAGGCCGCAGCACGGACCCCCCGCCCTGGGAGGATCTGAGACTCCCCCACAGTCTCCGGGTCCCGGCCCGTCATCTCTCGATAACAGCGCACTATCGCTTTGCCCAGCGGATGCTCTGAACGCAGTTCTGCCGCTGCAGTACAGGCGTACAGCGTCTCTTCCGATATCTCTGGCAGCAAGCTGTGCACCGCTGTCACCTCTGGCCGCCCATAGGTGAGGGTCCCTGTCTTATCGAAGGCTACTTTCGAGACAGCCGCCAGTCGCTCCAGCGCATCTCCCTCCCGCACCAGGAAACCATGCTTCGTGGCGTTGCCGATCGCGGCCATGATAGCCGTAGGTGTGGCCAGTACCAGCGCACACGGGCAGAACACTACCAGGATGGTCACAGCACGGATGATCTCCCCCGTTACGAGCCATGTGAGGGCTGCTGCTGTCAGTGCAATGACTACGATCCAAGTCGCCCAGCGATCTGCCAGACCCACGATCTTCGCCTTTCCCGCATCCGCTGATCGCACCAGACGGATCATCCGCTGGATCGAGCTGTCCTCTCCCACTTTGGTGGCCTCCATATCGAAAGGCCCAAACTGGTTGACTGTCCCGCTGGATACCTCATCTCCTATCCCCTTATCTACAGGCAGAGATTCGCCGGTCATGACCGCTTGGTCGATGGAGGTCTGGCCAGACCGGATGACACCGTCTACTGGGATCGTCTCCCCTGGCAGTACCCGCAGCAGGTCCCCCACTTGGACTTCTTCCGCGGGGACGATCCGTTCTTTTCCTTCCACCAGGAGCCGTGCGGTCCTGGGCGTCAGGTGGACGAGCTTCTCGATCCCAGCTCGGGCCCGGGCCACTGTCAGGTCCTCCAGCAGGCTGCCCAGCTGCATGATGAATGCCACCTCTCCGGCAGCGAAATCCTCCCCGATGGCCACCGAAGCCCCCAACGCGATGGAGACCAGTACATCCGCCTTGATATCCAAGGCTGTCACCAATCCGATGAGCGCTTCCAAGATGATTGGGATCCCGCAAAGTACGATCGATACCCATGCGGCATCGAACGGCAGCGGCAACAGGTCAAAGATGCTTGCCAGCAGTGCCGCGCCTGACAAGGTGAGGAACACGATGTCACGTTTCGTGCCCCCCCATTCTAATATCCGCTCCAGCTGTTCCATCGTTCTCCTCCTGCTCTCCAACTTTTTATGCCCCTATCATATACCCATAGGGGTATAGGTTGTCAAGCAAAAAAAGACGGCTGCCCAACTGGGCAGCCAGGAAAATATCTCTCATGCCGGACATCCGTCCGCTCAGTCCATATTGGCGAAGCGCTCCACGGCTTTGGTGAAGTTGGCGATGGTCTTGTCGGCATCGCCGTGTTCGATACCGTCCCGGACACAATGCTTGATATGTCCTTCCAGCACCACCTGCCCCACTCGGTGCAAGGCAGACTTTGCCGCGTTGATCTGGGCCAATACATCCTCACAGGGTACATCCTCGTCCACCATCCGATCGATGGCCTGGACTTGTCCAAGGATCTTCTTCAAACGACGGTGCAGATTCTCCGCGTCCATACATTGCCTCATGTCGATGCCTCCGATACCAATGGGTGTATGCGTACTTTCATATATTATCATGCACGCGGCAGTCTCTGTCAAGCGCCGATCGGATAGCTGGGTCGTCCCCCACCGCCCACTTGCCGAGAGCCGATATCCTGAGGCGGTCCATGCATCGTGGGACCGTTTTGTCGGGAGAAGTGGAGCGATATCGTCTATCTGCCGATCATGAGATGAGAAAGGACATGAATGAGGACTGTCCCCCTCCGCCATCGAGATGGAGCATCTCTCAGTGCGCGCCCGTACAGATGCGCGCTTCACAGACCAGGAGCCCATCGGCGCTGCCGGTGGGCTCCTCCTATCGGATCGTCCTAGCTCCTTTGGCTGTCTCCCCGCTCCATGCTCCCCAGCGGAGCCATCCTGTACACGCCAGCCCGATCAGCTCTCTTTCCGCAGCAGTTTCCCCAGCGTTTTGCAGAGCATCTTGAAATCGATGGGCTTGGAGACGTGGGCGTCCATCCCGGCAGCGGCCGTTGCCGCCACGTCCTCTGCGAATGCATTGGCCGTCACCGCGATGATCGGCACCTTCTTCGCATCCGGCCGGTCCATGGCCCGGATCTTCTTCGCGGCTTCGCAGCCGTCCATCTCCGGCATCTGCATGTCCAGGAGCACCGCATCGAACGTGAATGGTATCGCATCGCGGAACTGCTCCACCGCCTCCCGGCCATTCCACGCTTGGGTGACGTGCGCACCGTTCATGGTCAATAACTCCGTGGTGATCTCCATGTTCACCTCGTTGTCCTCTGCCAGCAGGATCCGCGTCCCATCCAGCAGCTGCTGCGGCATCTGTCCCGGCTGTTCCGCCGGGGCAGCGCTGCCTTCCGCGGCCTCGAACGGCAAGATCATGGTAAAGGTACTCCCCTTGCCCAGCTTGCTCTCCACGTATATCTCGCCATTCATCTGGACGACGAGGTTCTTCGTGATCGGCATCCCAAGGCCCGTCCCCACCGTCTTTCGGGCGCTGAACCGTGTCTCGCGCGCATAGGGCTCGAAGAGCCGCGGCAAAAACTCCTCTGACATCCCGACGCCCGTGTCCGACACGATGAACTTATATTTGAGAGACTTCTGTGAGGCCACCCGTTCCACCCGCATGGAGACGGTATCTCCCGGAGAGGTGAATTTGAACGCATTGGAGAGTAGGTTGTTCAATATCTGACTGATGCGGACCGGGTCGCCCAGGACCCATGCATCCTCTATATCCAATGACACCTGGAACGTCTTTTCCTCTTGCTCAGCTTGGATCTGGAACGTTCCCAGGCACTCCTCCACGCATTCCTTCAAGTCCAGTTTCCGATTCTCCAGAGAGAGCTTCCCCTGCTCCATCCTGGACATATCCAGGATGTCGTTGATGAGACTCAGGAGCTGACGGCTGGATGCATTGATCTTGCCCAGATAATCGTTCATCTTCTCCGGCTCGGCCACATGCTGCTCCGCCAATTCGCTCAGACCGATGATGGCGTTGAGCGGCGTACGCATATCATGGGACATGCTGCTGAAAAAGACTTGTTTGGCCTGCTCGTTCTTCCTGGCCAAGTCCAGCGCGTTCTCCAGGAGTTCCCGCTCCCGGAGCTGTTCCTGCTTCTCTTGGTCCACCTCTCGGAAGCAGAGCACCACTTCCTCCGGTGCCAGTGACTCGTCGAACAGGACCCGGACGCTGACCCAGTGATATTCATCGCCGAACCGGCGGAGGAAATCGCCCCCGAAATCCCGTACCCGACGTGAGACGAGCTCATGGATGCTCTCCCTGGAAAAGCTCTTCTTGAACTCTGCGTAGGCGCTCGGCTCCATGATGTCTTCCACCACGTCGATGAGATCGCCGTAAGGTCCGTGCTCCGGGATGCGCTCCCGCACATAGTCCGAGCCTTTGATCATCTCATAGGTATCCTCACCGAAGTCTATACGATAGAGGGCGTAATAGGAATTGCCCAGTACTCGGACGGTCTCGTTCGTCCGCTCCACCTGTTCATCCGAACGGATGTTGCGCCAAGTCATCCACAGTACAAAGCATAGGAACCCACCGAGGATCAGCCCCAACACCAGATAGAGACGATGCAGGTCGCCTAGGATGCTGTCATAGGGCGTCGTCACGATGGAATACCAGCCATTGTCCATCTGGGTATAGTAGAGCGCCCGTTTGTTCCCATCCAGATCGGTGATGCTTGAGTCATAACGTTCCAGCTCGCCCGCCTCGATCTGGTCGATCAAGCCGGCACAATACGCCTGCAGTTCTTCCGGTGTACCGCTCAAGTCGGTCTGCTTATAGATGACCGTCCCTGCGGGATCACAGATGAAGAAGGAATCTCCGCCAGAGATATCCAGCGGATCCACATGGAAGCGAAAATTCTCCGGGAAGATGTCGAACGCCATCACGGCGCCTGACCCCTTGCATTTTTGTGCGGCTGTGATCACTGGTTTCCCATAGATGGCGTCGACGTATACGCTGGTGAAGACGACTCTGCCATCGGCTTCCATGGCTTTTTGGTACCACTCGGTACCATAGACGTCGTAGGTCTCGTCCCCGTCCCATGGATTGGCCGCCAATATCTTCCCATCCACTACTGCATAGGGGTCTACCGCGCCTTCCCCAAGGACGGTCTCCAAACGCTGGAAATAAAGAGCCAGGAAGTCCGAGATGTCTTCATCGCTGGCTCCCTCCATCACCCGTTCGTCGATAGAAGCCGCGCCGAACGAGAGCAGCGTCTCATAGACAGCCAAGTCGTTGTGTTCTTCGGCTGCATAGTTGCGGGAGACCGCCATGCCGGTCTCCTGCGCATTTTTCAGCAGCGCCGTCCGCAGCATCCAGGTGCCCACCACCGCTAGGACCGCCAGCCGCATCGCCGCCACGATATTCAAGCGCATCCGCCATAGGACGCCTCCCCAACGGTCCCCCCTCCGCTTCTTCCCTC
>CALXDL010000060.1 GCA_944387055.1 uncultured Oscillospiraceae bacterium
GCCCTGCCCCTTGGAAACGAGATCACACGAGATCATACCGGGAGGGTCATCGATCATGTCAAATTGCGCCATCGTAGGCATCAACTGGGGCGACGAGGGTAAGGGCCGCATGGTGGACCTGCTGACCTGCGACCACGACATCGTGGTCCGCTACCAGGGCGGCGGCAACGCCGGCCATACCGTGGTGAACGAGCTGGGCAAGTTCGCGCTGCACCGGCTGCCCTCCGACAGCTTCCGCGAGGGCGTGGGGAACGTGCTGGGCACCGGCGTGGCGCTGGACTGCGAGAGCCTGTGGACCGAGATCCAGGACGTGGCCGCCAAGGGCGTGGCCGTCACGCCGGAGAACCTCAAGATCAGCGACCGGGCCTCGCTGCTCCTGCCCTGGCACCGGGACCTGGACGCCCTGGAGGAGCAGCGCCTGGCGGACAAGAAATACGGCTCCACCAAGCAGGGCATCGCCCCCTTCTACTCCGACAAGTTCCAGAAGAAGACCGTCATGGCGGGCGAGCTGCTGTATCCGGACAAGCTCCGGGAGCATCTTGCCGGCATCCTGGAGTGGAAGAACCTGACCCTGGAGCGGGTCTACGGCGCCAAGCCCTATACCATGGCGGACCTGGAGGCGTGGATCCAGGCCTACGGCGAGAAGATCCGCCCCTTCCTCTGCGACACTTCCCGCTTCCTGCGCCAGGCCCAGGCCGAGGGCAAGTCCCTCCTGTTCGAGGCGCAGCTGGGCTCCCTGCGGGACCTGGACTACGGCATCTATCCCTACACCACCTCCTCCAACGCCATCGCCGCCTACGCCCCCGTGGGCTCCGGCCTGCCCACGGCGAAGCTGGACAAGGTCGTCGGCGTGGTGAAGGCCTACTCCTCCTGCGTGGGCGAGGGCCCCTTCACCTGCGAGTGGCACGGTGAGCAGGCCGAGCGGCTCCGGGAGGCCGGCGGCGAATACGGCGCCAAGACCGGGCGGCCCCGCCGGGTGGGCCCCATCGACATCGTGGCCACCCGCTACGGCGTGCAGTGCCAGGGCGCCACGGACATCGCCCTGACCAAGCTGGACGTGCTGAGCTATCTGGACGAGATCCCCATCTGCGCCCGCTATGCCCTCCACGGCCAGCAGACGGACCAGTTCCCCTTCCCCGCCGTGCTGCCGGACGCCGAGCCGGTGATGACCGCCATGCCCGGCTGGAAGTGCGACATCTCCGGCGTCCGGACCTGGGAGGACCTGCCCCAGGCCGCCCGGGACTACGTGGAGTATGTGGAGCGGGAGATCGGCTGCCACATCACCTACGTCTCCGTGGGACCGGAGCGGGACTCCATCATCATCCGGTGAATCCGAGGGGGCGATCGGGCTCAGGGGCTCTCCCTGCCTCTCGCCGCTCGTCTCGAGCGTGTCCAGGGGCCGTCCCCGCAGGCGCCGGACGTCTCTCCGGCGCCGCCGGGCCCGGGGCCCTGCCTCCGGCCGCGCCCCGCATCCAACGCGCGCCCCGCTCTCTGGACGCTTTCGCCTCCGGCGAAACAGACTGCACCCTTTGGAGGCACCTGCCCAGGTGCCTCCTTACTTTTGAAACGAAGAAAGGTGGATCTTTACCATGTCCAAAGACCGCTACGAATCCCCCCTGGCGTCCCGGTACGCCTCCGACTTCATGCTGCACCTGTTCTCGCCGGACGAGCGCATCCAGACCGGGCGGAAGCTGTGGGTGGCCCTGGCCCGGGCGGAGCACGAGCTGGGCCTGCCCATCACCGCCGAGCAGGTGGCGGAGCTGGAGGCCCACATCACCGACATCGACTACGACTGCGCCGCGGCGCGGGAGAAGCAGGTCCGCCACGACGTGATGGCCCATGTCTACACCTACGGCAAGGCGGCCCCCTCCGCCGCCGGCATCATCCACCTGGGGGCCACCAGCTGCTATGTCACCGACAACGCGGACCTGATCCTCTACCGCAGGGGCCTCCAGTACCTCCGGGGGGAGCTGCTGGCGGTGGTGGCCAACCTGGCGGCGTTCGCCGATCGGTACAAGGCCACCCCCACCCTGGGATACACCCATTATCAGCCCGCCCAGCTGGTCACGGTGGGCAAGCGGGCCACCCTCTGGATGCAGGATCTGCTCGCCGACCTGGAGGAGCTGGACTTCGTCCTGGACCACATGCAGTTCCTGGGCTGCCGGGGCACCACCGGCACCGAGGCCAGCTTCCTGGACCTCTTCGACGGGGACAGCGCCAAGATCGACGAGATGAACCGCCGCATCGCCGCGTCCTTCGGCTTCGACCGCTGCTTCCCCGTCTGCGGCCAGACCTATCCCCGCAAGGTGGACAGCCGCATCCTCTCCTGCCTCAGCGCCATCGCCCAGAGCTGCTACCGCATGGCCAACGACATCCGCCTGCTCCAGCATGACCGGCAGGTGGAGGAGCCCTTCGAGAAGGACCAGATCGGCTCTTCCGCCATGGCCTACAAGCGCAACCCCATGCGCTCCGAGCGCATCTGCTCCCTGGCCCGCTACCTGATGGCCGACGCCATGAACGCCCCCATGACCGCTTCCGTCCAGTGGCTGGAGCGGACGCTGGACGACTCCGCCAACCGCCGCATCTCCATGCCGGAGGGGTTCCTGTGCGCCGACGCCATCCTGCGCCTGGCCCAAAACGTCACCGACGGGCTCCACGTCAACGAGAAGGTGGTGGACCGCACCTGCCGGGAGTACCTGCCCTTCATCGCCACGGAGAACCTGATGATGGAGGCCGTGAAGCGGGGCGGCGACCGCCAGGTCCTCCATGAGATCATCCGCTCCTGCTCCATGGCCGCCACGGCCCGGATGAAGGAGGGGGAGCCCTGCGACCTCCTGCACCGCCTGGCCGCCGAGCCCGCCTTCGGCATGACGGAGGCGGAGATGGAGGCCCTGCTGGATCCCGCCGCCTACATCGGCCGCTGCCCGGAACAGGTGGACGCCTTCTTGTCCCAGGTGCGGCCCCTGCTCTCCGGCGCCTGTGCCGACACGCCCCAGATCGACCTGTGAGCGCCGTCCGGTCCCCCTGCCTGCGGCGGGGGGACCGGACCGTCCCGGCCGCCGCGCGGCTCCGGTCCTTTCCTCCAGTTGTCTTTGTATCACAGACATATCTCCCCGCATGTTGTACATATCCGGTCATATCGACGGAGACGGCGCCTTCCCGCGGCCTATATTCCGTCGTTTCTCCCATTGACGGCGGGGCGTGCCCGGTGGTATGCTCCTACCATCCTTTTTGGATGCGCCGGCACACAGGCCCGGCCGGACGCCGTCTCCGGCGCCGCCGCCCGGGAGCCATGCACGGCCCCTCCGCCCGCTCCCGGACGCCATGCGTCCCCGTGTGCGGAGCCTCATACAGCCAAAGGCTTTGATGGAGAAAAGTACCGCGGACGTCCTGGTCCAGTGAGCGGGGGAGAGTGGGAACCCCGTACCGAGGAGCCGCGCGAAGAACACTCCGGAGCCGCGACCTGAACGCGGGGGACCGCCAGTAGGGGAGACGCGTTGTGAACGTTACCTCACACGGGCTTGTTGGAGCCTTGGAAAGAGTGGTCCCTTCGGGGGCAAGTTAGGTGGCACCGCGGATAGCAGCTATTCGTCCTAAGATATCAGGACGGAGCTGCATTTTTTTATTATCTGGAGGTGCTCGATCATGTGCGCGATCATGGGATTTTCCAAAAAAGAGCTCACGCGGGAGGAGGTCTCCCGCGCCTTTCGCCGGACCCGTTCCCGCGGGCCAGACGCCACCCGCATCCTGGAGACCCCCTCCGGCTATCTGTGTTTCCACCGGCTGGCCATCATGGACCTGACGGAGGCGGGGATGCAGCCCTTCCAACTGGACGGGGACGCGGTGGTCTGCAACGGCGAGCTCTACGGCTTCCGCCCCCTCAAGCGGCAGCTGGCCGGCAAGTACAGCTTCCGCAGCGGCAGCGACTGCGAGATCCTCCTCCCCCTCTACCGGGAGTATGGGCTGGAGATGTTCTCCCGTCTGGACGCGGAGTTCGCCATGGTCCTCTACGATTCCCGGAAGGACGAACTGATCGCCGCCCGGGACCCCATCGGCATCCGCCCCCTCTTCTACGGCTACGACCGGACGGGCGCCATCGTCTTCGCCAGCGAGGCCAAGAACCTGGTGGGCCTGTGCGCCCAGATCCGTCCCTTCCCGCCGGGACACTATTACGCCCACGGCCAGTTCGTGCGCTACGCGGACCTGACCACCGTGGAGCAGTATTCCACCGACGACCTGGACACCGCCTGCCGGAAGATCCGCGACAAGCTCATCGCCGCCGTGGACAAACGGCTGGACGCGGACGCCCCCCTGGGCTTCCTCCTCTCCGGCGGGCTGGACTCCTCCCTGGTGTGCGCCATCAGCGCCCGCATCCTGGGCCGGAAGATCCGCACCTTCGCCATCGGCATGGACACGGACGCCATCGACCTCAAATACGCCCGGGACGTGGCGGACTACATCGGCGCCGACCACACGGAGGTCTACATGACCCGCCAGCAGGTGCTGGACGCCCTGGAGGAGGTCGTCGCCCTGCTGGGCACCTGGGACATCACCACCATCCGGGCCAGCATGGGGATGTACCTGTGCTGCAAGGCCATCCACCAGCGCACGGACGTGCGCGTGCTGCTCACCGGCGAGATCAGCGACGAGCTCTTCGGCTATAAGTACACGGACTTCGCCCCCAGCGACGAGGCCTTCCAGCAGGAGGCCAAGAAGCGGGTCGACGAGCTGTATATGTACGACGTGCTGCGGGCGGACCGGTGCATCTCCGTCAACTCCCTGGAGGCGCGGGTCCCCTTCGGCGACCTGGACTTCGTGCGCTACGTCATGCGCATCGACCCCAAGCTCAAGCGCAACACCTATCACATGGGCAAATACCTGCTGCGCCGCGCCTTCCAGGACGACCACCTGCTGCCCGAGCACATCCTCTGGCGCCAGAAGGCCGCCTTCTCCGACGCCGTGGGCCACTCCATGGTGGATGACCTGAAGGCCTATGCCGAGGAGACCTACACGGACCTCCAATTCGAGACGCTGCGCCGCAAGTATACGTACTGCCCGCCCTTCACCAAGGAGAGCCTGCTCTACCGGGAGCTCTTCGAGCGGTATTATCCCGGCCAGGCCCCCATGATCCGGGACTTCTGGATGCCCAACAAGTCCTGGGAGGGCTGCGACGTGGACGATCCCTCCGCCCGGTGTTTGTCCAACTACGGCGAGAGCGGACGCTGACGTCCCCGAATTTCTGGAAGTATTACCTATTGTGTTCCCACTATTTTATGGTAGGATAGATGTGTCGAAACAGACGTCTTCCCACCAAGAACGACAGGAGGAATAGATATGACCACCACCAAGAAGCTCCCCGAGCTGTTCGGCAGCATGGTCTTCAACGAGGAGACCATGAAGGAGCGCCTGTCTTCCGCGTCCTACAGCGCGTGGAAGAAGTGCATCACCGAGGGTACCTCTCTGGATATCGGCACCGCCAACGAGATTGCCGAGGCCATGAAGCAGTGGGCCGCGGAGAAGGGCGCCACCCATTACACCCACTGGTTCCAGCCCATGACCGGCGTCACCGCCGAGAAGCACGAGAGCTTCATCTCCCCGGTGGGGGGCGGCAAGATCATCCTGGAGTTCTCCGGCAAGGAGCTGGTGCGCGGCGAGTCCGACGCGTCCTCCTTCCCCTCCGGCGGCCTGCGGGCCACCTTCGAGGCCCGGGGCTACACCGCCTGGGACCCCAAAGCCTTCGCCTTCATCAAGGACGGAAGCCTGTGCATTCCCACCATTTTCTGCTCCTACAGCGGCCAGGCCCTGGACAAAAAGACGCCCCTTCTCCGCTCCATGGATGAGATCAGCCGCCAGGCGGTGCGGATCATGAAGCTCTT
>CALXDL010000061.1 GCA_944387055.1 uncultured Oscillospiraceae bacterium
TTGCAGGAGGTCATCTGGATGGGCGAGTCCTTCATGAAGGGCAACTCCGGCATCGCGGGCCTGGTGTGGCCCCTGTTCTTCACCGCCGTCTACTATCTGATCTTCAGCGGCATCGTCACGGTGCTGCTGGGCAAGCTGGAAAAAAAGCTGGACTTTTTTCAGTAAGGAGGGAAAGGCCATATGTCGATCCTGGAAGTACATCATATCGAAAAGCACTTCGGCGCTACCCGGGTGCTGGAGGACATCAGCTTCGATTTGGAGCAGGGGCAAGCCTTGGCCATCATCGGCTCCTCCGGCTCCGGCAAGACCACTCTGCTACGGTGTCTGAATTTTCTTGAGAAGCCGGACAAGGGAACCATCTCTGTGGCCGGGCAACTGATCTTCGATGCTTCTGACCCCGCCACCCAGCGGGAGAGCGAGGTGCGGAAGAAGCGGCTCCACTTTGGACTGGTGTTCCAGTCCTTCAATCTGTTCCCACAGTACACGGCGCTGAAAAACGTCACCCTGGCCCGGGAGCTGTTGGCCCAGGAGCAGCCGGACTTCAAGCAGAACAAGAAAAATATCCTGGAGGAGATCCAGGCGGACGGTCGGGAACTGCTGGCGAAAATGGGTCTCAGTGAGCGGGCCGGCCACTACCCCAGCCAACTCTCCGGCGGGCAGCAGCAGCGGGTGGCCATCGCACGGGCCTTGGCCCTGCATCCAGACATCCTCTGCTTTGACGAGCCCACCTCCGCCCTGGATCCGGAGCTCACCGGCGAGGTGCTGCGGGTCATCCGGGAGCTGGCGGAGCAGCGGACCACCATGATCATCGTCACCCATGAGATGGCTTTCGCACGGGATGTAGCGGACCAGGTGATTTTCATGGACGGCGGCGTCATCGTGGAGCAGGGAAACGCTCGCCAGGTCATCGAGCACCCGAAGGAGGAACGGACGAAACAATTCCTCTCCCGCTATGCAGAGGGCTGATTTGCTCCGACCGGGGCGTGATCAGACAGATAAAAAAGCTCCAGCTTCAAGCTGGAGCTTTTTTATCTGTCTTGCGCCCATCTGATCAGTCAAGCCATTGCTGTCTGGCAAACAGGTGCATCCCTCAGCCGCGTTTACGTGGGATCAAAAGCATCTGGTCCCGGTCGATGGCATCTTCCGACTCTAACTGGTTCGCCGCCAGGATGAGCGGGATGGTGGTGTTGTAGCGTTTTGCCAGATCCCAAGTCGTCTCTTGCTTGCCCAGGCACCGAAGAACCAGCGACGGCGCACCGGAGGCGTCCTTCGGCGTCTCCGTATCCAATTTGGCTCCAGAGACACACACCCGCTTCATCCGGCTCGAAGCCTCTACATGGAACTCCACTGGGAACCGCACTTCAATCCCGCGATCGGCCAAGCTCCCCTGTATCTCCTCTGTACAAGACGCCTGAGCGGTCACCCGGCACTCTTCCGGCAGATCCAATTGGCAGGAGACCTCTATACACCGCTCGGCCACCAATGGCACGCCGCCTTCGTCCAGGTACATAGCGCGGACACAAGCACCCGTGCGCAGAGTAGTGGCGGTCCCCTCCCTGCTGACGGATACTGCACCGCAGGTGACAGAGAGAGACAGGATGGAATCTGCCACCACACCGATCTCCAGTATCTCCCGTACGGTCTGGCGGCGGTCCAGTGTTTCGAAAAAGCCAGTCAGAGCCAAAGGTGCCGCCTCATAGGTCATATCATAGGCCGTGGAATAAAGGTCGCTCAGTAAAGTCAGTTCCCGTTCCTCACGCAGCAGTGCCGTAGCGTGGAGGTAGAGCGTTATAGAGAAGCGGCGGCCCTCTGCGTCGTCCCCATCGATCTGGATATCCGTGCCCGTGAGCTGCAGCTGCAGTGATGGACAGGCACTTTCCGAAGCACCTTCTACTTCCATGATCTGAGAAAAGGGCAATTCTCCGGTCGTAGAGTAGCAATGTCCGTCTGCCGTGCGATAGAGGAGCTCCACTGTGAACATGCCTTTGAACACCAACTTACTGCCCACAATCTTCATCTCTGTGACACTGTTGGACACCCGATTGGTCAAAAGCTCTGCGGCTCCCTCCCGGCCAGGGGAAATGTCCATCTCCTCTGAAAACGTGAAGTCTTTTTCTGCGATATGCGTCATTACCATCGCATGCTGACGTTCCTGCCGTTTCTCGACTCCAAGTCCCGCCTCCGCCTCTACATCCGTGCAGAAGCATACGGCCGTCTTCCGATATCCAGTGATCCTGGTCACAAGTTTGCAGCGGGTGAAGACTTTCCTGGGGTTGAGCATCCGAGTCTCCAAAGAGCCGATCTCCGCCTCTGCAGTCACAGTGGTGCAAGCTGGCATCGCATGCGGATCGCTTTCGACACTGAACGGCATGGCGAACTCTAAAGTACGGATCCCGCCTTCTCCGTCCGGCGTATAGAGGACCGTCACCCGGACCGTCCCGGCGGCTTCCGCTCTTCCGTCTCGGACCTCCCGGCTATGGAGATAGACCCTTCCCTCCGTCTCGATGATGCGGGCAATATCCGGACAGTAGTCCGGAACGATGGTCTCAGAAGTCTCCTCCTGTGTCAACGTCAGCTCGCCGCCCGCCTCATAGGCGTCGAAGCTGCTTTTTTTCAATTCTAGTTCCATAGTCCGCCCTTCCTTTCCCGGCCGTTCGTATTCTGCTCCACTGTATGACCGGGGGACGGCACTTATACCTTTATCCCTTCATTTCGGGACTCGGAACAGCTTCCGCAGGATGCCCCGAAGGGCTTTGGGGGATCTCCACACTACGATGTTCATCGCTTCGCTCCTTTCTCAGCTCTCAGCGTCTGCAGCAGGCGCAGCCGCACGCGATCAGCAGGAAGGCCACCAGGAACAGCAGCGCTCCTACGGGGAAGATCGCAGCGATCAATATGCCGCTGCCAAGCGCGATCCCGCAAAAGCCCAATATCCAGTTGCCGCCGCCACGGAACATACGGCTCACGCTCCTTTCTCGATACAGTATATCCGCTGTAGGCTGTCCAGGTCACTCTCATTTTTCTTTGGAAGGGAGAAGGAGCTCCGCTGAAGCAGAGCTCCTTCTCCCTTCTATCCGCCGCGCCGCCTCCCTATCGTCTGGGCCAGCCGCTGATCCAGTGCGGATCCTTTCCCTTCTTATTTTACGACCACGTTCTCTTCTCCAAGGGTCTCGCGTGCTTCTTCCAAGAGCGCTTGGTGGAGCAGGACCGTGCTCCCATAGACTTTCCTCGTATCCGCCATGACCATCCTCACCCGAGTGGTGCCTGGGAACATGTGGAACACCAAGCGCATATGGCGCACCGCCGGATGATCCAGGCTCGGGAATTTCAAATAGAGCACATGCTCTCGCTGGGGTCCTTTCGGCTCCCGTCCGGCCGGATCCTGGAGCGTCCCTCCGGCCGTCGCCAGAGGATATGCCGAATCGCACAAGAGCTGAGGCGCCTTCTCATCTCGGACGGACAGCCGCCCTTTCACCACCACTGCCTGGTTCTCTTTCAGATACGCTCCGCAAGTATCCAAGACCCGGGCAAAGCACAGCAGCTCCATCGCAGCAGTATCATCTTCCACAGTCACATAAGCCATCAAAGAATTGTTCTTCGTGGTCTTGGTCTTGCTGGATGTCACGATGCCGCAGATGGTCACATGCTGTTCGTCTGCGAATCGGGTAGGACCTCCCTCCTGGGAAAAATCGTCCAGGATAGAAGCAATCGTCGGCGTCCCCAACCTCTGCACCTGTTCCCGATACTGATCCATCGGATGTCCGGAGAGATAGAGTCCTGTGGTCTCCTTCTCCATGGTCATGAGCTCCTGAGGGGTGAACTCTGGGATATCAGGCAGGTCTATCTCCTTTACAGAACTTGTAGATGCAGGGCCAGCTGCCATAGAGAAGAAATCCATCTGTCCTTCCAGGTTCTGCCGCTGCTGGGCCGCCACCGAATCCATGATCCGCTCGTAGACCTGGATGAGCTGAGACCGGCGTGCTCCAAGCGCGTCGAACGCTCCGGCGCGGATCAGATTTTCCAGCGCACGTTTGTTCATGTCGCTGCCGGCCATCCGCTCGCAAAAATCCGTAAGGGAACGGAAGGGCGCCTTATCCCGCTGACGCATCACAGCCTGGATGAACCCTCTGCCGATATTCTTGATGGCCACCAGCCCGAACCGGATCCCCTCTTCCTCAACGGTGAAATCAGCATTGGAACGGTTGATATCCGGCGGCAGCAGCGCGATGCCGCAGTCCCGGCATTCGCTGATATATCCAGCGACCTTGTCTGCATTATCCAGGACAGAGGTCAGCAGGGCCGCCATATACTCTTTGGTATGGTGGCATTTGAACCAAGCCGTCTGATAGGCGACCACCGCATAGCTCACAGCATGTGCCTTGTTGAACGCATAGTTCGCGAAATCGTAGATATCTTGATAGATGGCCTCCGCCGTAGCCTCCGGGATGCCGCCTGCTACACAACCTGTGATATTGCGCGCCGGGTCTCCGTGCAGGAACGCCTCCTTCTCCCGTTCGATGTCCTTTGCCTTTTTTTTCGACATGGCACGGCGCACCATATCCGCCTGCCCGAGAGAATATCCAGCCAGCTGTTGGAATATCTGGATGACCTGTTCCTGATACACGATACATCCATAGGTGACGGAGAGGATCGGTTCCAAGGCTGGGTGTAGATAGCGTATCTTGCTGGGATCTTGTTTGCACGCGATGAACCGTGGGATGGAGTCCATGGGGCCAGGCCGATAGAGTGCGATGATAGCGGTGATGTCCTCGATGTTCTGCGGCTTGAGGCCCACACATACGCCCGTCATACCTGTGGATTCCATCTGGAACACACCAGAGGTATGGCCCGCAGAGATCATCTCGAACGTCTCTGGATCGTCCTGCGGGATATCTTCCAGACGGAAGTCCGGCTGCTTGGCCTGGACCATCTTCACGGCATCGTCCAGCACCGTCAGGTTCCGCAGCCCCAGGAAGTCCATCTTCAGCAGGCCCAGCTCCTCCAAAGTGGTCATGACGTATTGGCAGACCACAGCGTCATCGTTCTTTGCAAGGGGCACATATTCATACACCGGCCGTTTGGTGATGACCACGCCCGCCGCATGGGTAGAGGCATGGCGCGGCATCCCCTCCAGAGCCTTTGCAGTATCGATCAGCTTCTTCACCCGTTCGTCGCTCTCATACTGCTCCCGCAATGGTTTGCTCAGCCGCAGTGCATCATCCAGGGTGATATGGAGGGCCCCAGGTCCGCCGGGCACCTGCTTGGCGATCTGATCCACCTCTGCATAAGGGATATCCATCACCCGCCCAACGTCCCGGATGACGCCTCGGGCGGCCATCGTGCCGAATGTGACGATCTGCGCCACATGGTCGTCACCATATTTCCGGCGGACATAGTCCACCACTTCTCCCCGCCGGGTATCTCCAAAATCCATATCGATATCCGGCATGCTGACCCGCTCAGGGTTCAGGAACCGTTCGAAATAAAGATTGTACTGCATGGGATCGATGTCCGTGATATGCAGACAATAACTGACCATGGACCCGGCAGCGCTCCCGCGTCCCGGCCCAACAGGGATCCCCTGGCTCTTTGCATAGCGGACGAAGTCCGATACGATGAGGAAGTAATCCGTAAACCCCATCTTTTCGATCATGTCCTGCTCATAGGTCAGCTGGCCCCGGTACCGGCCGTCCTCCCCATAGCGTTCCCGATATCCCGCCTCACAGAGTTCCTTCAAATAGGAGAAGCTGTCATATCCCGGCGGAAGCTGGAATTCCGGCAGATGATATTTGCCAAACGTGAACTCCAGATCACACATATCCGCGATCTTGACGGTGTTCTCGATGGCTCCCTCATATCCCGCGAAAAGTTCTGCCATCTCCTGTTCGCTGCGCAGATAGAAATTCCGCGGTTCATAGCGCATCCGGTCTTCGTCCCCAATCGTTTTTCCTGTTTGGATGCATAGGAGCACGTCATGCGCCTCGGCGTCTTCCTTACGCAGGTAATGGGCATCATTGGTGCAGACCATCGGCAATCCCGTCTCTTGGTGGATCCGGAGGATCCCCCGGTCCACCAGCGTCTGGTCCTGGATGCCGTGGTCCTGGAGTTCCAGATAGAAGTGGTCCGGTCCGAACAGCTCTGCCATCTCCAAAGCATATCGCTTGGCGTTCTCATATTCTCCGTTCCGCAGCCGCCGCGGGATCTCCCCCGCCAAGCATGCCGAGAGCGCGATGAGGCCTTTCGAATGTTGGCGCAGCAGCTCCTGATCGATGCGTGGTTTGATATAGAAGCCCTCTGTCCATGCCATAGAGACCAAATAGGAGAGGTTCCGGTATCCTTCCTCATTCTCGCATAAAAGCACGAGATGGCGGCTCTCCGCGTCGAACTCATGGATCTTATCGAACCGAGTGCGGCCCTGCGGCGTCATATAGACCTCACAGCCGATGATCGGCTTGATGCCCTCCGCTTTACAGGCCCGATAAAAATCGATGGCACCATACATGACGCCGTGATCCGTGATCGCACAAGCGGTCTGCCCCATGGACTTGACCACTTTCGGCAGATCCTTGATGCGGCAGGCACCGTCCAACAGGCTATATTCCGTATGGACATGCAGATGTGTAAAGGCCATAGGTGTTTCCTTTCTAGATCTCCCGGCGGAGAGGTATCCATGATGGAAGCAGGCTTTGTATCTCAGACGATGTGCGATGCCCCATCATGAGCGTTGCCCAGCGCCGCTGGCAGCCTGTCAGGCGGCAGTCTCCTCCGAGAGCATCTGCTCTAGGAGCTCTACGGCGGTGACGATCATGATATCGCAGTGGGCCGTGATCCCCAGCCGCGCGGCCGCATGCGTTTTCTCTGTGATGCCGGGGCGGGCGTTCAGCAGATCCCCGCAGCGGGTAAAGCTGAAGACTTCCTCGAAGCGGCGGCGGAACTCCTTCCCTTTGGCATAGACACGCTGCTTCCCTGCCTTATCGGCCCCGTCGGTGTGAGGATAGAGCAGGCTCAATGCCAATATCCCCCCGCTCACAGCCCCGCACAGCTCCATGTGGCTGCCGCCGACACCGCCGCCGAACCCTCCGGCCATTGCCATGAGCTTGTCCACTGTCAGTCCGATCCGGTCTGCAAACACGCCCACCACCGACTGTGCGCAGTTATACCCCTCTTTATGATACGCATAGGCCATCGCACAACGGTCCATATCGCCCTCTCCATCCTTCCTATCTGATCTGTCATATATATTTACTTTACAGTCCTTTTGCCAGCTCCATCAACTTGCGCAGGCGGTGGTTCAAACATGACTTGGTCACGGGCGGATCGAACGTCTCCGCCAGCTCACTGAGCGTCAGCTCAGGGTTCTCCAAGCGCAATGCCGCTGTATACTGGAGCTTATCAGGCAGCTGTTCCAACAGCCCTGCGTTCTGGAGCTGGCGGATGGCCTCCAAGTGTTCTTGGGCGGCTTCCACTGCTTTGTCCAGATTGGCGCTATCGCAATTGAGACGGCGGTTCACACTGTTGCGCAAGTCCTTCTCCATCTTGGCGGACATGATCTTCATGGCAGCCACAGGCGCACCGATGAGCGTCAGGAAATCCTCGATCTGGTCGCTCTGCTTGAAATAGGTGATGAAGCTGCTGTTTCGTGTGATGCTCTTGGGGGGGAACCCATTTTCACGGAGCAGGACTTCCAGCTCCCGGCTGGCCTGGAGATGTGAAGTGGCCAACTCCAAATGATACCGTTTGAGAGGATCTGTGATGCTTCCGCCGGCAAAAAATACCCCCCTCAGGAAGGAAGCCCGGCAGCATTCCTCTTCCAGCAGTGCGAAGTTGATATGGAGCACTAGATTCTGCCGGGGATCGTATCCAAGCAGGTTGATGATATGATCCAGCTTCTTCCGCTCTGTGATCTGGAAGATCAGTTTCCCCGTCCCGCCCTCAGGTCCTCCTGAGGCGCCATATGCGCGCTCCTCTGCCGGTCCTGGCTGACGGTCGAACCGCAGAGCGAATGCCCGCTGGAACAATTTCGGCAAGCGAGCAGCGAACTGTGGATTCTCTGTGATGATCCGTACCTCTGTGGTACTGAACGTGTTGCAGTAGAGCAGGATCCCGTATGCCTCTGCTCGCGCGCAGCAAAGTTTCTGGACAGGCAGTTTGCATAATTCGTTTTTTGTGTCAAAGGAAAAAGACATGTATGATCTCCTCTTGGATGCGTATCCACTACCGCCCCGAAAGCCATCATCCCAGCTGGAGCGTACGACGAGAGCACAGCCGATAGGGCTGATCTGGCCTCCGCTTCACTTTTTGATCTCCACTTGATAGGTATCGTCCTTGAAGTCGAACCTGTCTCCTGCGATGCGGACGCTCCGCTCCGCATGCAGCAAGATCAGCTCTCGGGCCAGATGTCCCGGATGATGCCGGACATAGCCGTTCTCCACAGTTGCGATGGGCCGCTCCAATACTTCCACGCCAAGACGGGCGCATGCCTCCCGGTCACACCGCAGCAGTTCTGCCCCCTCTTGCGCATATCGTTCCGCTATCCCTCGCGGGATGGGTGAGGAATTGGCCAGGCACAGATCGAACAGGCCTGGCGCAGAGTGATGGAACAAAGCCGCGATATGATCGGAGACTGAATATCCCTCAGTCTCCCCTTCCTGTGTCATCACGTTGCAGATATAGACCTTCAAGCCGTCCGATCGTTGGATGGCCTCCACGATGCCGTCTACCAAGAGGTTCGGGATGATGCTGGTGTAAAGGCTCCCCGGCCCCAGGACCACCATATCCGCGTCTTTGATAGCTGACACAGCAGCTGGCAATGCCTTTGGCCTCTCGGGAAGCAGCCGGACTCGACGGATGCGGCAGTCTTCCTTTTTCTTACAATAGAATATCTTGGATTCCCCTATGACAGTCGCTCCATTCTCGAACTCCGCCTCTAACTGTACGTCGGCCGTAGTCACAGGGAGGACTCGGCCTGTGATGGCCAGGACTTCGCTCATACGGCTCACCGCGACGTCGAAAGATGGCGATATCCCGTTCAGGGCTGCCAAAAACAGGTTGCCGAAACACTGTCCCGCCAAAGACCCCTCTGTGAACCGATAGCGGAGCAATTCGCTCATCAATGGCTCGGTATTGGCCAAAGCCTCCATACAGTTGCGGATATCTCCGGGCGGCGGCATCCCGAGGTCCTGACGCAGCATCCCACTGCCGCCGCCGTCATCTGCCACTGTGACGATGGCGGTCAGATTCTCGGTATATTGCTTCAATCCCCGCAGCATATTGGATAGGCCATGTCCGCCGCCGATGACTGCCACCTTAGGACCATGCGCTTTCGGGAGCCGGTAAGAAGGACGAGGATATTCCATGGACCGTCCCCCTCACACGCCCCGGACCATATCCCGGTGGTTCTCCGTCACTCGATAGCCGCGGTCCCGGATAAACTCCGTGAGCGCATGCGTCACCGCAACAGAGCGGTGATGGCCGCCCGTGCATCCCACTGCGATGGTCAGGGAAGTCTTCCCCTCCTCCGCGTATAAAGGAAGCGTGAAAGCCAGCAAGTCCTTGAGCCGCTCCATGAAATCCCGTGTCTGCTGGAAGCTGAAGACATAGCCATACACGTCCTGGTCCAATCCTGTCTTAGGACGCAGTTCTTCGATATAATAGGGATTTGGCATGAAGCGTACATCCAATACCAGGTCTGCCTCCATGGGCAGGCCATATTTGAATCCGAAAGACGTGACGTTCACCGTCATGCCGCCTTTTTCCCCATGCGCGTCGAAAAGCTGCAGCAATTCTCCGCGGAGCTGCGCTGTAGAGAGGCGCGAAGTATCGAACACGAAATCTGCCCGTTCTTTCACGGGCTGCATCATCTCTCGCTCCATGCGCACGGCGTCCTCCAGGGAATCCGCCTTGTTGCGGAGCGGATGACGCCGCCGGGTCTCTTTGTACCGCTTGATGATGGTCTCCGGCGACGCTTCCAGGAACAGCATCCTGCAAACGCCCTCCATAGACCTGAGTTGATCGAGCACATCGAACAGTTCCGTGAAGGAGCTGGCCGTCCGGACATCATAGACCAGGGCCACCCGGTCGTACCGGCCATTGCCGCCCGCGCAGAACTCCGCGAATTTCAAGATCATGGCCGCCGGCATGTTGTCCACGATATAAAACCCCATATCTTCCAGGAAAGAAGCCGCTTTGCTCTTTCCTGCGCCAGACAGGCCAGAGATGATGAGTATCTCCATATCGTCCTCCCTCACTGCTCTATGATCCGGACTTCTGGCTCCAACCGGATCCCAGTCTGCTGATACACCCGCTCCTGCACCTGGCGGATGAGTCCTGTCACGTCCGAGAACGAAGCCCCGCCTCGGTTGACCACGAACCCTGCATGTTTCTCGCTCACTTGCGCTCCGCCTACAGTCAGTCCCTTGAGGCCGCACTGTTCGATCAGTGTCCCGGCGTAGTAGCCCTCCGGGCGCTTGAACGTACTTCCGGCGCTTGGCAGCTCCAGGGGCTGGCTGGTCCGCCGGCGAGCCATCAAGTCGCGCATCCGTTCCCGGATGGCGTCCGTGTCACCGGGCCGGAGGCGGAACTCTGCAGAGAGCACCACAGCCTCTGGATGAGCCGTGAGGAGGCTGTGGCGATAGCCGAACTCCATCTCCGCGTTCGAGAGGGTCTGGACACCGTCCTCTGGGAATAGGACCGTCACCCGTTCTGCTACCTGTGCGATCTCTCCGCCGTAAGCACCCGCATTCATGCAGATGCCGCCTCCCACCGTGCCGGGGATCCCATGGGCGAACTCCAGACCTGTCAAGCCCATCCTGCAGGCGACCTCGGCCACCCGCGTCAAGGATGCACCAGCCGCCGCTGTGACACAGCCGACTCCCGCATCGGCTTCCACGTGGTCCAACGCTGTGGAAGTATCGATCACCAATCGGTCCAATCCTTCGTCTGACACCAGGAGATTGGTCCCCTTCCCGATGATGAGCGGCCGTGCGCCGCATAGATCCGCGAAGCTCATCAGCAGGACCAGTTGCTCCCCTGTCCGGGGAAAAGCCATCCGGCGCGCCGGCCCGCCGATGCGGAACGAGGTGTGCCGGCTCATCGGTTCCTCTTCTGCCATTTCCAGGTCTGGCAGATACATCGCCACCTGTTCGTCCAGCTTCCTGTACCAGTCCATGGAAGGACCTCCCATCCTCAAAGGTTCAGACCACACGGTCCAGCATCGCTGCGCCGATGATACCGGCATCGTTGCCTAGTTCCGCCCGCAGGATACGGGTGGTCCGGCCACCATGACGAGCAAAGCTCTCCCGGCTGACGATCTCCCGCAGAGGCTCCATCAGTAACTCGTCCGGCGCCGCTGCCACACCGCCGCCGATGGCCACTACCTCCGGCCGAAGGATGTTGATGAGGCTCACGGTCCCGTCTGCCAGATACTCTACATAGTTCCTGCAGACTCCCAACGCTGTCTCGTCTCCACGTTCCGCTGCCTGGAAAGCCGTCCGCCCTTCCACCCCGCCCGTTTCGGCGGCGACCTGGTGGAGAAGGCTCTCCGGATGCTCCGCCATGGCCTCTTTCGTCAGTCGGATCAACCCTGTGGCGGATGCGTACTGCTCCCAGCATCCGCGGCGGCCACAGTTGCAGGGTTCCCCGCCATGGCAGATCACCAAGTGTCCTGCCTCGCTGGAAGAGAGGCCGCCGCGCAGTTTCCCGTCCAGGATGATCCCGCCGCCGATCCCAGTTCCGAGCGTCACCACGACGAGATCTCGCGTGCCTTTCCCAGCACCACAGAAAAACTCTCCCACAGCGGCACAATCCGCATCGTTCCCCAATAGGACCGGCAAGTCCAGATGCTTACGGAAAAGCTGCGCCAACGGAACGTCCCTCATGGGGATGTTGGTGATGAAGAGCGCATCTCCCCCTGCCACAGCACCCGGCAGTCCGATACCGACACAGGCGACTTGAGCGATGTCCACGCCTCCTGTCCGCAGGACCGCTTGCGCAAGATCTGCCAGCGTGGCAGCGAACGCCTCTGCGCCATGGAAGTCCAGCGGCACGCGCTCCACCGCCAATATCTTGCCATCCTGATCCACCAAGCCTGCCTTCAGGTTCGTCCCACCGACGTCGATGCCCACATGATACATATCTCTGCCTCCTTACCCCTGCTGCCTGCTGCCAGCATCTGCCCGCATGTCCACGCGGCGGGCCAATTCCTTTGCTGCGTTGATCCCATAGCGCCGCTGACGGTTGTTCATAGCCGCAACTTCCACGATGCTGGCCAAGTTCCGGCCCGGCCGGACTGGGATGATGAGATAGGGGATCTGGACGTCCAGAATCTCAGTGAAGTGCTCCTCGATGCCAAGCCGGTCATAGAATTTCGTATTGTCCCACTGCTCGAAATGGACGATCAGGTCCAAAGGCGATTCCGTCTTGATCGCCCGCAGGCCGAAGAGCTGGCGCACATCGATGACGCCGATGCCGCGCAGCTCGATATAATACCGGATGACCTCCGGAGCGGTGCCGATGAGCTGGTTAGAGATACGGCGCAGTTCCACCGCATCGTCTGCCACCAGTCGGTGTCCCCGCATGATCAGCTCGATGGCGGACTCGCTCTTGCCGATGCCCGAGTCGCCCGTGATCATGACGCCCTCTCCATAGATGTCCAGTAAGACCCCATGGCGGGTGACGCAGGGCGCCAGCACCCGGTTGAGATATTCGATGGTGTGGCTGGTGAAATCCACCGTGGTCTCCTGGGTCCGCAAGATCGTCTTCTCATGTTCCTTGGCGCTCTCCAAGCATTCCGGGAAACAATCCAGTCCGCGGGAGATCACAAGAGCCGGGATATCATAGAGGAACAGGTCATCGAAGCATTTGCGGCGGCGTTCTTCGCTCAAGCCCTTGAGATAAGTCACTTCTGCCTTTCCGATGACCTGGAGGCGTCTGGGATCGAAATAATCGTAGAAATCATGGAATTGGAGCCCAGGCCGGTTCACATCTGTGATAGTGAGGAGGGCCGTCTCGTAATCGCTTCCTTGATTGAGTACTTCTAAGTCGAAGAGTTTTACGAGATCTGTGATCTTCATGCCGTGTTCGTACATGGCGCCATCCTTTCCGGCGCGCTGTCGAATGCGCGCCACATCCTGTCCGCCGTATGAACGCCCGGCTGGGCGGTCAAAAAATCGACGGCGGTCGTATCGTCTTTATTATATATGACTTCCCTTCCTTTCGCAACACCTTCACCTCGTGCAGCTATCCGAGTCTCCTACGATTTTTTGAAAATTCTTCTTGCATTTTAGATCCTTTTCTGTTAATATATCACTTGTGCCTGTTATAGAAGGTATGGATCACGCAATAGCAAGGAGGTGCAACCGATGGCTAAGTGCGAGTTTTGCGACAAGGGCGTGTCTTTCGGCATCAAGGTCTCCCACTCTCACCGGCGTTCTAATCGTATGTGGAAGCCCAATGTGAAGCGTGTGAAGGCGATCGTCGATGGTTCCCCCCGCCATGTGTATGTTTGTACCCGGTGCATGCGTTCCGGTAAAGTCACCAGAGCGGTCTAACGTGGACAAACAGGCCTCCGGACTTGAAAGTCCGGAGGTCCTTTTCTTTCCAAGACGACCTGTCTCCCTTGGCCCCTGCTAGATAAGGATCCAACGATATGAGGGCGGCGCTCTAAGGGAGCGCCGCCCTCATCAGTTTTCCCAGGAAAGGTATCGAACGCTCTGTACGCTTCACAGCCACGTCGTCTCCAAGAGCTCATCTTTCTTGGCGCGTCCCATCAGCTCGCCCACCACGCCACGGACATCTTTGCCCTGATAGAGCAACTCATAAGCGCAGCGGCAGATAGGCATCTCCACGTGTTCACGCTCCGCCAGCTGATGGATGCTCTCGGCAGCAAAATAACCTTCCACGACAGCGCCTACTTCCTCCATCGCCTGCTGCGGCGTCTTGCCCTGGCCGATGAGGATGCCCGCTCGATTGTTCCGGGAGTGCAGTGAGGTACAAGTCACGATAAGGTCCCCCATGCCCGCAAGGCCGCCGAACGTCCGCCGCGTGCCGCCCATCTGCTCGCCCAAACGGGTCAGCTCTGCCATGGCTCGCGTCATCAGCAGGGCCTTCGTGTTGTCCTGGTATCCCAGTCCTGTGCAGATACCGCAGCTGAGCGCCACCACGTTCTTCAGCGCCGCAGCCAGTTCCACACCTACGATGTCGCCGCTGGTATACACCCGGAAGTAGTCGTTCATGAAAGCGTCCTGCACGAAGCGGGCCGCATGCACATCTTGGCAGGCAGAAACACAGCCAGTCGGCAGTCGGATCCCCACTTCTTCTGCGTGAGAAGGACCAGAAAGTGCTGTTACTTTGCAGATATCATCTATCTCCTCCCGGATGACCTGACTCAAACGCAGGTTGGTGTCCCGCTCGATGCCTTTGGAGACAGAGACTACGACGGTCTGCTCCGTGAGGTATGGACGCATCTTCCGCGCCGTCTCCCGGACCGCGAAGGAAGGGGGTGCAGAGACCACCAGGTCCGCTCCCCGCAGGCAGTCCAGACCGCCTGTGATATGGAGGCTCTCCGGCAGGATCACGCCTGTGAGCAATGGATTCTCTCGTGTCCGGGCCATCTGTTCCGCTTTGGCGGCATCGTGGGACCACAGATACGTCTCATGACCATTGTCGCAAAGCACCTGGCTGAGAGCCGTCCCCCAACCACCACTGCCTAAGACCACTGCTTTCATGCTTTCTCCCCCCTCTTCCGGTGTACGCTGAATTTGTTCTCATTGCCATGGATCAAGCGGACGATGTTGCCTCGATGCTGCCAGACCACAAGGCCTCCCAAGAGGAACGCCAGGATCACGATCACCGGATCTGGATGGTAGTACCAGGAGGCGAAGGGGAAGCTGGCCCCTGCCCAGAGGGAACCCAGGGATACGTACCGAGTCAGGACGGTCAGCAGCAGGAAGCCTATCCAGACCACCAGGGCGATCCGCCAATCGATCATCCAGACGGCGGTACCGCCGGAGAGGATGCCTTTGCCCCCCTTGAAGTGGAACATACAAGGGAACATATGGCCCAGCAGGCAGAAAAGCGCCGCCCAGTATTTTCCGAAAAGCGCCCACATATCACTGATCCGGATACTGGCCGCGTAACCGTTCTGTCCGAAAAAATATCCCAGGAGCCAGCTGCCCAGCAGCACCGCCACGACGGCCTTCAGCACATCCGTCAGGATCACTACGAAGGTCAGCGGGCCGCCGAAGGTGCGGTAGAAATTGGTGAGGCCCGCGTTGCCGCTGCCATGCTTACGGACATCGTCCCGCAAAATGTACTTGGAGACGATCACTGCCCCGTTGAAGCAGCCGCAGAAATAGGCGATCACTGCCACGAGAAGAATGCCGAGGGGATCAGGCCCCGTGGGGGCATTGGGGTCTAGATAGAAAGAATCCAGCATCTCCTCAGCCCTCCTTCTCGCCCTTCTGGCGGATGGTGATCGTGATGGGCGTCCCCTCCAATCCGAAGGTGCTGCGCAGGCAGTTTTCGATATAGCGCTGATACGAGAAATGGAACAGTCGTGCGTCATTGCAGAAGATGACGAAATGAGGCGGCCGGATGCCCACTTGCGTCATATAGTAGATCTTCAGGCGGCGGCCCTTGTCACTGGGTGGCTGGACGCGGGTCTGCGCATCAGCGAGGACATTGTTGAGCATCCCAGTGGTGATGCGGGTGCTGGCCTGATTGGAGACGTAATCAATCAGCTCGAAGAGGCGTTCCACCCGCTGGCCGGTCTTGGCAGAGATGAAGAGGATCGGGGCATACGTCATGAAAGCGAACGCATTGCGGACGTCTTGACGCATATGGTCCATGGTCTTGCCGTCCTTCTCGATCAGGTCCCACTTGTTCACCACGATGATGCTGGCTTTCCCCGCCTCGTGCGCCAATCCTGCGATCTTGGTATCTTGTTCCGTGACGCCCTCTGTGGCATCGACCATGATGAGGCAGACATCGCTGCGTTCGATGGCCATAGTGGCCCGCAGGACGCTGTACCTCTCCACTGTCTCCTCTACTTTGGACTTCCGGCGGATCCCGGCGGTATCGATGAAGACGAATTTGCCCTTCTCATTCTCGAACCGGGAGTCGATGGCGTCCCGCGTGGTCCCCGCCATGTCGGAGACGATCACCCGTTCCTCCCCCAGGATCTGGTTCACTAAAGAGGACTTTCCGGCGTTCGGCTTTCCGATGACCGCCACTTTGATGGCGTCGTCCTCCTCGGTCTCCTCTTCCTCCGGCGGGAAATACTGGATGCATGCATCCAATAGATCCCCCGTCCCGTGCCCATGGACGGCGGAGACCGGGATGGGATCGCCCAGTCCCAGGTTATAGAACTCATAGTAATCTGGGTCCGGCGCGCCGACAGAGTCCATCTTGTTCACCGCCAAGACGATAGGCTTCCCGCTGCGCAGCAGCAGGTTCGCCACTTCATGATCGGCTGCGGTAAGGCCCGTCCGGATATCTGTCAGAAAGATGATGACGTCTGCATGGTCGATGGCGATCTGGGCCTGCTCTCGCATGAACGACAAGATCTGACTGTCTGCTCGAGGCTCGATGCCTCCAGTATCGATAAGCGTGAACGGCCGGCCATTCCAATCTGTCTCACCATAGATACGGTCCCGGGTGACGCCCGGGGTATCCTCCACGATGGAAAGCCGCTTCCCGATCAATTTGTTGAACAGCATGGACTTGCCCACATTGGGCCGGCCCACGATGGCAACGATAGGTCTCATCGGCGTTCCCTCCCCTTTCTCTTTCTCATTTCGCACTTATTATATCCATTCCCACTCAGAAGCGCAAGGCAAAAAACAAGGAGGGAAGAGCCTTCTTCCCTCCTTATCAAGCGTGCAGACTTCCTTATTTGGAAACGACGGACTTCACGACCTTGACTTCACGGCCGTTGTAAGTACCGCACTCCTGGCACATTCTGTGAGGCAGGTGCAGCGCACCGCATTTCGGGCATTTGACGAGACCGGGAACGTCCAGCTTCCAGTGAGAGCTACGGCGTTTGTCGCGTCTTGCTTTGGATACTTTCCCCTTAGGTACTGCCATTGTGACACCTCCTTGATCTTTCAAAGGCAGCAGGGTCGCCCCAGGCCTTATTTGTCCTTTATTTGTTCTCTAAAAGCTTGGCCAGGACGGCCAGGCGCGGATCTGCTTCTTTTTTACAAGAGCAGGGGCCGAGGTTCAGGTCGGCGCCGCACCGGGGGCACAGTCCCTTGCAATCTTCCGAACACAATATCTTGGTATCCATGCCGAGGATGAACGCTGTACGAGCCAGATCTTCTACGTCTACTTTCCCGTCTTCCAAAAGCAATATCTCATCGTTCGCTTCATCCTGCAGCTCCTCTGCCAACAGGCAATCGAACGGGATCTCCTTGTCCAGACGAAATGGCTTCCCACAGCGGTCGCACACTGCGTCCAATAGGGTCCGGGCCGTCAAGTGGAGCTCCAGCACATCGGCACTGTTGCGCACCAGACCTTCCACGGCCACAGGCCGGACTACCGGATATCGGCCGCCGAACTCCACGTCCCTCAAGTCCAGGTCGAAGCGGAACGGCAGCTCCTTCCCCGGCGTATGCAAGATAGGCGATACATCAAAAAGCATAAGATACCTCGCAATGACACGAGTAGTATTATAAGGGATGCTCCGGCAGTTGTCAAATGATTTTTTCGATATCCCACTGCTTTTTTACAGCACATCGTCGTCCCGCCTTCGTTCCCGTTCCGGGTCAGGAAGGTCGATGCCGGCGATGGCATAACGAAAGCCCGCTTGGATCTTCGTGAACGGCGCGATCCCGTAGCCATCCTTCGGCCAACGGGCAGTCCAACGGTCCCGCAGGGTCTTCGCCAAGCACAGGCATGCTGGTTCTTCCAGTCCCAGCAGCATCGGCGAGAGATACGCCACCACCATCTGCTTTTCGTTGGCGCGGACAGCACTGCGGTCCCAGAAGCGCCGCCGCTTCCACCCCGCCTCCAGTCGGTCGAGTATGGATTCTGCTAGAGCGGTGAGGGCCTCCTCGTCTCCGCCGGTCTCTCGCCCTGCCTCCAGATAAGCGGGGCCGAAGCGCTCGACGTATTCCCGGAACGCCTCATCGTAGTGCCGCCGGTCGAAGCGGTCCAGATATACCGGTGCCTCCTGCACGGCGGCACAGAGCAGGTCTGGATTCATGGCGTCTCCTCCTCACGCGGCTCCTCCATCTCGGATGCCTGGCGTTCCCTGCGGGCTTTGTTGGCGCGATAGACCTGCCATTCCCGAAACAGCATGAGTGCACCGGCCAGCGCGAACACCACGCCTCCCAGGACGTTCCCGACGGGGATCTCCGTAGTCCCCGTAAAAAAATTGTATAACAGTTGGGCCGCTGTATAGATGAGATATCCTCCGCCCAGGATCCAGATGCCATTCACCGGGCGGATGGGCGGCTCCTTGCGTGCTTTCATAGTCTTTCCTATCTCCTCTTGAAAATTCTCTTCCCCAGGATCCTTTACAACCCCTCTCCGAACAGGTATGATAGAGGCGAAGGATCTACATCGGAGGGCAGATATGCGCGAATTCACCATTGGGAAAAACGATGCTGGTCAACGGCTGGACCGCTTCGTGGCAAAGAACCTGCCGTTGTTGCCGCCCGCTCTGCTCCAAAAATATATCCGTCTCAAACGGATCAAGGTCAACGGCAGAGGCTCCAAGCGGGATGCGCGGCTAGAAGCCGGCGACATCTTACAATTATATATCAATGACGAGTTCTTTGACAAGCCCTCTGAAGAAAACATGTTCTTGACCGTGTTCCGGCCAAAGCTCTCCATCGTCTACGAGGATGAGAACCTGCTCCTCGCCGACAAGCGGCCTGGCATGGTGGTCCATGCCGACGAGACGGAAAAAGTCGATACGCTCATCAACCATATCCAAGCCTACCTCTACCAGAAACGGGAATGGGACCCGAAGCAGGAGAACGCGTTCGCTCCGGCCCTATGCAACCGGATCGACCGCAACACCGGCGGCATCGTCATTGCCGCTAAAAACGCCGAGACCCTGCGGATCCTCAACGAGAAGATCCGTGCCCACGAGGTGGAGAAGTCCTATCTCTGCGTCACTGTTGGCCGGCCAAAGCCCCCGGCGGGGAAGATCGAGGGCTTTTTGCGCAAGGACGAGGAGAGGAAGCAAGTGACCTTCTATCACCGCCCCGTCCCTGGAGGAAAAACTGCTGTGACCCTCTATCAGACCTTGGAGACCCGTGGCCCCCTCTCTTTGGTAGAATGCCGGCTCCTTACCGGCCGGACCCATCAGATCCGTGTCTCCATGGCCGCCATCGGCTGTCCCTTGCTGGGGGATGGCAAGTATGGGGACGGTGCGGTCAACAGAGACTATCATGAGACGAAGCAAGCTCTGTATTCATACAAGCTCTCTTTCCCATTCCCAACGGACGCGGGCCTTTTGGGATATCTGCGGGGGCGGGAGTTTACCGTGGCAGACGTACCCTTCCGCGATAAATATTTCCCGGCGATCTGAATGAGGCGATATATCTGCATTTTACTTGACATTTGTGGTCACTTCCGATATAGTTCATAATTGCTGAATTTCGACGAGAAAGGTTCCCCCTCAACAGAGAAAAGAGGCGTTCAATCCAGTCAAAAAATCATCATGAAATGGGGGAGGATACATGTCCAAAGAGTTGATCCGTCTGCGGAACATCCGCATGGCGTTTGACGACGAAGTGGTTCTCAACGATCTCAACCTTTATATCAACGACAAAGAATTCCTCACACTGCTTGGACCCAGCGGCTGTGGCAAGACCACGACGCTGCGCATCATCGGCGGCTTCACGACCCCTGTGTCGGGAGACGTCCTGTTCGACGGTGTGAGGATCAATGATGTCCCCCCCTATCGACGACAGATCAATACGGTGTTCCAGAAGTACGCCCTGTTCCCCCATATGAACGTCTTTGAGAACGTTGCCTTCGGCCTTCGGATGCAGAAGCGGCCGGAGAAGGAGATCCAGGAGCGGGTCATGGAGATGCTGGAGACCGTCAGCCTCAAGGGCTTTGAAAACCGCAAGCCCGACGCGCTCTCCGGCGGCCAGCAGCAGCGGGTGGCTATCGCCCGGGCCCTGGTGAACCGGCCCAAGGTGCTGCTGCTGGATGAGCCCCTGGGCGCCCTGGACCTGAAGCTCCGGAAAGACATGCAGCTGGAGCTGAAGAAGATCCAGCAGCAGGTGGGCATCACCTTTATCTATGTGACCCACGACCAGGAGGAAGCGCTGACCATGTCCGACACCATCGTGGTGATGGACAAGGGCTGCATCCAGCAGATCGGCACGCCGGAGGACATCTACAACGAGCCCAAGAACGCCTTCGTGGCGGACTTCATCGGCGAGTCCAACATCATCGACGGCGTCATGGTCCGGGACAAGCTGGTGAAGATGTACGGACGGGAGTTCCCCTGCCTGGACGGCGGCTTCGCCGGGAACGAGCCGGTGGACGTGGTCATCCGGCCCGAGGACATCGACATCGTCCCCGTGGACCAGGGCCAGCTGGTGGGCACCGTCACCTCCGTCACCTTCAAGGGGATGCAGTATGACATCATCGTGGACTTCCGGGGCTTCAAGTGGCTGATTCAGACCACGGACCACTCCCCCGTGGGCGCCCGGATCGGCGTGAAGATCGACCCGGACGGGTTCCACATCATGAAGAAGAGCCAGTACTCCGGCATGTTCGGCGACTACAGCTCCTACAGCGACGAGT